>CAZBBT010000386.1:0-1030 GCA_964490065.1 uncultured Mesorhizobium sp. | reverse complement strand
AGGGGTGGGGGTGCTCGACGCTCGAAAATTCATCTGCGATGGCCCTACCGTTTACGCGGAGAGGATGGCGGCAGCCAGGCGAGGGGTGGCACCGACTATCGACATCCGGCGCGCCGTTTATCCACACCTCCCCCACCCATGCGAGAATGCTTGTTGCCCTCGACGGGAGGGCGGCAGCAACGGAAGGCGGCAATGGACTGGGATGCGGCGATCGAATGGAACCGGGAGGCGCTGAAGCGTCTGCTGGCCATGCTGGTCGCCATGGCCGGCCTTGCTGCCGGCGAGCGGGGCGGCACCCTGCCGCGCCACCTCCACCGCGCGGTGCTGAGAGTGCTGCGTCCGGCCGAGGCCGCTATCCGGCGGCTGGTCATCGCCGCCGCGCGCGGCGTGGCCGTGACCTTGCCGCCGCCGCGTCCGCGCAAGCCGAAGCCCGCTTCGATCTTCGTGCGTGGCGGCACCAGAGCCGGCATCGTGTTGCCGGCGGGCGTTTCCGAATCCGCATTCCTGGCCTGGGCCGAGCGAGCCGCCGGTCGCCCCGGCAAGGACGGGAGCGAGGACAACGGCAAAGCGCCGCGTCCTTTCGGCTTTCGACTTTTCGATCCGCTGCGGCGATTCCTGCCGGCTCGCCCGGCGCGGAAAGCGGTGCCGCGCATCTCGACGCCCGGCTACAGCCGGCCCGTCTTCATCCCCGTCCGCCAGCCGCTCTCGCCCGACGACCCGGTCTCCGCCGCGCGGCTTGCGCTGCGGCTTGCCGCGCTCGAGCGGGTACTGGATGATCTGCCGCGCCAGGCACGGCGCTTCGCGCTCTGGCGGGCGCGCGTCCGGCGGGACGCGGACGAGCGCGCCCGCTCCCCCTCGCCGTTGCGGGCAGGGGACAGGGGCAGGGCCAGGCCGCGAACCCAACGCATCTGGCCGCTCAAACCCGGCCGACCGCCCGGCCTCCGGCGGGCCGGCGGCGAGGGCCGCCAAATCCTGGAGAACACCCACGGCCTGGCGCTCATGGCGCTGCGGGCGCCCGACACGTCCTGAG
>CAZBBT010000385.1:0-1044 GCA_964490065.1 uncultured Mesorhizobium sp. | reverse complement strand
CGGCCGAGCGCAGCAGCGCCTTGGTCGGAATGCAGCCCCAGTTGAGGCAGATGCCCCCGAGATGCTCCCGCTCGATGATCGCGGTCTTGAAGCCGAGCTGCGCCGAGCGCACCGCCGTGACGTAACCGCCCGGACCGGAGCCGATGATGATGACGTCGTAATTCTCAGCCACGGCTTTTCTCCTTGGTTTCCAGCATCGCGCATACGACCGGGGCCAGTGCCTCGCCGATCTTGCGCGTGTTCTCCGCGTCGAGGTGAACGCCGTCGAGCGGCGTGGTTGTCGCGACCGTGGCCGCGTCGAAAAAGCCGCAGCCCATTTCCTCGGCGAGCGCGGCATAAAGCGGCGCAAGCTGTTTCGACGCGACCTCTCCGCCCGCGAATGTCTGCCCGAAATCGTAGTTCTCGGTATGGCTTACCAAAGGCGGCGAGACGATCAGGATTTGCGGCGTCGGCCATCCATAGTCGTGACCGCGCACGATCTCGACCAGGCGCCGCATGCCTTGCTTGGCGGCCATCGGATTGCCGTGGATCCACGGCTTCATGTCGTTGGTGCCGAGCAGGAAGATGATCAGATCGATCGGCGTGTGCGTCATCACGATGGTGGGCAGGATGCGCGCGCCGTTGCGGTCCGCGCCGGCCACATAGTCGTCGAAGGCGGTGGTGCGGCCGTTCAACCCTTCGGCAATGACACGAACGGAATTATCCAGGGTCACCTGCAGGACGCTCGGCCAGCGATCCTCGAAGGGATGCCGGCCGCCTTCGGCGTTGAAGCCCCAGGTCAGCGAATCGCCATAGCAGAGGACGGTTTTCATCCCGTCGCGTCCTAGACGAGCATCGCCATCGGGTTTTCGATGAGTTTTTTGAAGGCGGCAAGCAGTTCGGCGCCGAGCGCGCCGTCGACCGCGCGATGATCGGTCGACAAGGTCACCGACATCACGGTCGCGACCTTGACCTCGCCGTCCTTCACCACCGCCCGCTGCTCGCCGGCACCGACCGCCAGGATCGTCGCGTGCGGCGGGTTGATGACGGCGGCGAAGTCCTTCA
>CAZBBT010000384.1:0-1145 GCA_964490065.1 uncultured Mesorhizobium sp. | reverse complement strand
GGGCCTGTTGCACAATTTCGGCATTGTGATTCACTGCGGTTTGGAACTGGAGATTTTTGCGGTGGCTGTGAAGCGGACGGGTCAGATGAGCTTCGTGGAGGCTTTTGTGGGTGGCAAGGTGTTGGGCTCGTCGGGGGCGCTGGACCGGATTGGCGGCCTTGTGAAGTGGTATCGCTTCGAGAAACTGCTTGCCGGTTTCGACGACGACGGGCCGGGCCGCCCCGGCTGGCCGGCGCTGGTGCTCTACAAGGCGCTTCTGGTGCAATCGCTCTACGGGCTGTCGGACCGCGAATTGGAGGAGGCGCTGGCCGACCGGCTGTCGTTCCGGCGCTTTGTCGGGCTCGGACTGGAGGAGGCGGTTCCCGATCACAGCGTGCTCAACCGCTTCCGCAACGAACTGGTGGCGCGCGCGCTGCTGGAGCGGCTGTTTTGCGAACTCGACCGGCAGTTGGAGAAGGCCGGCGTGATGGTCAAGCGCGGCACCATGCTGGACGCCACGCTGATCCCGTCCGCCGCCGCGCCGGGCACGGCCGAGCGGGCCTCGCGCGATCCGGATGCGGCCTTCGGCGGGGCGCGCAAGAAGGGCGGCTTCACCTTCGGCTACAAGGCCCATGTCGGGGTGGATCAAGGCTCGGGCCTGATCCGCAGGCTCGACACGACGCCGGCCAATGTCAACGACACGACGCCGGCGGACCGGCTGATTTGCGGCGACGAACGGGAAGTCTATGCCGACGCCGCCTACGACAAGCATGCCAGGCGGGCGCGGCTCGAGGCGGCCGGCGTCAAAGCGCGCATCGCGCGCCGCCCCAACAAGCATCATCCCGACCTGCCGCCGAGGCTCAAGCGCTACAACCGCATGATCGCCCGGCGCCGGGCCGCGGTCGAAACCACCTTCGCCACCTGGAAGAACCGCATGCGATTTACCCGCATACGCTATGTCGGCCTGGCCAAGGCGCGTGCTCAGATCATGCTCGCGGCCATCGCCTTCAACCTCAGACGCTGGGCGGCGATCACGCCATAGCTGCGTCCAAAATCGGCCCCAGCCATCAAATCCGGCCGCTAAAGCAGACAAAATCCGATGAACCGCATCTCTGCTCATTCCTTCACCCCAAAAACGCCAAACACGCAAATTGTGCAACAGGCCC
>CAZBBT010000383.1:0-1166 GCA_964490065.1 uncultured Mesorhizobium sp. | reverse complement strand
ACCATTCGCCGGAGGACGAGCGCCGCGACATCGAAGAGTCGATCCGGCTGCACACTGAGGTGACCGGCAAGCGCCCGACCGGCTGGTACACCGGCCGCACCTCCGACAACACGGTGCGGCTGGTCGCCGAGGCCGGCGGTTTCGAATACTGCTCCGACACCTACGACGACGACCTGCCCTATTGGCTCGACCATGACGGCCACGGCAACGCCATCGATCCGCTGCTCATCATCCCCTACACGCTGGACTGCAACGACATGCGTTTCGGCATCCAGGCCGGCTTTTCCAACGGCGAGCAGTTCCTCACCTACATGAAGGACAGCTTCGACACGCTCTACGAAGAGGGCAAGGACGGGCGGCCGAAAATGATGACCATCGGCCTGCACTGCCGCCTGATCGGCCGGCCCGGGCGCTTCGGCGCGCTGAAGCGCTTCATCGAATATGTCAAAAGCCACGACAAGGTGTGGCTGGCGCGCCGCATAGACATCGCCAGGCACTGGCGCGAAACCCACCCCTACCGGGCACCGACACTGCGGCCGTCGCGCATGGAGTTCGAGGAGTTCGTGCAGCGTTTCGGCGGCATCTTCGAGCATTCGCCCTGGGTCGCGGAGCGCGCCTACGAACTGGAACTCGGCCGCGCCCACGACACGGCGGGCGGCCTGCACAGCGCGCTCTGCCGGGTGTTCCGCGCCGCCAGCGATGCCGAGCGGCTGGAGGTGCTGAAAGCCCACCCCGACCTTGCGGGACGGCTGGCGGCCGCAAAGCGCCTGACGCCGGAATCGGCAAAGGAGCAGGCCTCCGCCGGGCTCGACGCGCTGACCGACAAGGAACGCGAGCTGTTCTCCAAGCTCAACGCCGCCTATGTGACGACCTTCGGCTTCCCCTTCATCATTGCGGTGAAGGGCAAGACCAAGGACGAGATCCTGCACGAGTTCGAGCGGCGCATCGGCAGCGACCGCGCCACCGAGTTCGCGACCGCCTGCGCACAGGTCGAGCGTATCGCGCTGCTGCGCCTCAAGGACATTCTGCCCCAATAGACTTCCCAGCAGGGAGCGAGTGATGGACATGCTCAAGACAGCGAACCGCACCTACTACGCGCCCAAGGGCGGCCTGCCGCCGCAGAGCGACCTCATCAGCGACCGGGCGGTGTTCACCGAAGCCTATGC
>CAZBBT010000382.1:0-1323 GCA_964490065.1 uncultured Mesorhizobium sp. | reverse complement strand
TGAACCGCGCCGGGTTTGCCGGAGGCTCCAACTTCCAAATAGGATGGAGCCATGACGAGCAAAACGACGAACAAGTTTTCCCCTGAGGTGCGCGAGCGCGCGGTGCGGTTGGTGTTGGATCATGAGGCTGACCATTCCTCCCGCTGGACCGCCTGCCAGTCGATAGCGGCGAAGATTGGCTGCTCGGCGCACACGTTGCTGGATTGGGTGAAGAAGGCTGAGGTCGATGCCGGCAAGAGGGCTGGTGTGCCCACGGACACGACCGAGAAGATAAAGGCTCTTGAACGGGAGAACCGTGAGCTTCGGCAGGCCAACGAGATTCTGCGCAAGGCGAGCGCTTATTTTGCCCAGGCGGAGCTCGACCGCCCATTCAAACGATGATCGCGTTTATTGACGATCACCGCGAGGCGCATGGGGTCGAGCCGATCTGCAAGATGCTGCCGATCGCCCCGTCGACCTACCACGATCATGTCGCCAAGCGCGCCGATCCTGAGAAGCTGTCGGCGCGGGCGAAGCGGGACCTGGAGCTCAAGCCAGAGATTAAACGTGTCTTCGCCGAGAACTTCGAGGTCTACGGCGCAAGGAAGGTCTGGCGTCAGATGCTGCGCGAGGGCTTCGCAGTCGCACGCTGCACGGTCGAACGCCTGATGGCCGAACTCGGCCTTCACGGGGTCATTCGCGGCAAGCCGATCCGCACCACGGTGCAGGACAAGGCCGCGCCATGTCCACGCGACCATGTGAACCGGGTGTTCCATGCCCCGGCGCCAAACAGGCTCTGGCTCTCGGACTTTACCTACGTCAGCACCTGGTCGGGCTTCGTCTACGTAGCCTTCGTCATCGACGCCTACGCCCGTCGCATTGTCGGCTGGCGAGTGAGTAGGACCGCCCATGCGAGCTTTGTCCTCGATGCTCTCGAGCAGGCGCTGCATGAACGGCGCCCCGATCATCGCGGCGGTCTGGTTCATCACTCCGACCGCGGATCGCAATATGTCAGCATCCGCTACACCGAGCGTTTGGCGGAGGCTGGGATAGAACCGTCTGTCGGCAGTGTCGGCGACAGCTACGACAACGCTCTCGCCGAGACGATCAACGGACTCTACAAAGCCGAAGTTATCCATCGGCGCGGGCCATGGCGTAGCTTCGAGGCTGTCGAGTTCGCCACGCTGAGCTGGGTCGATTGGTTCAACAATCGCCGGCTGCTGGAACCCATCGGCAATATCCCCCCGGTCGAAGCCGAGGAACGCTACTACGCCATGCTGGAAGAACAGGCCATCGCGGCGTAACTTAAACCAAATGGCCTCCGGTAAACCCGGCGCGGTTCAA
>CAZBBT010000381.1:0-1328 GCA_964490065.1 uncultured Mesorhizobium sp. | reverse complement strand
ATGGCGGCACGCTGTTCCTCGACGAGATCGGCGACCTGCCGCTCGACGTGCAGGTGAAGCTGTTGCGAGCCGTGCAGGATGGCGAAGTCGATCCGGTCGGCGGGCGTTCGACGCTCAAGGTGGATATCAGGCTGATCTCGGCCACGCATCGCGACTTGCTGCAGCGGGTCAAGGACGGTGCCTTCCGCGAAGACCTGTTCTATCGCCTCAACGTCTACCCGATCTTCGTACCGCCGCTGCGCGAGCGGCGCGACGACATTCCCTTCCTTGTCCGGCACTTCATGGATCGCGTCGCGCCGACCGATCCGCACAGGCGGTTGCGCGGCGTCAGCGAGGCCGCGCTCGCCATGCTGACGGCCTATGACTGGCCCGGCAACATCAGGCAGCTCGAAAACGCGGTTTTCCGCGCCTCGGTGCTGTGCGACGGCGACGTGCTCACGCCCGAGGAGTTCCCGCAGATCCGCGCCCAGGTGGAGGGGGCCGTCGATCTGCGCAGTTCCGCCGGCGACATATTGGTCGATACCGGCGATGCCGTCCAGGCGCCGACCGACACCGGCATCTCTTCAGAAGCTTCGACCGGCATGGCACGGCCGCGCTTCGGCACGGTGCAGGCGCTGGACGACCGCGGCAATGTGCGCTCGCTGGCGGCGGTGGAACTGGAGATGATCAAGCTCGCCATCGAGCACTATAACGGCCAGATGAGCGAGGTGGCGCGGCGCCTCGGCATCGGACGGTCGACGCTCTACCGCAAGCTCAAGGAATACGGCATCGAGCCCGAAGACGGCCGATTCGAGCGAATGGCCTCCTGATCCCTGGAGAGCTTCGGCCATTTTTCGGTCATTTTCCCGGCTTTTCCGGTCGAATTTGACTCAAAAACACGCGGTTTTCACGGATTAAGGCGAAGTGTAACAGATCGTGTTCGGCCAAAAGGCCAAAACACTATTTAAACCAGCGATTTACCAAGATGCCCCGTATAGCTTTTTTGCCGATTTGTCGCCATGGTGTTGGCGCAATTCGGCTTCACTAAGCCATGATTAACCATTGGGTTCGATACTTGGATGTGATTGGAATCACGTCCGTTTGGTCAAATCCGGGGACAAACGGCAGCCTGTAGGGCCATTTGATTTGAACAGAATCGAACGACTCGACGACGGACGGCATTTGCGCGCGGGCGTCTGGCCGAAATGGCTGGTGGCACTGGTCGTGCTTTGCGCCATGGGCATGGCGCCGGTGGCGGCCAGGGCCGAGACGCGGTCGCTGAAGCTCTATCACCTGCACACGCATGAGAAGGCCGAGATCGTCTACAAGCGCAACGGCCGCTACGTTCC
>CAZBBT010000380.1:0-1366 GCA_964490065.1 uncultured Mesorhizobium sp. | reverse complement strand
GCGGCGGAACGAGCGCCATCTCCGCCGCCACCGCCTCGGTCGCCACCTCGGTCACTGCCGTCAACGACGCGCCTGAGGTGACCACGAGCGGCGGCTCTGCCAGCTACATGGAGAACGATCCTGCCCTTGCGGTCGATCCCGGCCTGGTGCTGGCCGATGTCGACAGTGCCGGCCTGGCCTCGGCGACGGTGTCGATCACCGGCGGCTTCGTGACGGGCGAGGATGTGCTGGGCTTCGTCAATGACGGCGCCACCATGGGCAACATCGCCGCCAGCTATGATGACGCCACCGGCGTGCTGACGCTGACCTCTTCGGGGGCGACGGCAACACCTGGCCAGTGGCAGGCGGCGCTGCGGGCGGTGAGCTATCTCAACAGCTCCGACGATCCGGATACGGCGGCCCGCACCATCAGTGTGGTGGTCAATGACGGGACTGCCGCTTCAACCGCCGCCACCAGGGCCCTGTCCGTCACCGCCGTCAATGACGCGCCTGAGGTGACCACAAGCGGCGGCTCTGCCAGCTACACGGAGAACGATCCTGCCCTTGCGGTCGATCCCGGCCTGGTGCTGGCCGATGTCGACAATGCCGGCCTGGCCTCGGCGACGGTGTCGATCACCGGCGGCTTCGTGACGGGCGAGGATGTGCTGGGCTTCGTCAATGACGGCGCCACCATGGGCAACATCGCCGCCAGCTACGATGACGCCACCGGCGTGCTGACGCTGACCTCTTCGGGTGCGACGGCGACGCCTGGCCAGTGGCAGGCGGCGCTGCGGGCGGTGAGCTATCTCAACAGCTCCAACGATCCCGATACGGCGGCCCGTACGATCAGCGTGGTGGTCAATGACGGGACTGTCGATTCAATCGCCGCCACCAGGACCCTGTCCGTCACCGCCGTCAACGACGCGCCTGAGGTGACCACGAGCGGCGGTACCATCAGCTACAGCGAGAACGATCCTGCCGTCGCGGTCGATCCCGGCCTGGTGCTGACCGATGTCGACAATGCCGGCCTGGCCTCGGCGACGGTGTCGATCACCGGCGGCTTCGTGACGGGCGAGGATGTGCTGGGCTTCGTCAATGACGGCGCCACCATGGGCAACATCGCCGCCAGCTATGATGACGCCACCGGCGTGCTGACGCTGACCTCTTCGGGTGCGACGGCGACGCTCGGCCAGTGGCAGGCGGCACTGCGGGCGGTGAGCTATCTCAACAGCTCCGACGATCCGGATACGGCTGCCCGCACCATCAGCATCGTCGTCAATGACGGCGAGGATGCGTCCGTGGCCGCCACCAGGGCACTGACGGTCTCAGCCCTCAACGACGCGCCGGTGCTGTCGCTGCCGCCCAGCCTCGCCATTGTCGAGGATAC
>CAZBBT010000379.1:0-1396 GCA_964490065.1 uncultured Mesorhizobium sp. | reverse complement strand
CCTGAAAGGTCCCGAACATGAATCTCGACTATCTGTGGCACGGCTTCGCCGTCGCGCTGACCACGCAGAACCTCATCATCGGCTTCATCGGCTGCTTCGTCGGCACGCTGGTCGGGGCACTGCCGGCCATCGGCCCCATCAACGGCATCGCGCTGCTTCTGCCGATCGCCTACACGATGGGGCTGCCCGCCGAGAGCACGATGATCCTGCTCGCCGCGATCTATTGCGGCGCGGAGTATGGCGGGCGCATTTCCTCCATCCTTCTCAACGTGCCGGGCGACGCCGGCGCCGTGATGACGGCGATGGACGGCTACCCCATGGCCAAGCAGGGGCGGGCGGGAGAAGCGCTTGCGATCTCCGGCATATCTTCGTTCGTGGGCGGCATCTTCGGCACGGTCGGCCTGGCGCTGTTCGCGCCCGTGCTCTCCAGCCTGGCGATCGGCTTCGGTCCGGCGGAGTATTTCGTGCTGATGATCTTCGCCTTCGCCACGCTGGGCTCGATGGTCGGCAGCCAGCCGATCAAGACGCTGATCGGCTGCATTATCGGGCTGGTGCTCGCCACCGTCGGCCTCGACCCGACCTCCGGCGCCTACCGCTTCACCTTCGACCAGCCGGAACTCAGCGAAGGGATCGAGTTCGTCGTCCTGGTGATCGGCCTGTTCTCAATCTCGGAGGCGTTGATCATCCTCGAGAACCAGGGGCGCGGCATGACGATGATCCGCGAACTCGGCCGCATGACGGCGCGCATGAGCGACCTGGTGAAATGCACCGGCGCGACGATACGCGCCTCGGTGATCGGCTTCATCGTCGGCGTGCTGCCGGGCACCGGGGCATCGGTCTCCAGCGCCATCTCCTACACCACAGAAAAGCGCATCTCCGACAGCGAGGGAACCTTCGGCAAGGGCGACGTGCGCGGGCTTGCGGCGCCAGAGGCGGCCAACAACGCCACGGCCAGCGGCGCGTTCGTGCCGATGCTGACACTCGGTGTGCCCGGCTCCGGCACCACGGCGGTGATGCTGGGCGCGCTCATGCTCTACAACATCCAGCCCGGCCCGATGCTGCTCACCGAGCGGCCGGAGATCGTCGGCGGGCTCGTCGCCTCGATGTTCGTCGGCAACTTCATCCTGCTCGCGCTCAACCTGCCGCTGGTGCAGATCTTCGCCCGCGTGCTGACGGTGCCGAACTGGCTGCTGGTGCCGGGCATCCTCGTGCTTTCGGTCGTCGGCGTCTACTCCACCAATTCCTCGATCTTCTCCGTCTTCCTGATGATGGGGATCGGCATGGCGGGATGGCTGCTGCGCAAGGCCGGCTTCGACATGGCGCCGATCATCCTCGGCTTCGTCCTCGGCCAGATCACCGAAGTCAACCTGCGCAACGCACTGGCGATCAGCGGCGG
>CAZBBT010000378.1:0-1448 GCA_964490065.1 uncultured Mesorhizobium sp. | reverse complement strand
ACCGAGGTCGAGATGCCGCTGACGGCCGCCTACGACTGGGTGGACGTGATCGTCGGCTTCGACAGCTTCCTGGGTGCCGCGCGCTATGGCAACGCGCTGGCCTGCCAGGACGGCATTCTCACCAAGCTGATTACTCCGATCGCCGCGCCCGTGCCGCAGCTCTATTTCAAGCGCCACGCGAAATTCCTCGCCGAGGGCATGAGCATCTGCGTCTGCATGGTGGCGCCGCAGTCGCTCGATGCGTTTCTCGCCTTCACGCGCCGGGCGGGCGGCGTGATCGCGTTCAATGCGGCGGATACCTCGGCCGAGGAGAAGAAAGGGCTGCCGCCGGCCTACGAGCTGGCCTGGAATCACACGACCTTGCGTGCGCTCAGGGTCGATCCGTCGATCACCTATCTGCAATCGCTCTATCCGTTCCCGAAACAGTTGGCGCTGGTGGAAAAGATGGACGCGATGTTCCCCGGCGAGGTGTTCTCGCATCTGGAGTTCGTGCGGCTGGACGGCGCCATCACCTGTTTCGGGCTCAATCTTGTGAAATTCACCACCGAGGAGCGGCTGGACGAGATCATCCGCGTGTTCGAGGAAAACGGTTGCCCGATCTTCAACCCGCACCGCTACACGCTGGAGGAGGGCGGCATGAAGCAGACGGATGCCGTGCAGCTTGCCTTCAAACGCGAGGCCGATCCGCAAGGCCTGCTCAACCCGGGCAAGATGATCGCCTGGGAGAATCCCGACTACGACTACCGCAGCGGCCGCACCTTCCTGTTCAAGGGACTGGAGCGGGCGACCGGATGAACAGGCGCGCGTCATGAAAGTCCTGGTCGTCTACTGCCATCCGGTAGAGGACTCGTTCTGTGCGGCTCTGCGCGACACGGCGGTGGCTGCCATCCGCGCCAGGGGCTGCGAGGCGCGCCTAGTTGACCTCTATGCCGAGAAATTCGATCCGGTCATGTGGCCGGAGGAACGGCGTGCCTACAACGACCACGCGCCTATGGATCCGGCATTGCACCCGCATATCGAGCACCTGCGTTGGGCCGAGGGGCTGGTCTTCATCTATCCGACATGGTGGTACGGCCTTCCGGCCATGCTGAAGGGCTGGCTCGACCGGGTCTGGGCCAAGGACGTCGCCTTCACGTTCGACGGCTCGCGCCATTCGGTCGAACCGCTGATGGGCCATATCCGCAAGATCGCCGTGGTGACGACCTGCGGCGCGCCCTGGTGGTGGAGCTTTGTCGTCGGTCAGCCCGGACGCAAGACGATCATGCGCGGCATCCGCGCCCTGTGCGGCTGGCGCTGCCGGACGATGTATCTCGCGCACTACCTGATGGATTCGTCCACACAGCAGAGCCGGGCACGGTTTCTGGAGACTGTGCGGCGGAGGTTGGAGCGGTTTTAAGTGCCAATCCCTCCCCCTTGAGGGGAGGGTGGCCGCGTAGCGGCCGGGAGAG
>CAZBBT010000377.1:0-1493 GCA_964490065.1 uncultured Mesorhizobium sp. | reverse complement strand
GTCGCTCGTGGAAGCAGAAGCGCGGCACCTCGGCGCCGGCCGCCTCCGCCGCCTGCAGCAGCGTGTAGTGGTCGGGTACCTCGATCTCTTTCCCGTCGACCTTGAGCTTTGCCATTCGCCTAAACCCCTGCGGAGTTTCCGCAATTTCCTTGCCGGGCGTTGCCGATGGCCGCCCGGATGTCAACTCACTGTTTCGTTTCGATCCCGGCCAGCGCAACCGCCTGCGCCTGCCAGCCGTCGCGACCGATGCGCCCCTTGAAGCCGAGCGTATCCTCGACCCAGGCGATCTCCTCGGCGGTCCAACCGGCGATCTGCGCATAGGTCCAGATACCGAGCCCGTTCAGCACTTGTTCGACCTTCGGGCCGATGCCGGAAATCGCCTTGAGGTCGTCCGGAGATGCCGGCCGCTCCGCCGCGTTCGGCTGGCGGAAATCCTCCGGCATCAGCGCGGCCGCGCCTTGAGCCAAAGGAGTCTCGGCCAGGGCTACGGCCGGTTTAATCGGCGCGACCTTCGACAGCGAAGCCACGGCCTCCGATGACCGCCTGTCGGTCGACGTTTGACGTGCCTTCCTGGCGGCCAGTGCCTTGGTCTTTTCGATCAGTGCGCGCGTCTCGTCCGCTTTCGCGGTCACCGGCTCCACCTTCTCTGCCGACTTGCCGGACTGGCCGAAGTCACCGATATCGCCGTCCGGCTGGAACAACCGCTGCGAAACCTCGACCGCGCCGGTCAGCGCGCCCATCCAGACCCCGAACGTCTGGCTGGCAAGGCCGACGCCGAGCGCCGACAGCGCCGCCGCGCCGGCGAGCGGATGCACCATCAGGTTGGCCGCGCTGGCCATCTCCTTCGGCATTGTCCTGTGGTCCGGCTTGTCCATGGTCCCTACTCGGCCGCCACCAGCACAGGTTCGGCGCGATGCGCATTGCGGGTGAATTCGTCGATACGCCGCTCGATCTCCGGGCGGAAATTGCGGATCAGGCCCTGGATGGGCCAGGCCGCGGCGTCGCCCAGCGCGCAGATGGTGTGGCCTTCGATCTGCTTGGTGACGTCGAGCAGCATGTCGATCTCGCGCTTCTGCGCCTCGCCGCGCACCAGCCGCTCCATCACCCGCCACATCCAGCCGGTGCCTTCGCGGCACGGTGTGCATTGGCCGCAGCTTTCGTGTTTGAAGAAATAGGACAGCCGCGCGATCGCCTTCACGATGTCGGTCGACTTGTCCATGATGATAACCGCAGCCGTGCCGAAGGACGATTTCAGCTCGCGCATCCCGTCGAAATCCATCGGTGCGTCGAGAATGTCCGGGCCTTTCACGACAGGGCACGATGCGCCGCCCGGAATGACCGCCAGCAGATTGTCCCAGCCGCCGCGCACGCCGCCGCCATGTTTTTCCACCAGCTCGCGGAAGGTGATGCCCATCGCCTCCTCGACAGTGCAGGGCGTGTTCACGTGCCCGACCAGCATGAAGAGCTTGGTGCCGACATTGTTCGGCCGGCCG
>CAZBBT010000376.1:0-1502 GCA_964490065.1 uncultured Mesorhizobium sp. | reverse complement strand
GCGCCGCCCAGCCGGTCGATGCCCTCCATGTCGGCGAGATCGAGCGGCACCAGCGTCGCCTCGCCCTTGCCGGTGCGCTTGTTCTCCGCCTTGATCTCGTCGTCCAGTTCCTCGAGCCCGCCGACGGTGCGGGCGACCGCGACGACATGCGCGCCGGCCGCCGCCATGTGCCTGGCGATGAAATAGCCGATGCCGCGCGAGGCGCCGGTGACGACGGCGAGACGGCCGGTGAGATCGGGAAAAGTCATATGCTCACGAAATCGAATTCGAGTGGAAACTGCTCACGGCCCGCCGACCGCCAGCAGCGAGAGCGTGCGCACATTGTCGGAATGCTCGAAATCGGCCAGCCGGGTGGGATACTGGCTGGTGAAGCAGGCGTCGCAGAACTGCGGGATCTCGTTGTTGCGGGCGGCCTCGCCGACGGCGCGGTAAAGTCCGTCGATGGAGAGGAAGCCGAGCGAATCGACGCGGATGAAGTCCGCCATTTCCTCGACCGACATGCGCGACGCCAGCAGCTTCGACTTCTCCGGCGTGTCCACGCCGTAGAAGCAGGACGCCCGCGTCGGCGGCGAGGCGATGCGCATGTGCACTTCCTTCGCGCCCGCGTCGCGAACCATCTGCACGATCTTCTGGCTGGTGGTGCCGCGCACGATCGAATCGTCAACCAGCACCACCCGCTTGCCCTCGATCATCCGGCGGTTGGCGTTGTGCTTCAGCTTCACGCCCATATGGCGGATCGAATCGCCGGGCGAAATGAAGGTGCGGCCGACATAGTGGTTGCGGATGATGCCCAGCTCGAAGGGAAGATTGGCTTCCTGCGAAAAGCCGATCGCCGCCGGCGTGCCGGAATCCGGCACCGGCACGACGATGTCGGCCTCGACCGGGCTTTCGCGCGCCAACTCGGCGCCGATGCGCTTCCTCACATCGTAGACGTTGCGGCCTTCGACCGAGGAGTCCGGCCGCGCGAAATAGACATATTCGAAGATGCAGAAGCGCGTCTTCTGCGGCTCGAAGGGGAAAATGCTTTCCACGCCCTTGGCGGTGACCACCACCATCTCGCCCGGCTTGATGTCGCGCACGAAGCGCGCGCCGATGATATCGAGCGCGCAGGTTTCGGAGGCGAGGATCCAGGCGCCGTCGAGATCGCCCAGCACCAGCGGGCGGATGCCCAGCGGGTCGCGGCAGCCGATCATCTTCTTCGACGACAGCGCCACCAGCGAGAAGGCGCCTTCCACCTGGCGCACCGCATCGATGAAGCGGGCGTTGAGGTCGCGCTCCTTCGACATGGCGACGAGGTGCAGGATGGTCTCGGTGTCGGAGGTCGAGGAGAAGATCGCGCCCTGCTTCTGCAGCGTGCGCTGCACCGTCATGGCGTTGGTGAGGTTGCCGTTGTGGGCGACGGCGAAGCCGCCGTCGGCCAGTTCGGCGAAGAAGGGCTGGATGTTGCGCAGGCCGGCGCCGCCGGTGGTGGCGTAGCGCGTGTGGCCGATGGCGCGGTTGCC
>CAZBBT010000375.1:0-1541 GCA_964490065.1 uncultured Mesorhizobium sp. | reverse complement strand
CCGCAAGGACGACGCAAAAGCGGTCTGACTCGCCGCTCCATGCACTTGAAATGCAACCAAACGCGGCGCACTCTGTTCACCGGAACGTGAAGGCCGGTGACGGCTGGCGCCGGCCCCGGCAGAGGAGGACGCCATGACTGTTAAGGCAATTCTGGAAGCGAAGGGCCATGACGTATTGACGCTCGGGCCGAACGAGAAGCTTTCCGAGGCCGTCCGCATCCTGTCCGAGCGCCGCATCGGCGCGCTCGTCATCACCAATGGCGACCGCAAGATCGTCGGCATCCTCTCCGAACGCGACGTGGTGCGGGTGATCGCCAAGGAAGGCGCTGCGGCGCTCGACATGACCGTGCGGGCGGCAATGACGCCCAAGGTGAAGATCTGCAACGAGAACCATACGGTCAACGAGTTGATGGAGATCATGACCGTCGGCCGCTTCCGCCATCTGCCGGTGGAGAAGAACGGCCTTCTCGACGGCATCGTTTCCATCGGCGATGTGGTCAAGAAGCGCATCGAGGACGTCGAGCGCGAGGCGGAGGAGATCCGGGCCTATATCGCCACGGCGTAGAGACGCGCCCATTGTAGGCGGTTTCGGCCTGTTCGCTGGACACTGGAAATCGCTATCTCCCCCGCACTGGGGATAGCGCGGGTGTGCCGGCAGCCTGTGGACAGGCCCACGATCGCTCGAACAAATTTCTTAGCCTTTTCAATCTATTAAGGTCGCCGGTCGCCGCGATCTTTCCACACCCCCAAAGCTTCCTTCATACTTTTCGCGCCTGAAACGGAGAATGGAATGGCTGGCAGGGAAGGAGAAGCGAACTGGAATTGCGATGTGCTTGAGCGCATCGTGGCGCTGCTGTTCGCCCTCGCCAACCTGGCCGACCTTGCGGCCGGCGCTCCCTACCTTCGCCGCCGGCGGGTGCTCGGCATTCTGAGCCACGGCGAGGCCGAGGCGCGCGCCTTCCTCTTCGGCGGCGAGCCGGTTCCGTCCGATGCGCTGGAGGATACCGGCGACGCGGTGCGGCTTGCGGCCCGGTACCGGGCGTTGGCGCTGGTGCTGTGTGCCCTGATGGCGCAGGCCGCGCGGCTCGCGCTCCCCGGCGCAGCCCACTCGCCAGCCGGCCGGCCGTCGCTCGGGATTTCCGGGGCGGCGCCTCGCCGGCTGGATTCCCCGGTGCCGCCCGTGTTGGATACGTCATAAGTCCGGCGGGACAGGCATTGATGCCTTAACAGTGACAGCTTTTCAGACCCTGGCGGACGGAAATGCGCCGCCGGGAACGCGAAGCCGTGCGCCTTGCGAGCGGGGCTTGCCCCCGGAGCAAGCGCCTGGAAAATGCCGGAGAGGAGATAAGGCGCGCCGCGCTTGCCTCCCGTCCCGCTTTGCACTAGCGAAAGCGCACGTCCAAAATCACGCCAAACGTGACTTTCAAGTTTCAGCAGGTCCTGATGAGCATCGTCGATACCCGAACTCCCGACCCGAAGCGACTGATCCCCGGCGCCACCGGCGACTGGGAGGTCATCATCGGCATGGAGGTCCATGCGCA
>CAZBBT010000374.1:0-1550 GCA_964490065.1 uncultured Mesorhizobium sp. | reverse complement strand
GGCGACCGCATCACCGCCATCCTGCCGCTGCCGGACGAGTCCGAGTGGGACAAGCTCGACGTGATGTTCGCCACGACGCGCGGCACCGTGCGGCGCAACAAGCTGTCCGACTTCGCCGACGTGAAACGCAACGGCAAGATCGCCATGAAGTTCGACGAGGAGGGCGACGCCATCCTCGCAGTCGAGACCTGCACCGACAATGACGACGTGCTGCTCACCGCCGACAGCGGCCAGTGCATCCGCTTCCAGGTGTCCGACGTGCGGGTTTTCGCCGGGCGGTCTTCCCAGGGCGTGCGTGGCATTGCCATGGGCGAAGGCGATCGCGCCATTTCGATGACCATCCTCGAGCATGTAAAGGCAGAGCCGTGGGAGCGCGCCGCCTACCTCAAGCGTTCCGTCGCCGAGCGCCGGCTGGCTTCGGCCGAGGAGAGCGAGGACGAGGTGGCGCTGACCAACGAGGATGTGGGCGAGGGCGGTGAACTCACCGACGCTCGCTACGAGGAACTGAAGGATCACGAACAGTTCGTGCTGACGCTCACTGAATACGGCTATGGCAAGCGGTCGTCCTCATACGACTTCCGTGTGATCGGTCGCGGCGGCAAGGGCATCCGCGCCACCGACGTCTCGAAAGTCAACGAGATCGGCCGGCTGGTGGCCGCCTTCCCGGTCGAAAACGACGACCAGATCATGCTGGTTTCGGATGGCGGCACGGTCATCCGCGTGCCGGTGAACAATATCCGCTTCGCCAGCCGCGCCACCAAGGGTGTCACCATCTTCAACACCGCCGAAGGCGAGAAGGTCGTGTCGGTCGAGCGCATCTCCGAGCCGCAGGGCGAGGAAGATGTCGAAACAGACGTCGCTGGAGACGTTGCACCGGACGCGGACGTCCCCGGCTCCACGGAAGAATGAGCACGGACTCCTCGAACGCCGAGGATATGCGACTTGCCGGGGCCGCCGACCTTGACGCGATCGTCGCGCTGACCGAGGCGGCTTACCGGCCGTACACCGAACTGTTCGGCGCGCCGCCCATCCCGGTGACGGAAGATTATATCCCGCGTATCGAGGCGGGCGAAGTCTGGCTGCTGGAAAGCGCAGGCCGGCTTGCCGGTGTGATCGTGCTGGAAAAGGAAGCCGATCACATGATGATCTTCAGCGTGGCGGTGGCGCCGGGCTTCCAGGGCAGGGGGTTCGGCCGGAAATTGCTGCGGTTTGCCGACACCCAGGCAGCAAGAGCGGGATATTCCGAAATTCGCCTCTATACGAATGCCCGCATGGAGCGGAACATCGCGCTCTATATCACCTTCGGTTATCGAGAAATCGGGCGGCGGCCCAATCCGGTTCGCGACGGCTGGACGCTCGTCGATATGGCGAAGACGCCTGACGCTCTCGATTGATACAAGATCGAAGGATGGCCCTCAGAAGCGGCGATGGCCGAAGCGGTCTATGCGCCTGGGCTCGTATTTGAGGCGCTGGGCCTCCTGGTGCATGCCGAACACGGTGGCGATCAGCATGGCGACGGTCATGGCGGCGGCGAGCATGAAGATCATCAT
>CAZBBT010000373.1:0-1576 GCA_964490065.1 uncultured Mesorhizobium sp. | reverse complement strand
TCGCGGCGCCGGCCTCGGCGGCGGCAACGACGAGCGCGAGCAGACGCTGAACCAGTTGCTGGTCGAGATGGACGGCTTCGAATCCAACGAGTCGATCATCCTGATCGCCGCCACCAACCGGCCCGACGTGCTCGACCCCGCACTGCTGCGGCCCGGCCGCTTCGACCGCCAGGTGGTGGTGCCGAACCCGGACATCATCGGCCGCGAGAAGATCCTGAAGGTCCATGTGCGCAACGTGCCGCTGGCGCCGAATGTCGACCTCAAGGTCGTCGCGCGCGGCACGCCCGGCTTCTCCGGCGCCGACCTGATGAATCTCGTCAACGAAGCGGCGCTGATGGCCGCGCGGCGCAACAAGCGCCTCGTCACCATGGCCGAGTTCGAGGACGCCAAGGACAAGATCATGATGGGCGCGGAACGGCGCTCCTCGGCCATGACCCAGGCCGAGAAGGAACTGACCGCCTATCACGAGGCCGGCCATGCGATCCTGGCGCTCAACGTGCCGTCGGCCGATCCATTGCACAAGGCGACCATCATCCCGCGCGGCCGCGCGCTGGGCATGGTCATGCAGTTGCCGGAAGGCGACAAGTATTCGATGAGTTACAAATACATGATCTCCAGGCTGGCGATCATGATGGGCGGCCGCGTCGCGGAAGAGTTCAAGTTCGGCAAGGAGAACATCACCTCCGGCGCTTCCTCCGACATCGAGCAGGCGACCAAGCTGGCGCGCGCCATGGTGACGCGCTGGGGCTTCTCCGACAAGCTCGGCCATGTCGCCTATGGCGACAACCAGGAAGAGGTTTTCCTCGGCCACTCCGTGGCCCGCCAGCAGAACATCTCGGAAGAGACCGCGCAGATCATCGACGCCGAGGTGCGCCGCCTGATCGACGAGGCCTATTCGACCGCCAGGCAGGTGCTGACCAAGAAGAAGAAGGACTGGGTGGCGCTGGCCGAAGGCCTGCTCGAATACGAGACGCTGTCGGGCGAGGAGATCAAGCAATTGCTCGCCGGCAACAAGCCCTCGCGCGACCTCGGCGACGACACGCCGCCCAGCCGCGGCTCGGCCGTGCCGAAGGCAGGCGCCGCCCGCGGCAAGAAGAAGGGCCCCGAACCCGAAGGCGGCATGGAGCCTCAACCGCAGGGGTAAGATGCCGGTTTGCCGAAGGCAAACTCATCGTTCCGGTGGCACGATGAGAGGTGTCGAACGCCCGGGAGCTGCCGCAAGCAGCGGGACCGGCCGGGCGCCGGTGGTCGTAGAGCACCGGCGCAAAGCGCCGGCCCGAACGTCCTCGACCGTCGGTGATCTTACCAAGGTTCAGGCATGGATCCCCGGGTCTGCGCTGCGTCGCTGCGCTCCTTGCTCGCCCGAGGATGACGAACTCCGAGGTTACGCCCCTCTCGCCGTCGGCCCCATGCCGTATGCCTCGCTGCGTTCCACCGCGCGGTAGAAATCGGCGAGCTGCTTGCCGCGCTCGGGCTTGAAGATGCGGCCGGCATTGACGACCGAGCCGATCCGGTCGATGCGGAAGGCACGAAAATCGCCGCGCATCTCGCACCAGGCGACCAGCGTCCACACCTT
>CAZBBT010000372.1:0-1586 GCA_964490065.1 uncultured Mesorhizobium sp. | reverse complement strand
TTCCCCTCCCCCGTGTGGGGGGGGGTTAGGGGTGGGGGTGCGCAAGCCTGCATATTCACCCCGCCAACACCGCGTCCTCGACAATCGTCAAGGCCCGCTCCAAATCGTCCCGCGAAATCACCAGCGGCGGCGACAGCGTCAGCACGCTGCCGGCGCTGATCTTGAAGGACAGGCCCTTTTCCAGGCAGCGGTAGTAGATGCGCTCGGCCAGTGCATGATTCGGCCTGAACGTGTCCTCGTCCTCGACCATTTCGACGCCGAACATCAGCCCCCTGCCCCGCACGTCGCCGACGAAGGGCGAGCGCGCCATCAGCTCGCGCATCCTATCCATCGCCCAGCCGCCGAGTTCGGCGGCGCGTTCGGCCAAGCCCTCCTCGCGCACGATGGCGATGGTGGTGAGCGCCGCGCGCGTCGTCACCGGGTTCTTCTCGTGCGTATAGTGACCGATGGCGTAGTCGCCCGCCACATCGAGGTCGCGCCGTGCGACGACGGCGGCGATCGGCAGGATGCCGCCGCCGAGCGCCTTGCCCATGACGATGATGTCGGGCGTGACGCCATCATGCTCGGAAGCGAAGAACTTTCCGGTCTTGCCGAGACCGGTCGGGATCTCGTCGAAGATGAGCAACGTGCCGTGGCGGTCGCAGGCCTCGCGCACCGCTTTCCAGAAGCCCGGCGCCGGCACCAGCGGCGTCGCCCGCATCGGCTCGGCGACGACGGCGGCGAAATCCCCCTCCCGGCCGAGCACATAGGAGATCATGTTGGCGCAGGCGCGGGCGGAATCTTCAAGGGAGGAAGTCCCATACGGGCAATTGTGCGGCGCCCAGGGCGCGACATGCTCGGTGCCGGGCAGGAGCGGCCCGGCAATGCCGGAGCGGAACGTCGCCTCGCCGCCGACGCTGGACGCGCCGAAGCCCGCGCCGTGGAAGGCATCCCAGAAGGACAGCGTCTTGAAGCGGCCGGTGGCGGCGCGCGCGACCTTCAGCGCCACTTCGATGGCGTCCGAGCCGCCGGTGGTGAACAGCACCTTGCCGAGATCGCCGGGCGCCAGTTCTCCCAATGTCTCGGCCAGTTCCACCGCCGGCTCGCAGGTGAAGCGGCGCGGCGAAAACGGCAGTTCGTCCATTTGGCGGCGGATGGCCTCCTTCAGCCGCGGATGGCCGTAGCCGATGTGGTGCACGCTGTTGCCATGGAAATCCATGTAGCGGCGGCCGGCCGTGTCCTCGATCCAGATGCCCTCGGCCTTGGCGATTGCCGTCACGCAAGGACTGGACAGGCTCTGATGCAGGAAGGCCGCGGCGTCGCGGTCGAGCAGCTTCTTCGTGGCTGCGTCGCTCTGCTTCGCGCTCCATGCTCCGCGCGCCGCGGAACTGTTCGACTCGCCTTCCGTGTGGACGATGACCGGTTGCGGGCGTGCCATGGAAAACCTCCCGGACCCTCAAGAGAAAACGCAAACGAGGGAGCCGTGGCGGCTCCCCCGGAAAGCGGCGATGCGGGCGGCGCTCAATTCGTCCACGGCAGTGAGAATGTCTTGATGTTTGTGTAGGACTTCATGGCTTCGATGACGCCTTCCTTGTATCCGTTACCGG
>CAZBBT010000371.1:0-1602 GCA_964490065.1 uncultured Mesorhizobium sp. | reverse complement strand
CTCATCCTTCAGCACCGGAACACCGCAACCGTCTCATATGTCCTGAACCCGGACAACGCGTTGACTCTTTCCGCAAACCGCGTAAAAGCCGCGACCGAACAGGATTGCTCCGATGCGCGGCCTGCTGATGGCCTTTTTCGCCTTCGATTTTCCCGGCTACGGCTCGATGCTGGCCGGTGGACGCACGCGTGCATTCCTCGCTTCGATCAAAACCACGGCCGAAAAAACGACCGCCACCACGGTCTGATCTCCCTTGGCCACTCCGCCCTCTCCCCGGGTCTGGCCAAATAGGGTCAAGACTGGGGGAGGCGGGACCCGCGACGGCCGGCGGGTTTCTCCAAGCAACCAAGCGGAGAGCGCGAAGGAGATTTTGCAATGGGTTTCAAGGTTGCGGTCGTCGGCGCCACGGGCAATGTGGGCCGCGAAATGCTCAACATACTGGAGGAGCGCGGCTTTCCCGCCGACGAGGTGGTGGCGCTCGCCTCACGCCGCTCGGTCGGCCAGGAAGTGTCCTACGGCGACAAGTCACTCAAGGTCCGGGCGCTGGAAAGCTACGATTTCTCCGACACCGACATCGCAGTGATGTCGGCCGGCGGCAACGTGTCGAAGGAATGGTCGCCGAAGATCGGCAGGCAGGGCTGCGTCGTCATCGATAATTCCTCGGCCTTCCGCTACGATCCCGACGTGCCGCTGATCGTGCCGGAAGTGAACCCGGATGCCGTTACCGGCTTCACGAAGAAGAACATCATCGCCAACCCCAACTGCTCGACCGCGCAGATGGTGGTGGCGCTGAAGCCGCTGCATGACGTGGCTGCCATCAAGCGTGTCGTCGTCTCGACCTACCAGTCGGTGTCCGGCGCCGGCAAGGAAGGCATGGACGAGCTCTTCACGCAGACGCGCGCCGTCTTCGTCGCCGACCCGATCGAGGCCAAGAAGTTCACCAAGCGCATCGCCTTCAACGTCATCCCGCACATCGACGTCTTCATGGACGACGGCTCCACCAAGGAAGAGTGGAAGATGGTGGCCGAGACGAAGAAGATGCTCGACCCGAAGATCAAGCTCACCGCCACCTGCGTGCGCGTGCCGGTGTTCATCGGCCATTCGGAGGCCGTCAACGTCGAGTTCGAGAAGCCGATCACGGCCGACGAGGCGCGCGACATCCTGCGCGAGGCACCCGGCTGCCTGGTCATCGACAAGCGCGAGGACGGCGGCTACGTCACCCCGATCGAAAGCGCCGGCGAGGACGCCACCTACATCTCCCGCATCCGCGAGGATTCGACGCTGGACAACGCCCTCAACCTCTGGATCGTCTCGGACAATCTGCGCAAGGGCGCGGCCCTCAACGCCGTACAGATCGCCGAGCTTCTGATCGAGCGCGGCCTGATCCAGCCGAAGAAGCAGGCGGCTTGATCGGGTCTCATTCGCGCTCACGGACCGTACCGCCGCTATCGCGGCTGGCCCTTTGCGGGGCGCCGGACAACCGGCGGCCCGCAGTCGCGGACTCAGCCTACGGTCGGTCTTCGGTCCGCTTGGCCTGTGGCTGCTGAACTAGAGCCTTTCACGGTTTGACGGAAGCGTATCCGGCGTTTGCGAAATAGTTTC
>CAZBBT010000370.1:0-1608 GCA_964490065.1 uncultured Mesorhizobium sp. | reverse complement strand
CGCCAGATCATCGGCGTCTCCTCGTCGACGAGGAAGCCCATCGACATGACCTTGAGGCCGAAATTCCGCATCGGCTGGAGGATACGGCCGTCCTTGGTCTCCGGCCGGCCCTTGATGCCGAGCAGGCGCGGCATGGACGGGCCGTAAATGTCGGCGTCCAGTACGCCCACCTTCTTGCCCAGCGCGGCGAGGCCAAGGGCGAGGTTGATGGCGGTGGTCGACTTGCCGA
The DNA here is from genome assembly GCA_964490065.1 of uncultured Mesorhizobium sp. GTDB lineage: Bacteria > Pseudomonadota > Alphaproteobacteria > Rhizobiales > Rhizobiaceae > Mesorhizobium. The sequence goes on along the minus strand of CAZBBT010000370.1, from coordinate 1,379 downwards.
CGCCGCCCTTGCCTGAGGCCACGGCGATGATCGCCTCGATGCCCGGCACGCCGCGCTTGCCCGATGTATGCGAGGGCGCCGCCGGTGGTGCGGGCCGCGCAGAGGGCGCGGCGGACGGCGTGGGCCTTGGCGCGGTTGCTGGCGTTTGGCGCGGCGGAGCGTTCTCCATGCCGCCGCCCTTCTTCTCGGCGGTCAACGCCACCATGGCGCCGGCGACGCCGGGGATCGCCTTCACGGCACGCTCTGCCGCGGCGCGCAGCGGCTCCAGCTCCTGCGCCCGCTTCGCCGGCACGGTGATGGAGAAGAAGACCTTCGAGTCGGCGATGAAGATTTCCGAGACCAGGCCGAGATCGACGATATTGCCGGAAAAGTCCGGCCCGTTGACCGTCCTCAGCTTCTCGATGACGGTTTCCTTGCTCACGGACATAGGGTGTTCCTCGGGCTGGCCGGCACGTGGCCGACTGGCATGACGGTGAATTCAGGAGTCACATAATCCGCTTTTGGCGGGACGCAAGCGCCAGATGCCGCATCAGCCGGCCAGATGCGTGATCCAGTAGGTGAGCGCCGCGATCGCGGCCGTGGCCGGCAGGGTGACTATCCAGGCGATGACGATGTTGCCGGCGATGCCCCAGCGCACCGCCGAAACGCGGCGCGCCGCACCCACGCCGATGATGGCGCCGGTGATGGTGTGGGTGGTCGAGACGGGGATGCCGAGCCAGGTCGCGCCGAACAATGTCAGCGCCCCGCCGGTCTCGGCGCAGAAACCCTGCATGGGGTTGAGGCGCGTGATCTTGGAGCCCATCGTATGCACGATGCGCCAGCCGCCGAACAGCGTGCCCAGCGCCAGCGCCGACTGGCAGGACAGCACGACCCAGAGCGGCACGTGGAACGTGTCGCCCAGCATGCCCTGCGAATAGAGCAGCACGGCGATGATGCCCATGGTCTTCTGCGCGTCGTTGCCGCCGTGGCCGAGCGAATAGAGCGAGGCCGAGAAGAACTGCGCCACACGGAAGGTGCTGTCGACGGCGAAAGGCGTCTGGCGCACGAAGATCCAGGAGACGGCGAGGATCAGGAGCAGCGCCAGGAAGAAGCCGGCGGCGGGCGACAGCACGATGGCCGCCACGGTCTTGGACAAGCCGCTCCAGACGATGGCGCCGGTGCCTGCCTTGGCGACGCCGGCGCCGACCAGTCCGCCGATCAGCGCGTGCGATGAACTGGAGGGGATGCCTGCAAGCCAGGTGACGATGTTCCAGACGATGGCGCCGACAAGGGCTGAAAACACAACCGCGGGGGTCACCGTATCGGCATCGATGATACCGGTGCCCAGCGTATTGGCGACATGCAATCCGAAGAACAGAAAGGCGATGAAGTTGAAGAAC
>CAZBBT010000369.1:0-1610 GCA_964490065.1 uncultured Mesorhizobium sp. | reverse complement strand
CCGCCATGAAGCCGACATTGTGCCGGTTGTTGGCGTATTTCGCGCCCGGATTGCCGAGACCTGCAAAAAGCAGCATCGCAACGGCCTCCTCGGGCGGCGGAAGATACTACTCTTCCGTCTCTTCCTCTTCGGCCTCCGGCGCCGCCGCCTCTTCGGTTTCGGCAACCTCCGGCTTCATCGCCGAGGACCCGGCAACGGTGGCGATGGTGAAGTCGCGGTCCGAGATGACCGGCTTGACGCCCTCGGGAAGCTTCACCGCCGAGATGTGGATGGAATCGCCGATCTCGGCCCCGGTCAGGTCGACCGTGATGAATTCCGGGATCGCGTTGGCCGGGCAGTGGAACTCCACTTCGTGGCGCACGATGTTGAGCACGCCGCCGCGCTTGATGCCGGGCGACTTCTCTTCGTTGATGAAGTGGACCGGGATATCGACGTTGACCTGGGTATCCTTGCCGATACGCAGGAAGTCGACATGGAGCGGAAAATCCTTCACCGGGTCGAGCTCGAAATCCTTCGGCAGGACCTGGATCTTCTTGCCGTCGACGTCGATCGTGGCGACGGTGGTGAGGAAGCCGCCGCCATGGATCTTGTAGAAGATTTCCTTGTAGGGCAGGGCGATCGCCAGGGGAGGCTGCTTGTCGCCGTAGATGACGGCGGGCACTTTACCGTTGCGGCGAACTGCACGGGCGGACCCCTTACCGACCTGTTCGCGCGCTTCGGCCTTGAGCTCGTAAGTATTCTGGCTCATGGCATTTCCTTTCGCGTGTTGTGGAGCATTTTCGGCCGCCGTGGAGGCGATGCCCGAAAATGTCGAAAGCCGCGAATTCGCGGCCCTCGCCCATGTTGCCTCCAAGGGTGTCTACACGGGTGGCGGTCCTATAGCGGATGCCGCCCGCCCATGCAAGGCGCGGTTCAGGAGCCGGCCTTCCTCTTCTCCTTCATGTTCGGCAGGAAGATCGTCAGCAGACCGACCAGTGGCAGGTAGGAGCAGAGCCTGTAGACATAGTCGATGCCCCTGGCGTCGGCCACGATGCCGAGGGCCGCGGCGGCGATGCCGCCCATGCCGAAGGCGAAGCCGAAGAAGATGCCAGCCACCATGCCGACGCGACCGGGAACCAGTTCCTGCGCCAGCACCACGATGTTGGAGAACGCCGACGACAGGATGAGGCCGATCAGGATGGTCAGCACGATCGTCCATTCGAGATTGGCGTAGGGCAAGGCGAGCGTGAAGGGCAGCACGCCGACGATGGAGAACCAGATCATCGCCTTCTGGCCGTAGCGGTCGCCGAACGGCCCGCCGAGCAGGATGCCGAGCGCCGAGGCGCCGAGGAAGACGAAGAGCAGCACCTGCGAGACCGGCACCGAGACGCCGAACTTCTCGATGGCGTAGAAGGTGTAATAGCTCGAAATGCTGGCCATGTAGGCGTTCTTCGAAAAGGTCAGCAGCGCCAGCACGACGAGCGACCAGAACACGCGGCTTTGCGAAAACGGTGAAACGAAGGCCGCTGCCTTGCGCGTGGCGCCGATGGCCCGCATGTGGCTGTACCAGTTCCCGACCTTCCACAGCACGACGATGCCGATCAGCGAACCGACCGCGAACCAGGCGATGC
>CAZBBT010000368.1:0-1616 GCA_964490065.1 uncultured Mesorhizobium sp. | reverse complement strand
CGCAGCGCTTCAGGAATGGTTACGCTGCCGTCCTCGTTCTGGTAATTTTCCATGACGGCGATCAGCGCGCGGCCGACGGCGGTGCCGGAACCGTTCAGCGTATGGACGAAAAGATTGCCCTTGCCGTCCCTGTCCTTGTAGCGGGCGTTCATGCGCCGCGCCTGGAAGTCGCCGCAGACCGAGCAGGACGAGATTTCGCGGTAGGCGTTCTGCCCCGGCAGCCAGACCTCGATGTCGTAGGTCTTCTGCGCGCCGAAACCCATGTCGCCGGTGCAGAGCGTGATGGTGCGGAAAGGCAGTTCCAGTTTCTTCAGCACCGCCTCGGCGCATTCGGTCATGCGCTCGTGCTCAGCCAGCGACGACGCCTGGTCGGTGATCGAGACCAGTTCGACCTTGTAGAACTGGTGCTGGCGCAACATGCCGCGCGTGTCGCGCCCGGCCGAGCCGGCCTCGGAGCGGAAGCACGGCGTGAGCGCCGTATATCGCAGCGGCAGTCTGTCGTGCGCGGTGATTTCTTCACGGACGAGGTTGGTGAGCGGGACTTCGGCGGTGGGGATGAGATAAAGCGGGATTGGAACATCAATTTGCTGATGAGGATCGCGGTCCGCCAAAAAGAGCTTTTTGCCGAGAAACTCGTCGATTGCTTTGTCGACACGCTTTTTCTGCTCTGCTCGAATCTCGTCCATCGTGAGCTTAGCTAGACGCTCACGGTCGCGATTTAGCTCCACCACAAATTCGTTCGTCGCGCGAACAATGACAGGCCTTAAATCCTCAATGGTGGCAGACTTTTCAGTTCTAAACAGATCCTCTTCGAACTTCGGCAGTTGCCCAGTCCCAAACATCACCTCGTCGCGCACCATTAGCGGCGGCTGCACTTCCGTGTAGCCGTGCTCGGCGGTGTGGGTATCCAGCATGAACTGGCCGAGCGCCCGCTCCAGCCGGGCAAGCTGGCCGGACAGCACCGTGAAGCGCGAGCCGGACAGCTTCGCGGCGCGCTCGAAATCCATCATGCCGAGGCGTTCGCCGATCTCGAAATGCTCCTTCGGCTTGTTGCCCATGCGCGGCTGGCGCCTGGCGATCAGCTCGTCGCCGAAGCGGCGCACCTCGACATTGTCGTGCTCGTCGGCGCCCACCGGCACATCATCCAGCGGCACATTGGGCAGCACGGCCAGCGCGTCGTTCAGCGCCTTGTCCAGCTCGCGCTCGCGCGCCTCGCCGCCCTGGATGAACGCCTTGATCTCGCCGACCTCCGCCTTGAGCAGTTCGGCCAGCGCCATGTTCTTGTCGCGCATGGCGTTGCCGATCTCCTTCGAGGCGGCGTTGCGGCGCTCCTGCTTGGCCTGGAGTTCGGTCAGATGGTCGCGCCGCGCCTCGTCCTTGGCGATCAGGTCGTCGACGGTGGACTCGGCCGAATCCGCATAGGACGGGCGCTTCCTCAGCGCCGCGACCAGGGCCTGCGGGTTTTCGCGAATCCAACTGATGTCGAGCATGGGGCGATCCTGTTTGAGCGCCCAGCGGCGTACACCGCAACAGTGCGCGATTCAAGGCCCCAGAGTCCCCCTCCCCCTTTTGGGGGTCCGAAGGACGGGCGAGACCCGTGGATCGCCCCGGCAAGG
>CAZBBT010000367.1:0-1625 GCA_964490065.1 uncultured Mesorhizobium sp. | reverse complement strand
GACTGGAAGGAGACCGGGCTGGTCTCGGTCATGCCGTAGGCGATGGTCACCTCGCTCATATGCATCAGCGAGATCACCTTCTTCATCACCTCGATCGGGCAGGGGGAGCCGGCCATGATGCCGGTGCGCAGGCTGGAGAGGTCGAACTTCTTGAAATCCGGATGGTCGAGCATGGCCACGAACATGGTCGGCACGCCGTAGACGCCGGTGCAGCGCTCGGCCTCGATCGCCGTCAGCGTGGCGGCGGGGTCGAAGCCTTCGCTCGGAAAGATCATGGCCGCGCCCTTGGTGACGCAGCCCATCGTGCCCATCGACATGCCGAAGCAATGATAAAGCGGCACGGGGATGCACAGCCGGTCGTCCGCCGTGAAGCGGATCGCCGAGGTGACGAAATTGCCGTTATTGACGATGTTGAGATGCGTCAGCGTCGCGCCCTTCGGCGCGCCGGTGGTCCCGGAGGTGAACTGGATGTTGATCGCGTCTGATGGTTTCAGCGAGTCCGTGATGCGGTCGAGACTGTCGTGCTCGTCGCGGCCGCCCATGGCCAGCACGTCGCCGAAATTGAACATGCCGGGCGAATTCTCCTCGCCCATGCGGATGGCTACCTCGAGCGACGGCAGCTTTGCCGATTTGAGCTTGCCGGGCTCTGCCTTGGCGAGTTCCGGTGCCAGCGTGGCCAGCATGCCGAGATAGTCGGATGTCTTGAAGCTCGCCGCCGTGACCAGCGCCTTGCAGCCGACCTTGCTCAGCGCGTATTCGAGTTCGGAAAGCCGGTACGCCGGGTTGATGTTGACCAGGATAAGGCCGACCCGCGCGGTGGCGAACTGGGTGACGACCCATTCCCAGCGGTTCGGCGACCAGATGCCGATGCGGTCGCCCTTCTTCAGTCCCAGCGCCAGTAGGCCGGCCGCGAAGGCGTCGACGGTTTCGGTGAGTTCCGCCCAGGTGAAGCGCTTGTCCTGACCGAGGAAGATCGCGGCGTCGCGGTCGGCATATTTCTGCGCCGTCTCGGCGAATTGCTGCGGGATGGTCTTGTCGAGCAGAGGCATGGAGCGATCACCCGCAACGCGCGAAAACCCGTCACGGGGCTCGATGAAACTGTCATGCGCATGCCTTGCGCTGCGCATCGCCGCGGTGCCGGTCGCCATGGTCGTCTCCTCCGCAAACAGGGAATGAAACCTAGCACCGGGAGGCGGCGGTGCAATCCCGCTATGGTAGGGGGCGACACCATATATGAATGCCGCGCTACCCGGCAGAAGGCCGCGCGAGCAGCCACCTCAACCGACTGCTTTCGCCACCCTCTCGCCGATCTCCGCGATCAGCGCCTCGTCCGCCTGCGCCCGTTCCTTCCTGGCCGCCACCAGGCAGGCCTGCGAGCGCAGAATGACGCCGTCGGACAGCACCTTGAGGTGGTTGGCCTTCAACGTCGAACCGCTGGACGTGATGTCGACGATGATGTCGGCCGAGCCTGCGGCTGGCGCGCCTTCGGTGGCGCCGAGGCTTTCGACGATGCGGTAGACCTGGATGCCGTGCTTGGCGGTGAAGAACTGCTGGGTCAGCCGCCAGTATTTGGTGGCGATGCGCAGGCGGCGGCCGTGGCGCTGGCGGAAGTCGGCGGCAACGTC
>CAZBBT010000366.1:0-1634 GCA_964490065.1 uncultured Mesorhizobium sp. | reverse complement strand
CCCAATCCGCTGGCGGCGTCGGGCGACCATCACCGCATCATCCGCCGCGCCTACGGCAAGGCGGGCGGCTATGCCCGCCTCATCACCGAAGCCTACGCGGCGTGGGACGAGCTGTGGGCCGACCTCGGTGAGAACCACCTCGACCCGCGCGGCTTCCTGTGCGTGTCGCGCGAGGAAGGCGACGAGGCCGAGCAGATGCGCGACGGCCTGGCCGAGGGCGGCTTTCCCTTCGAGATGGTCGAGCCGGACGCGGCGGTCGCACGCTGGCCGTTCCTGGAAGCGGGCACCTTCCGCTACGCCTATTTCTCCACCGAGGGCGGCGCGCTGCATTGCCGCAGGATCGCCGGCGGGCTGCTTGCCTGGCTGCGCGCCCATGGCGCGAACGTCTACGAGGACAGCAAGGTCGTCGGCGTCGATGCGCAATCGGGCAGCGTCACGCTGGCCGACGGCTCGACCATGCAGGCCGATGGCGTGGTGGTCGCGGCCGGCGCCTGGGTGCTGAAGCTGTTCCCCGAACTCGGCCTCGAACTCAAGACCTGGCGCACCGCGCTCGCCTATGTCGATCCGCCGGCGGATCTGAGGGCGGCGTGGGAGGAGGCGCCGGTCATCCTCGACGTCGGCGGCAGGACCGACGGCTACATGATCCCGCTGACGCGCGGCGCCGGCATGAAGTTCGGTTCCGGCCTGCACAAGGTGCCGACCAGCGACGCCGACTGGAACCGCCAGCCGGTCGAAGGCGAGGGCGAGGCGATCCGCGACCTGTTCGCGCCGCCGATCGCCCGCATCGGCGAATACCGCGTCACCGAGGTCGTGACCTGCGCCTACACCTTCACCGACGACGAGAAGTTCCTGGCGCATCAGGACGGCAAGTGCCTGGTCGTCTCCGCCTGCTCCGGCCACGGCTACAAGTTCGGCGCGGCGGTCGGGCGCCGCGTGGCGGCGGCTGTCGGCGACGGCGACACCGAAGGCTTGAAGCGCTGGCTGCGGGCGGAGGCGGTCTGACCGGTCTGCGGCCGGCTGGTTAAGCGGAAACCTTAACCGGATGGCTAGGCCGGCCCGGCCTTGCGCAAGCCTTATGTGGCGTCCTATTTACGAAGACGACGATCAGACCGATTCCGTCCCGTATGCGGGATACACCAAGGGAAATCCATGAAGAACCCTGTCGAAACCTATATGAACCTCGTTCCGATGGTGGTCGAGCAGACCAACCGCGGCGAGCGCGCCTACGACATCTTCTCGCGGCTGCTCAAGGAGCGCATCATCTTCATCACCGGACCGGTCGAGGACGGCATGGCGACGCTGGTCTGCGCCCAGCTTCTCTTCCTCGAGGCCGAGAACCCGAAGAAGGAAATCAACCTCTACATCAACTCGCCGGGCGGCGTGGTGACCTCCGGCATGGCGATCTACGACACCATGCAGTTCATCAAGCCGGCGGTGTCGACGCTGTGCATCGGCCAGGCGGCCTCGATGGGTTCGCTGCTTTTGACGGCCGGCCACAAGGACATGCGCTTCGCCACGCCGAACGCGCGCATCATGGTGCACCAGCCCTCGGGCGGCTTCCAGGGCCAGGCCTCCGACATCGAGCGCCACGCCCAGGACATCATCAAGCTGAAGCGCCGCCTCAACGAGGTCTA
>CAZBBT010000365.1:0-1651 GCA_964490065.1 uncultured Mesorhizobium sp. | reverse complement strand
AGCGGCGGTCGCCCATGAACTGGAGCAGGAACATGAACAGGTTGATGAAGTCGAGATAGAGCCGCAGCGCGCCCATGATGGCCTTGCGGCCGGCCACCTGCGTATCGTCGGCTTCGTAGTACATCTCCTTGATCTGCTGGGTGTCGTAGGCGGTGAGGCCGGCGAACACCAGCACGCCGATCGCCGAGACGGCAAAGGCGAGCGCCGAGGATTGCAGGAAGATGTTGATGACCATGGCGATGATCAGGCCGAACACGCCCATGATCAGGAACGAGCCGATGGGCGAAAGATCGCGCTTGGTCGTGTAGCCGTAGAGCGACAGCGCGCCGAAGGCGGCGGCGGTGGCGAAGAAGGTCTGCGTGATCGAGGTGCCGGTGTAGACCAGGAAGATGGTCGACAGCGAGAGGCCGACAAGGCCGGCATAGACCCAGAAGGTCGTCTGCGCGGCAGCCACGCTCATCGACTGGATGCGGAAGCTCAGGAAGAACACAGCCGCCAGCGGCGCCAGGATGACGACCCAGCGGAAGGCGCTCGCATAGATGAGCTGGCCGAACGCGGTCAACTGGCCGTCGCCGGTCACCGCCATCTGGAATGCGCCCCACGCGGCGAGGCCGGTGATGAGCAGGCCAAGGCCCATCAAATTGTAGACCTTGATCATGTAGGCGCGCAGGCCCTGATCGATCGCGGCGTCGGCGTGGCCTGCGGGTACGGCGCGCGTCTGATAGTTGCGGAAGTCAGACATGGGATTCCTCTGTTGCTTCTGCCCCGTCGGGTGTCGGGCGGAAACCCAGGCGCCGCTGGCGGGGCTCCAGCATGCCTGCGTGAAATATGAGGGTTATTTGCCGTGAGAACAAGAGCATGACGCCCTGCAATGGATCGTGATGCGATACAAGGGCGGCGCAAGACCGGAGGATTCCGGCCTCGGGCGGCCGCAGATGACAAAAATTTAACCCGAGGAGGCTGTTTCGATTCCCTCCATGGATGCCGAATCAGAGCGTGCGCAGCACCGGTGCGGCCTTGTGCCCCAGGATGCGCCATGTGCCGGCAAGGCCGATGCCGATGGTCAGCACCAGCGACAGGAGCACGGTGGCGAGCGCCACTTCGGGCAGGAAATGCGCCGGGAGCGTCATGATCCTCGCCACCACGAACCAGCCGGCGGCTCCGCCGGCGAGCAGCGCGAAAATGGCGGTGGCAAGCCCGATCAGCGCGTATTCCAGCGCAAAGGCGGCAATCAGCGTGCGCCGCGTGGCGCCCAGCGTCTTCAGCACCACCGCGTCATGGATGCGCGCCCGGTTGCCGGCGGCGAGCGCGCCGGAAAGAACCAGAATGGACGCGACCAGCGCGACGGAGGCCGCGGCGCGGATCGCCGCGCCCAACTGGCCGATCAGCCGGTTGACGATTTCGAGCGCGTCCCGGACCCTGACCGTCGTCACGGTCGGGAAGGCGCGGGTGACGGCATTGAGCAGGCGCGCGTCGTCGGTCGCGGTCGCCTGCCGGTCGGTCAGCGTCGCCAGCCAGGCGTGCGGCGCGCCGGCGAACGTGCTGGGCGAGAACACCATGACGAAGTTGATCGCCATCGTCTCCCATTCGACCTGGCGGAAATTGGCGACCCTGGCCGTCACGTTGCGGCCGAGCACGTTGACGGTGACGG
>CAZBBT010000364.1:0-1668 GCA_964490065.1 uncultured Mesorhizobium sp. | reverse complement strand
GCGCCCAGGAGGCGGCGGAGGCCGCGCGCCCCTATTCGGAGCGCATGGCGACGGTGCTGGCCAACATCACCCAGGCCGTCGGTTCCGGCGGCGATGCGCCGGCGCTGATGACCGGCACCGGCCGCGACGACGTGCACCTGCTCGTCGTCTGCACGGCCGAGCGCGGCTTGTGCGGCGGCTTCAACTCGCAGATCGCCCGCCTGGCGCGCGACCATATCCGCAAGCTTCTGTCCGACGGCAAGACGGTCAAGGTGATCTGCGTCGGCAAGAAGGGCTATGACATCCTGCGCCGTGACTACGGCTCGCTGATCATCGACCGCGTCGACCTGCGCGAAGTGCGCCAGCTCGGCTTCGTCCATGCCGACGGCATCGCCAGGAAGGTGATCCATCTGTTCAACGAGGGCGGCTTCGACGTCTGCACGCTGTTCTATTCGCAGTTCAAGTCGGTTATCTCGCAGATCCCGACCGCGCAGCAGATCGTCCCGGCCGCCGCTTCCGACGACAACGGCGACGCGGCCAACGGCAGTGCCGTCTACGAATACGAGCCGGAGCCGGGCGAGATCCTCTCCGACCTGATCCCGCGCAACATTTCCGTGCAGGTCTTCAAGGCGCTGCTGGAGAATGCCGCCGGCGAGATGGGCGCCAAGATGAGCGCCATGGACAACGCCACGCGCAATGCCGGCGACATGATCAACAAGCTGTCGATCACCTACAACCGGCAGCGGCAGGCGCAGATCACCAAGGAACTGATCGAGATCATTTCGGGCGCCGAGGCGCTCTAGGCTGGCGGCGCGGCCTCCCGCGCGCCCAGGCAAACAAAAGGACGAAAAAGGGTAGAGACGATGGCGAAAGCAGCGACCCCGAAGACGCCGGCCTCCAAGGCTTCGGCCCCGAAAGCTCCGGCCCCGAAAGCTCCGACAAAGACGGCCGCGGCGAAGGCGGCTCCCAAGACCGTGGCGAAGGCTTCGGCGGCGGCCAAGAAGGCCCCCGCAAGGAGTGCCGCGGCGAAAGAGGCCGCCAAGCTGGTGGCCGAGGGCAAACCGGGCAAGGTCGAGACGCGCGGCGCGACGGCGAGCTACAATCTCGCCAAGGGCCCGAAGGGCCAGGTGCGCCAGGTCATCGGCGCCGTCGTCGACGTGCAGTTCGACGAAGGCCATCTGCCGGCGATCCTGAACGCGCTGGAGACGATCAACGTCGGCAACCGGCTCGTGCTCGAGGTCGCGCAGCACCTCGGCGAGAACACCGTGCGCTGCATCGCCATGGACTCCACCGAAGGCCTCGTGCGCGGCCAGGAGGTCGCGGACACCGGCGCGCCGATCTCGGTGCCGGTCGGCCCGGGCATGCTCGGCCGCATCATCAACGTCATCGGCGAGCCGGTCGACGAAGCCGGCCCGGTCGACGCCACCGAGCATCGCGCAATCCACCAGCCTGCCCCGGAATATGTCGACCAGTCGACCGAGGCGCAGATTCTGGTCACCGGCATCAAGGTGCTGGACCTGCTCGCGCCCTATGCCCGCGGCGGCAAGATCGGCCTGTTCGGCGGCGCCGGCGTCGGCAAGACCGTGCTGATCCAGGAACTGATCAACAACGTCGCCAAGGCGCATGGCGGCTTCTCGGTGTTCGCCGGCGTCGGCGAGCGCACCCGCGAGGGCAACGACCTCTATCACG
>CAZBBT010000363.1:0-1669 GCA_964490065.1 uncultured Mesorhizobium sp. | reverse complement strand
CCATCTCCTGCGTCTGGGCGTTGAACGCCTTGCAGAATTCCATGATGTTGATGCCACGCTGACCAAGCGCCGGGCCGATCGGGGGCGAGGGCGTCGCCGAACCCGCAGGCACCTGGAGCTTGAGCTGGCCCGCTACTTTCTTAGCCATACTCTTTCCTGCCTCTGTTCATGCCGGCCCGATATCCGGGAATGCCGGCGGTTGCAGTCTGGTGGTCCGGTCCGACAGGCCGGCTAAAGCCGGTCTCGCCTCCCACCTTCGATGCGGCAGCTTCCGCCGCCGCGCCCGCCCGGTCGAAACCCGGCGGCGATCCGGATCAGCCCTTTTCGACCTGTCCGAATTCCAGATCGACGGGCACGGCGCGCCCGAAGATCGAAACTTCCACCTTGAGGCGCGCCCGCTCCTCGTCGACTTCCTGAACGAAGCCGTTGAACGAGGCGAACGGCCCGTCCGAGACGCGAACCTGCTCGCCGATCTCGAAGGTGACCGAGGGCTTCGGCCGCTCGACGCCTTCCTGCACCTGGTGAAGGATGCGCTCCGCCTCCTTCTCGGTGATGTGCATGGGCTTGGCCGTATGCTTGTCCTCGCCCAGGAAACCGGTGACGCGCGGCGTGTTCTTGACCAGCGAGATCACCGCGTCGTTGAGCTCGGCCTTCATCAGCACGTAGCCGGGGAAGAACTTGCGCTCGGCATCCACCTTCTTGCCGCGGCGGACCTCGACGACCTTCTCGGTCGGCACCACGATCTGCTCGATACGATCGCTCAGGCCCTTCTGCTTGGCCTTGTTTTCGATATCTTCCGCGACCTTCTTTTCGAAGTTCGAATAGGCGTGAACGATGTACCACCGCGCAGTCATCAGAAATTTCCCCGTAGTGGCAGTCTTACTGGCCGACGCTCAGACCGAGTATCTTCTCGATCACATAGCCCATGGCGATGTCGGCGACGAAAAAGAAGATCATCGCCAGGAGCGCGAAGGCGAGCACCATCATCGTCGAGATCATCGTCTCGCGGCGGGAAGGCCAGGTAACCTTGGCGGTCTCCGCCCTCACCTGCTGAAGGAAGACGAAAGGATTGATTGTCTTCGACGCCATCTGCCGCTCTTTCAAGACCCGTTGAACCGGGCCTCCTGGATGATCCCGCTGGCCGGGACGTGCCGTGGGGCTTCGGACCGGAACGCCGAATCGGCGCGGGCCGTCCGCCCATGCAAATCAGACGCGCAAAGCCGGATTCCCAGCTCCACGCGTCGCGTGTCTGTCGTGCCTACATAAAACCGATTCTTGTTCCACGCAAGTGGCAACAATCCGCTTTATGACCAAACGCCGCATCGGAACCATCCAGTCGTTCCGTCCCGGCTATGAGGCCTGTTATGCCATGAGAAGCCCTCATATGGCAAGCTTCGCGCCATATTCAAGGCCTGCTCCCGGCAAAGGCAACGAGAAACTGGCAGGGGCAGCAGGGTTCGAACCCGCGACCTGCGGTTTTGGAGACCGCCGCTCTACCAACTGAGCTATACCCCTAGTCGCGCCGTTCTCTAATCGGTTGGCGCGAAAGCTTCAAGCGGTTTTCGAATGAAAATGGCGGCTCGAAGGCCGCCATTTCCAATTCCAGACAGCAGATCTTACTCGACGATGGAGGCGACGATGCCCGCACCAACCGTGCGGCCGCCTTCAC
>CAZBBT010000362.1:0-1683 GCA_964490065.1 uncultured Mesorhizobium sp. | reverse complement strand
CATATGGCGCTCCACCCCCACCCCTGACCCCTCCCCACAAGGGGGAGGGGGACTTTGCGGCGGTGCCACAATACGCCAACCTTGGCGATATCGATCGAAAAGGTGGTGTCGGCGTCTCCCTCCACCTTGTGGGGAGGGAACAAGGGTGGGGGTGCTGGACGGCTGCAATGGAAGAAAATTCCATATGCAATTGCCCTGGGACAGGGGGAGACGCTTCCGGCCGGCTCATCCGCGCGGCGGCGGGCGGGTCACCATGGCACCACGTCGATCTCCGGCCAGTTCCGCCGGGCGCGCGCTGCCTTTTCCGCATAGGTGCGGCGGTTGTCCAGCCTGCGGTTCGGCGTCAGCCGGAAGGAAAAGATGTCGTCCAGGCCGAAGGGCGCCACCAGTTCCGGCCGGCCCGCCGCGTCCAGCCGCAGGCCGACGGCGTGGGTGCGCGCGGCGAAGAAGCCGAGCGCTTCCGCCGCCGAGGCAAGCTGCGGATAGGGCTGGCCGAACCGCTCCTCGAACCACAGATGCACCCGCGCCTCGTTGCGGATCTCGACCGGCGCCGGCAGGCCGTCGAACAGCGCTTCGGCCGCGCGGATGACGGCATCCTCCGCCTCCCAGGAAAGGTCGGCGGCGTCGAAATAGAACAGGTCGATGTCCTTGACGCCGTGGCCGGAGGGCCGCCCGGTCAGACTGTTCCAAACGGCGTTGTAGAGCACACCGGAGACGATCAGCCAGTCCGGCAGGCGGCAGCGCGCCGCCCGCGCCAGTGCCGCGCCGACCAGCGGATCGGCAAGCACGATGTCGAGGAAAACGGCCCGCTGCCGCTCGAACGGCAGGCCGGAATAGCGCAGATGCTCCATCGCCTTTTTGACGGCGATTCGGCCCGGTTACGCAATGCTGGCCGGTCGCGCATCGAATTGTTGTTGAAATCGGCCGTCGCGCACCCCCACCCCTGTCCCCTCCCCACAAGGGGGAGGGAGACGCCGACATCTCCGTTTCGAGCAAAATCGCCGACGTTGGTGCATCGTGGCGCTGCCGTAAGATCCCCCTCCCCCTTGTGGGGAGGGGTTAGGGGTGGGGTGTGGCGGCCTTTGCAATTGGCCGCCGCACAACCGCTCAGCCGCGCAGCACCCCGCCCGTCTGCTTGCCGACATTCTCGACGATCTTCTTCGCCAGCGCCTCGAAATCCTCGTCGGTCAGCGTGCGCTCCACCGGCTGGATGGCGACCTCGATGGCGATCGATTTCTTGTCCGGCCCAAGTGCCGATCCCTCGAACACGTCGAAGACGTTGACGCCGGTGATGAGTTTTTTGTCGGCGGCAAGCGCCGCCTTGCTCAAGGCACCGGCCTCGACCGTCCTGTCGACCACGAAGGCGAAATCGCGCTTGACCGCCTGGAAAGGCGAAAGCTCCAGCTTCGGTTTCGTCTTCGTCGCCTTGGCCTTCGGCTCCGGCACGGCATCGACGAAGACCTCGAAGCCGCAGAGCGGGCCGGTGGCGTCGAGCCCTTCCAGCACCTTCGGATGGAATTCGCCGAAATGGCCGAGCACGACTTTCGGCCCGAGCTTTATCAACCCCGAGCGGCCGGGATGGTACCAGTCCGGCGCGCCTTGCTCGATCTGGAGGCGATCCACCGGCGCGCCGCAGGCTTCGAGTGCGGCAAGCGCATCCGCCTTGGCGTCGAACACGCCGAC
>CAZBBT010000361.1:0-1704 GCA_964490065.1 uncultured Mesorhizobium sp. | reverse complement strand
TCACCGCCTATCGCGACCACGGCCACATGCTGGCGATGGAGATGTCGCCGCGCGGGGTGATGGCGGAACTGACGGGGCGCGCCGGCGGCTATTCGCGCGGCAAGGGCGGCTCCATGCACATGTTCTCCAAGGAGAAGAACTTCTACGGCGGCCACGGCATCGTCGGCGCGCAGGTGTCGCTGGGCACGGGGCTCGCCTTCGCCAACAGGTATCGCGGCAACAAGAACGTCTCGGTGACCTATTTCGGCGACGGCGCCGCCAACCAGGGCCAGGTCTACGAGAGCTTCAACATGGCTTCGCTGTGGAAGCTGCCGGTGATCTACGTCATCGAGAACAACCGCTACGCCATGGGCACCTCGGTGACCCGCTCGTCGGCCGAGACGGATTTCTCGCAGCGCGGCGCTTCCTTCAAGATACCCGGCATCAAGGTCGACGGCATGGACGTGCGGGCGGTGAAGTCGGCCAGCGACATGGCGACGGAGTGGTGCCGCTCGGGCAACGGCCCGATCATCATCGAGATGAATACCTACCGCTACCGCGGCCACTCCATGTCGGACCCGGCGAAATACCGCTCGAAGGAGGAAGTGCAGAAGATGCGCTCCGAGCACGACCCGATCGAGCAGGTCAAGGCCCGGATGATCGAAAAGAAGTGGGCGAGCGAAGACGATTTGAAGACCGTCGACAAGGAAGTGCGCGACATCGTCGCCGATGCGGCCGATTTCGCCCAGCACGACGCGGAGCCGGATCCGTCCGAGCTCTGGACCGACGTGACGCTTTGAGGGGAGGCCGGACATGCCGATCGAAATTCTGATGCCCGCGCTCTCGCCGACGATGGAAGAGGGCAATCTCGCGAAATGGGTCAAGAAGGAGGGCGACAAGGTCGCCCCCGGCGATGTCATCGCCGAGATCGAAACCGACAAGGCGACCATGGAGGTCGAGGCGGTCGATGAAGGCACGCTTGGCAAGATCCTCATTGCCGAAGGAACGGAAGGCGTGAAGGTCAACACGCCGATCGCGGTCCTGCTGCAGGATGGCGAGAGCGCCGACGATGTCGGCAAGGCCGCGGCACCCGCCAAGGCGGAAGAGCCAGCCCAGGCCGAGGCCGCGCCGAAGCCTGCGGAAGCGCCCGCCGGCGACAAGGCGGCGCCCGTTCCCGCCGCGCCGAAGGCGGAAGCTGCCGCCGACCCGGATGTTCCGGCGGGCACCGAGATGGTCTCGACCACGGTGCGCGAGGCGCTGCGTGACGCCATGGCCGAGGAAATGCGCCGCGATCCGGACGTCTTCATCATGGGCGAGGAGGTCGCAGAGTACCAGGGCGCCTACAAGATCACGCAGGGGTTGCTGCAGGAATTCGGCGACCGCCGTGTCGTCGACACGCCGATCACCGAGCACGGCTTCGCCGGCGTCGGCGTCGGTGCCGCCATGACCGGCCTGAAGCCGATCGTGGAGTTCATGACCTTCAACTTCGCCATGCAGGCGATCGACCAGATCGTCAATTCGGCTGCCAAGACGCTCTACATGTCCGGCGGCCAGATGGGGGCGCCGATCGTGTTCCGCGGGCCGAACGGCGCGGCGGCGCGCGTTGCGGCCCAGCACAGCCAGGATTACGGCGCGTGGTACGGCCACATCCCCGGCCTGAAGGTCATCCAGCCCTACACCGCGGCTGACGCCAAGGGGCTGCTGAAAGCAGCGATCCGCGATCCG
>CAZBBT010000360.1:0-1729 GCA_964490065.1 uncultured Mesorhizobium sp. | reverse complement strand
CGTCCCAGGCGGCGACCCGCGCCTCCGCCGCGGCCACCGCCGCCTCGAGCTCGCGACCACTTCATGCTCACCAACGAGATGCCGCATGGCGGGCTGAAGCAGTCCGGCTACGGCAAGGACATGTCGCTCTACGCGCTGGAGGACTACACGGCGGTAAGGCACGTGATGGTGGCGCATGGATAGCTCCTCGCCCGGTTTGCGGGGGAGGATGCCGGCAGGCAGGTGAGGGGCAGCACCAGCGGATGAGTTTTCGAGCGGCTATCCTCGCCGCTCCTCATCCGTCCCTTCGGGACACCTTCCCCCGTAAAGGAAGAGAAGGAAGTACCGCTCTACCCGACCGCCTTGGCTTTCGCCGGCAATGGGGGCGGGCCGTCTTGCGGCGCCGGCGGCCGGCGGATCTTCGGTGCGGCTTCCAGCACGAACTCGTCGAAACCGGGCTGTCCGCCGTCGATCATCTCGAAGAACTGCCGCCGCATGCGCGGCTCCCAGAACTTGTTGATGTGCTCGGCTACCCCGGCGATGCCTTCCTCGCGCGGCTTGGAATGAAAGAAGGTCGCGATCTGATTGGCCATGACCATCAGCTTGTCCTTGGTCGTCATCGAGGAATTCAGGTCATGCGACATGCCGGGAAGCTCCAGAAACTATGCGATCAGCACGGGTGAATATGTCGAATTCGTCGCCGCGCACCAGCGCCACCAGCGTCATGCCGGAAGCCTCGGCGGTCCGTATGGCAAGCGCCGTCGGCGCCGAGACGGCGATGATGACCGAGGCGCCGATTGCCGCCGTCTTCTGCACCATCTCGACGGAGACGCGGCTGGTGACGATCACCGCGCCGGAAGCGCCGTTTATGCCGGCTTTCGCCAGCGCGCCGGCCAGCTTGTCCAGCGCATTGTGCCGCCCGACGTCCTCGCGCGCGGCCACGATTCCCCGGCCGGGCATATAGAAGCCCGCGGCATGGACCGCGCCCGTCCTGGCGTGAAGCGGCTGCCGGTTCGCCAGAAGCTTGACAGAGCGCACGATGTCGCCGGCGTCCAGCGTCAATTTCGAGGCATCGACCGCATCGACGGAGCGCATTGCTTCCTCGATCGATTCGATGCCGCACAGGCCGCAGCCGACCGGACCCGCAAGCCGCCTGCGACGCGCCTCGAAACGCGTATTGGCGGCGTCCTTCAGCCGGATCTGGATGTCGATGCCGGCGCCGAGGTCCTGCACCACGATGGCCTCGATCTCGTCGAGCGAGCCGACGATGCCTTCGGTCAACGAGAAACCGAGGGCGAAATCCTCGAAATCGGCGGGCGAGGCCATCATCACCGCATGTGTCGTGCCGGCGAAGCTGAACGCCACCGGCGTCTCCTCCGGAACGTTGCGCGGCGCGCTCGCCATGCCGCTGGCGCGGCGGGCGAGGCGCGACGTGGAGGTGATGGCGGGGCGGGTCAAAGCCTACTCCGCCGCTTCGAGGTGGCCTTTGATGCGCCGCGTCTTCTTCGACAGGTCCTCGTAGTCGCGCTGCCATTCCGTCGGCCCGTTTGACGGCCCGACCTGCACGGCGGTCACCTTGTATTCGGGGCAGTTGGTCGCCCAGTCGGTCGCTTCGGTGGTCACCACGTTGGCCTGCGTGTCAGGGTGGTGGAAGGTGGTGTAGACCACGCCCACCGCCACCCGGTCGGTGATCAACGCCCGCAGCGTCGTCTCGCCGGAGCGCGACGCCAGCCGGACCCACTGGCCGTCA
>CAZBBT010000359.1:0-1738 GCA_964490065.1 uncultured Mesorhizobium sp. | reverse complement strand
GATCTGCGTCTCAACCAGCCGCGCTATGCCTCGCTGCCAAACATCATGAAGGCCAAGAAGAAGCCGCTGGACGAGAAGAGCCCGGCCGATTTCGGCGCCGACGTGAAGCCGCGCCTCAAGGTGCTCAAGACCGAGGAGCCGGGCGGCCGCAAGGCGGGCGTCAAGGTCAAGACGGTGGCCGAACTGGTCGACAAGCTGAAGAACGAAGCCGGCGTGCTTTGAGCGATCGGGAAAGGACAAGCAAATGGCAATTCTTCTGATCGCCGAACACGGCAACGATCATCTCTCGGACCAGACGGCCAAGGCGCTGACGGCAGCAACCCAGATCGGCGCGGACGTCGACGTGCTGGTGGCAGGCAAGGGCGCCAAGGCAGCCGCCGACGCCGCCGCCAAGCTGAAAGGCGTGCGCAAGGTGCTTCTGGCCGAAGCCGACGAACTTGCCGAGCGTCTCGCCGAGCCGCTTGCCGCGCTCATCGTTTCGCTGGCGGGCAACTACGACACGATCGTCGCCCCTGCCACCTCGACCGGCAAGAATGTCGCGCCGCGCGTCGCTGCCTTGCTCGACGTGGCGCAGGTGTCGGAAATCATCGAGGTCGTCTCGCCGGACACCTTCAAGCGGCCGATCTATGCCGGCAACGCCATCCAGACGGTGCAGGCGACAGAGTCGAAGAAGGTCGTCACCGTGCGCACCGCCTCTTTCCAGGCGGCGCCCGAGGGCGGTTCCGCTCCGGTCGAGACCATCAAGGCGGCGGAGAACCCCGGCCTGTCAACGTTCGTCGAGAACCGGCTGTCGGAATCGGATCGTCCCGAACTCACCTCGGCCAAGATCATCATTTCGGGCGGCCGCGCGCTGGGTTCGGCGGAAAAGTTCCAGGAGGTGATCCTGCCCGTGGCCGACAAGCTGGGTGCTGCCGTCGGCGCCAGCCGCGCGGCGGTCGATGCCGGCTACGCGCCGAACGACTGGCAGGTCGGCCAGACCGGCAAGGTGGTCGCTCCCGACCTCTACATCGCCTGCGGCATCTCCGGCGCCATCCAGCACCTCGCCGGCATGAAGGACTCCAAGGTCATCGTCGCCATCAACAAGGACGAGGAAGCCCCCATCTTCCAGGTCGCCGACTACGGCATCGTCGGCGATCTCTTCACCGTCCTGCCCGAACTCGAAAAGGCGCTTTGACGGCTTTTCGACTTCCGTATTAAATTATCGGGGCGGGGTAGACGAAGTCGCCCCGCCCTTTTAGTGTGCACTGCACAATAAGCAGGCGACGGGATCAGCGGAATGAGCAAGATCGAGACGGTCGGCATCGTTGGCGCGGGCCAGATGGGCGGCGGCATAGCCCATGTCTCGGCGCTCGCCGGCTACAAGGTGCTGCTCTACGACGTCTCGCCCGACCGTATCGAGAAGGGCATCGCCACCATCAGCGGCAACATGGCCCGGCAGGTCGGCTCCGGCAAGCTGGAAGAGAACGTGCGCAAGGAAGCGATGGCGCGCATCGCGTCCGCGGCGGAAATGTCCGATCTCGCCGGCGCGGACCTGGTGATCGAGGCGGCCACCGAGGACGAGACGGTCAAGCGCAAGATCTACGCGCAGCTCTGTCCGCAGCTCAATCCCGAGGCGGTCCTGGCCACCAACACCTCGTCGATCTCGATCACCCGGCTGGCGGCGGCCACCGACCGGCCGGAGCGCTTCATCGGCATGCACTTCATGAACCCCGTGCCGGTGATGAAGCTGGTCGAGGTC
>CAZBBT010000358.1:0-1783 GCA_964490065.1 uncultured Mesorhizobium sp. | reverse complement strand
GTTTCGAAACCGCGTCCGGAACGTCTATTGCACAGCCGGTTTAGCACCATAGCCGTCTTGCGACGGCAGCCGGAAGATAGGGTGTTGCGGCGCAAACTTCAAGCGGTCCGGCCGTTCCCCGGCGGATTGTTTCAGCAACCAGTCGTGATTAGACACGGCATGGAAAAAGACTATGCTGCTCCCATCGCCGGCCATTGACATGGGCGCTGGCGGCTGCGAGCGTCTACCATGCTCCCGCCCCGACGATGGAGGCCGGGATGCTTTCCAAGGGCTTTGAATTTCTTTCACCGAGCGACATGACGATGCTCGAGCGTGTGCTGATGGCAACGACGCCGCCCGGCGCCAGCAAGAGCGATCGGGAGGGGCGCGCCGCCGCCCTTGTACGTCTGTTCCAGAGTGGCGTCGTGAAGGAGGAGGAGTTGGTCTGGCAGATGCAGCGCCCCTTCCAGCCCAGATCGTCCAGGCCGGCGGTCGATCCGCTTTTCCCGACGCGGCCTTAGAGGCCAGGGCGCGGTTACTCGTTCTTCTGTCGCTTCTCGATTTCGTACGAGAGCCACCGGCAGAACATGCCGATGATCGAGGCGGCTGCGCCGCCGAGCAACAGGGCGGTGAGAAGAATGCTTTTTTGCGCATTCGACCAGCTTTCCGCGGCCAGCAGGAAGACACTCACCGTGGAAATGAGATAGCCGAATCCTTTGAGCCTGTGCAGTGCTGAAGAGGTCATGGCGGTTCGATAGCGGGGTGCGGTTCAACGCTGCCTTTGCGGCTTCGTTCCATGGCCATCGTCGAACAGACAGGCTCTCACGTTATATTACGTGAGGGAACGGTGCCGCCGTTCATCCGTCTCCCTGTCGCGGGGCGCGACAAACAGGAGAAGAAAAATGCCGAATCAAGGCGGAACCCATGAACAGCATGTGAAGGCTGGCCAGCAGAGCCACAAGAACGACGACCGCAACCGGCAGCAACAGGCCGAGGATCGAAATCGGGGCCAGCAGGGCGGCCATCGCGGCGGCAGCGGCAACTTCGCCGAGGACCGCGAACGCGCCTCCGAAGCCGGCCGCAAGGGCGGCCAGCGTTGAGTGTTGGCGGTGGAAAGGAAAAAGGGCCAGCCCCGAGGGGCCGGCCCTTCTTTTCGGGATGACGGCGCTGCCTATACGCCGAGATAGCGCTGCAGCAATTCGGGCTGCTTCTTGAGTTCTGAAGCCGGGCCCTCATGTGCGATGTGGCCGTTGTTGATGATGTAGACTCGGCTGGCGAGCGCCAGCGTGGCTGCCAGGTTCTGTTCCACCAGCACGATGGTCTGGCCGGCGTCGGCGAGTTCCCGGCAGGCGCGCACGAGGTCATGCACGATGACTGGCGCCAACCCCTCGAACGGCTCGTCGAGCAAGATGATCTTGGGATCGCGCACCAGAGCGCGTGCGATCGCCAGCATCTGCTGCTCGCCGCCCGACAGATCGGTGCCGCGGCTGGTGCGCCGCTCCTTCAGGCGCGGGAACATGGCGTAGATACGCTCCAGCGGCCATTTGTTCTGCGCGGTCAGACCGGCGATGATGATGTTTTCCTCGACGTCCAGACTGCCGAAGATGCGCCGGTTCTCGTGCACGAGCTGCATGCCCCTGCGCGCGATCGAGTGCGCCTTCTTGCCGGCCAGTTCCTCCCCGTCCAGTTTGATGGAACCCGCGCGCGGCGTGACGACACCCATCAGGCTCTTCAGCGTGGTGCTCTTGCCCGCGCCGTTGCGTCCGAGCAGCGCCACCACCTCGTTCTTCTCGACCTTGAGGCC
>CAZBBT010000357.1:0-1793 GCA_964490065.1 uncultured Mesorhizobium sp. | reverse complement strand
GGCCGCCATGCTCGCCGCCCTCAACGATCTCGGCCGCGACAACGGCATCGGCCGGCTCGATCTTGTCGAGAACCGCTTCGTCGGCATGAAGAGCCGCGGCGTCTACGAGACGCCCGGCGGCACGATCCTGCTCCAGGCGCATCGCGGCATCGAGTCGATCACGCTGGATCGCGGGGCAGCCCACCTCAAGGACGAGCTGATGCCGCGCTACGCGGAACTGATCTACAACGGCTTCTGGTTCGCACCCGAGCGGCTGATGCTGCAGGCGGCCATCGACAAGAGCCAGGAGGATGTCGAGGGAACGGTGCGTCTCAAGCTCTACAAGGGCAACGCCATCGTCTCGGGCCGCAAGTCGAAGAAGTCGCTCTACCGCAACGATCTCGTCACCTTCGAGGACGATCGCGGCGCCTATGACCAGAAGGATGCCGAGGGTTTTATCCGGCTGAACGCGCTCAGGCTGCGAACGCTCGCCGCGCGCGACCGCAAGGGTTGATCCGATGCGCGGCGGCCGGCGTCTCCTGGCGGTCGCGGCGTTCGCCGCTGTGTGGGCGGCGGCGAACGCCGACGCCCAGGAATTCGACCCGGCGTCACTGGACCTTCCCGCGCTGATCGAGTGCCGAGCCGACGTGCCGGCCTATAACGGCTTCGCCTTCTGGCTGGCGGGCGAGCCGGCCGCAGCCGATAAACTCGGCTGGCGACGGGTCGAGACGGACAATTTCTTCCTGCAGCAGTATGAGCTGGATCGCCCCGTCACCGTATTCGGGCATCCGACCCAGACGGTCGCCTTTACCTCGACCGGCCCCATGGCCTTGCTCGACGGCCTGGCAGCGCCGGACCTGGCGAAGGAGTTGGGCATCGAGCCCGTGGTCGCCACGCCGGAAAAATTCCTCGGCGAGAAGGTGGTCATCGAAAAAAGCGAGACGGCGGACGGCACGACCTATTCGACCCGCATCAGCCTCAACGTCTCAACCGTCGACACCCATCCGGGCAAGGTGCTGGCAGGCTGCTCCTACGCACTTGAGGTGAAGTAAGGGCTGGGTTCCTTCTTCTCTCCCTGAGGCACGGCAATCGCATATGGAATTTTCGGGCGTCGGGCACCCCCACCCCTAACCTTGCCGGGGCGGGTCACGGGTCTCGCCCGTCCTTCGGACCCCACAAGGGGGAGGGGAACTTTGCGGCAGCGCCACAGCTCGCCAACGCCGATAATTTTCTGGCAGGGCGGCGGTGTCGGCGTCTCCCTCCCCCTTGTGGGGATGGGACGGGGGTGGGGGTGCTGGACGCAAGAAAATTTCATATGCGCTTGCCGTGCCCCGCCGGGAGACAGAGCCGGCGCGCCGTCAGCCTATGGACACTTCCGCAACCGCTGAAAAACAAACGCTCCAGCCTTTTCAGGCTGTTAAGGTCGCCAGACCGTTTTTTCTCGTCGCCATCTTTCCACACCCCCTTGCGCCTCTTCCATACTGTGTCCGGCCCGAAATGGAGAGCGGAATGGAAGACTGGGAAGGAGAATCGAACTGGAACCGCGATGTGCTGGAGCGCATCGTGGCGCTTCTGTTCGCGCTGGCCAGTCTGGCCGACCTTGCCGCCGGCGTTCCGTTCCTTCGCCGCCGGCAGGTGCTCGAAATCCTGAGCCACGGCGAGGCCGAGGCGCGGGCGTTCCTGTTCGGCGGCGCGCCGATACCGTGCGATACGCTGGAAGAGGCCGGCGACGCGGAACGGCTCGCGGTTCGTTTCCGGTCGCTGGCGCTGGTGCTGTGCGCCATGCTTACGCAGGCCAGACAGTTCGCGCTCCC
>CAZBBT010000356.1:0-1807 GCA_964490065.1 uncultured Mesorhizobium sp. | reverse complement strand
GCCCTTCTTGCGGATCGGCACGAAGCCCGCCGAGAGCTGATGCGCCACCGCGCCGCCGAGGATAAAACCTCGCGCCTCTATGCCGGCGATCTTGTCGATCTTCTCGCCGGCATAGGGATGCACCAGCTCGTCGATGGCGCGGCGGAAGGCGCGCGCATCACCCAGCAGCGTGGTGATGTCGCGAAACAGGATGCCTGGCTTGGGGTAGTCCGGAATGGTGCGGATCGCCGCAAGCAGCGTCTCTTCGAGCGAGGGTTTCATCGACGGGTTCCCGATTGCCGCTCACTTTTGCCGATCTGATGCGCAAAAGAAAAGGGCGAAGTCCGGGTTCGCGCAAGCGAATTGAAAGGTCCGGTGGACTTTTCAAACGGACGAAGCGCCCGAGGCCGTAGCCGAGGGCTGGATGTCAAAAGGGCGCCCGAAAGCGCCCTTCATCGTAATTGCGTTCGCCGCTCAATGCGCGACGTCGGCCCAGACCTTGCGCTTGGTCAGGTACATCAGCCCGCCGAACAGCAGCAGGAAGATGACGACGCGGAAGCCGGTCTTCTTGCGGTCCTCCAGATGCGGCTCGGCGGCCCACATCAGGAAGGCGGAGACGTCCTGCGAATACTGGTCCACCGTCTCGGGCGAGCCGTCGCTGTAGGTCACCTGCCCGTCCGACAGCGGTGGCGGCATCTTCAGCGAGACGCCGGCGTTGAAGTACGGGTTGTAGTGCGTGCCCTCGGGGATGACCATGCCTTCCGGCGGCTGCTCGGTGTAGCCGGTCAGCAGCGAATGGATATAGTCCGGACCGCCTTCGGCATATTGGGTGAATATGTCGAAGACGAATTGCGGGAAGCCGCGCTCGACGCCGCGCGCCTTGGCCAGCAGCGACATGTCGGGCGGAGCCGCGCCGCCGTTGGAGGCCGCCGCGGCCTGCTCGTTGGCGAAGGGCGCGGGGAAATAGTCGGACGGCTTGCCGGGGCGGTCGAACATGTCGCCGTCGTCGTTCGGGCCGTCATTGATGGTGTATTCGGCGGCGAAAGCCTTCACCTGCGCCTCGGAATAGCCGAGTTCGCTCAGCGTGCGGAACGCAACAAGGCTCATCGAGTGGCAAGCCGAGCAGACCTCCTTGTAGACCTGCAGGCCGCGCTGCAACTGCGCCTTGTCATAGGTGCCGAACGGTCCCGCAAAGGACCAGTTCATCTCCTTCGGCTCCTTGATCGGGAAGTGCGTCGGATTGGCCTCGCTGTGGCCTGCCTCCTTCGCCGGTTCCTGCTCCTGTGCGATCACCGCGGCTGCACCGGCCAACATGAGCCCGGCTGCGGCGAGCGAGACGAGAATCTTCTTCATTGCAAAACCCCTCGGTCCCCTCGCTCAGCCCTTGGTTTCCGGCGCCGCCGTGGCGCCCGCCGGGTGGCTGCTTCCCCCGCCGTTCTTTTCCAGCACCGCCTCGGTGATCGAGTTTGGCACCCTGCGCGGGGTCTCGATCAGGCCGAGCACCGGCATGACGACCAGGAAGAAAACGAAATAGAACAGCGTGCCGAGCTGCGCCATCAGCACGTAAGCGCCTTCCGCCGGGCGCGAGCCCAGCCAGCCGAGCAGGATCGCATCGGCCACGAACAGCCAGAAGAACAGCTTGTACCAGGGCCGGTAGACCGCCGAGCGCACCTTGGAAGTGTCGAGCCACGGCACCAGGAACAGCATGGCGATGGCCCCGAACATGCAAAGCACGCCGCCGAGCTTGGAGTTGATCGGCCCGATGTTGAAGGTGATGGCGCGCAGGATCGCGTAGAACGGCAGGAAGTACCATTCGGGCACGATGTGC
>CAZBBT010000355.1:0-1807 GCA_964490065.1 uncultured Mesorhizobium sp. | reverse complement strand
AGCCCGGACGGCGGCAACCCCGACCGCTTCGTCAACCGGGAATTCTCCTGGCTCCAATTCAACCGCCGCGTCCTGGAAGAATCGCTGAACGAACGGCATCCGTTGCTGGAGCGCGTCCGCTTCCTGTCCATTTCGGCAGCCAACCTCGACGAGTTCTTCATGGTTCGGGTCGCCGGCCTGGCAGGCCAGATTCGCGAAGGCATTGTGCTCAAAAGCCCGGACGGTCGCACGCCTGAGCAGCAGCTCGAGCAACTCTTGCGCGAAGTCGAGCGGCTGCAGGAAGACCAGCAGAAGAGTCTGTCGTCGCTGATGGGCCTGCTCAACAAGGAGGGCATCGAGAGCGTAGGTGGGGGCGACCTCACCAAGGATGAAAAGACCTGGCTGGAAGAACATTTCCAGGAACAGGTTTTTCCGGTTCTCACTCCGCTGTCGATCGATCCGGCGCACCCGTTTCCGTTCATACCCAATCTCGGCTTTTCGATCGCCCTGCAGCTTCGTCACCGCAAAAACGGCGAGCAGATGAGCGCGCTCTTGCGTCTGCCGCCGGCATTGCGCCGCTTCATCCGCCTGCCGGACCGCAAGAACCATGTCCGCTTCATCCCGTTGGAGGAGGTGGTCGGCCTCTACATCGGCAAGCTCTTTCCCGGTTACGAAGTGAAAGGCTCGGGCACCTTCCGCATCATTCGCGACAGCGACATAGAGGTCGAAGAGGAATCGGAGGACCTTGTGCGCCTGTTCGAAACGGCGCTGAAGCGCCGGCGCCGCGGCTCGGTCATCCGCATCGAGTTCGACGCCGGCATGCCGGAAGAACTGCGCGATTTCGTTGCCGGCGAGCTCGGCGTTTCCGGCAGCCGCGTCAGTGTGCTCAACGGTCCGTTGGCGCTCAGCCAGATTTCGGAAATCGTCGCCGTGGCCCGCGACGACCTGAAATTCCCCCCCTATAATCCGCGCTTTCCTGAGCGCATCCGCGAACATGGCGGCGACTGTTTCGCGGCGATCCGCGAGAAGGACATCATCGTCCACCACCCCTACGAGTCCTTCGACGTGGTTGTGCAGTTCCTGCGCCAGGCGGCGGCCGATTCGGAAGTGGTGGCGATCAAGCAGACGCTCTATCGGACCTCGAACGACAGCCCGATCGTGCGTGCGCTGATCGACGCGGCGGAGGCCGGCAAGTCGGTGACGGCGCTGGTCGAATTGAAGGCCCGCTTCGACGAGGAGGCCAATATCCGCTGGGCGCGGGATCTCGAACGCGCCGGCGTCCAGGTCGTGTTCGGCTTCCTCGAACTGAAAACGCACGCCAAGATGTCGCTGGTCGTGCGCCGCGAGGATGGACGCCTGCGCAACTACGTGCATCTCGGCACCGGCAATTATCATCCGATCACGGCGCGCATCTATACGGACCTGTCCTTTTTCACGACGGCCCCGCGCATCGCCCGCGACGTGGCGCAGATATTCAATTTCATCACTGGCTATGCCGAGCCTACCGGTGAAATGTGCATCGCGCTTTCGCCCTACACACTGCGCAGCCGCATTCTCGGCCACATTGCCGAGGAGATCGGCCATGCCCGCGACGGCCGTCTTGCCCGCATCTGGATGAAGATGAACGCGCTGGTCGACCCGATCGTCATCGATGCGCTCTACGAGGCAAGCCGCGCGGGCGTCGAGATCGATCTCGTAGTGCGCGGCATATGCTGCCTACGGCCACAAGTGCCGGGTCTGTCGGAGAATATTCGTGTCAAATCCATTGTCGGGCGCTTCCTGGAGCACAGCCGCATCTACTGTTTTGGCAACGGCCACGGCCTGCCGT
>CAZBBT010000354.1:0-1808 GCA_964490065.1 uncultured Mesorhizobium sp. | reverse complement strand
GCCGTCAACCGCTCGATCCTGAGCGAGCAGATGGCGTCGTGGGGGTTCGATTCCTGTGCGGCCGAAAGCGGCGCGGAAGGCCTCAAGGTGCTGTTCGCCGCCGCCGCCTACGGCGTGCCGGTGGACTGCGTCGTGCTCGATTATCAGATGCCGGGCATGACGGGCGCCGAGATGGCACGCGTCGTGCGCAACACGCAGGGGCTGGCCGAAACCCCCATCATCATGCTGACGTCCGTCGACCAGTCGCTCGGCAGCGCCAGCTATCGCGATCTCGGCATCAACGCGCATCTCATCAAGCCGGCGCGCTCGTCGGCGCTGCTGGAGACGTTGGTCGCGACCATCCAGCGGCACCATGCAAAGACGAAGGCCGAGCATATCGCGGCGATCGCGATCGCGCCCGCCGCCAAAGCTCCGGCTCCGCCCGCGAACCCGCAACCGGACCAGCCTTCGGTCCCGGCAGCCGAAGCCTCCGCGACAGACGCACCGGCAGCGGCGCCTGCCGCGCATGGCGTCGACATTCTGGTCGCCGAGGACAACGAGGTGAACCAGCTCGTATTCACCCAGATCCTGGGCGAGATCGGCTGCAGCTTCGAGATCGTCGGCAACGGCCGCAAGGCGCTCGATGCGTGCTTCAAGCTCAGGCCGCGCATGATCCTGATGGACGTGTCGATGCCGGAGATGAACGGCCTGGAGGCAACCGGCGAGATCCGCCGCCGCGAGGAGATCGAAGGCACGCATGTGCCGATCGTCGGCGTCACGGCCCATGCGCTGAAGGGCGACCGCGAGCGCTGCCTCGATGCCGGCATGGACGATTATCTGCCCAAGCCGATCAGTCCCAAGGCCCTGTCGCAAAAGGTCGAGCGCTGGCTCGCCGGAAGCAGGCAAGGTCAATTGACCGCCTGACTGTTCCATGGTGCGATCGCACCATAGGCAAACCGGCCGGTGGGCGGACAATGGGCTGACATGATTCCGCCGATCAGTTACGGGCGGGAGCAGCAGCCGCCGGTGTAGCAGGGTTCATATTTACCCCAACGGACCTGCTCGGCGACGGCCGGCCCCGACATCTATCCTCCTGGCCGGTCACGTGCTCTCGCCCGGTTTTTCGCGCGAGCAGCGATTTTTTTGCTCTTCTCCCGCCTGCGACATCTCAAGCCGCTGATTCGTATCGTCAACCGCCGCCTCGGGAGGACACCGGTCGGTGCGGCGCCTGCCGAGCGTTATGGGCCTGACACGGAACTGTCATGCCACTGTAACAGACGGCGGCTATGGCCTCGCCCGGGCGCTGGCAAAAGCGCCGAGAGACCATATCCGAACAGGAGCAGGCCATGAGACATTTCCTCCGCCCGTCGGCCGTTGCGATCGCAATGGCTGCGGCGTCCACCCTCACCCTTTCCGCCACCTACGCCGCCGACATTTCGGGCGCCGGCGCCACCTTCCCCTATCCGATCTACGCCAAGTGGGCCGACGCCTACAAGAAGGAGACCGGCATCGGCCTCAACTACCAGTCGATCGGTTCGGGCGGCGGCATCAAGCAGATCAAGGCCAAGACCGTCACCTTCGGCGCCTCCGACGCGCCGCTGACCGGTGAAGAGCTCGAAGAGACCGGCCTCGCGCAGTTCCCGATGGTGATGGGCGGCATCGTCCCGGTCGTCAATATCGATGGCGTCAGGCCCGGCGAACTGGTGCTCGACGGCGCCACGCTGGCTGACATCTTCCTCGGCAAGATCACCAACTGGAACGACGAGGCGATCGTCAAGCTCAATCCCGATGTGAAGCTGCCCGATCAGGCCATTGCCGTCGTGCACCGC
>CAZBBT010000353.1:0-1823 GCA_964490065.1 uncultured Mesorhizobium sp. | reverse complement strand
GGCCGTAGATGTTGGTGAAGATGCGGTCCTTGTCTGCAAGCATCGCTTCTCGCTCCTCAGACCGGCTTCTTGCCGAAGACGCGGATGTATTCGGCCACCCCGCCCTTGGCGAGCGCCTTGGCCTGCTTGACCCAGTCCTCTCGCTCGATGCGGCCGTGGAAATTCAGGTAGGCGTCGACCCAATCGCGCTCGGCCTTCTTCCACGCAGCAACCTGCGCGAAGGTGAAGATGCCGAGATCGTGCAGGATCGTCTCGTTCTTCGGCCCGATGCCGGAGATAAGCTTGAGGTCGTCGACCGCCATGGGTTTGGCGATGCCCCTGGGTCGGTTCTTGTCTTCCAGCGATGGCTTGGCGGCCTTTGGCGGCTTCTTGCCGGCCGCGCCGATCGGGTCGCCCTTGAGCATTTCCGGCGCCTTGTAGGCACTGGCCGCCCCCTGCGGCGGGATCGGGCGCGTGCGCTTCTTGCCCCTCACGCCTTCCACCGCCGGCTCGGCGAGATCGGCCTTCCTGGCGTCGACCTTCGGAGGCGGAGGCGTCGCTTCGGCGGCAGGCGGCGCCTTTGGCGCCTTCTTCGCCGGCGGCTTGAGAGCGGGGCTGGTCTCGGCGGCGGCGGTTGCCGGCCTGGCGGATTCCGACGGCGGAAGCTTGGCTGCCTTGGCGGCGGCCTTCGCCTCCCTGTCGCGGGTCGACTTCAGCACCGCCTTCTCGTCCTTGAGCGTG
Source organism: uncultured Mesorhizobium sp. (assembly GCA_964490065.1). Taxonomy (GTDB): domain Bacteria; phylum Pseudomonadota; class Alphaproteobacteria; order Rhizobiales; family Rhizobiaceae; genus Mesorhizobium. The sequence continues at coordinate 1,103 of CAZBBT010000353.1, read as the reverse complement.
GTGAAGCCGCCCTCGGGTGCGGAATAGAAACGGTCGATCTGCGGACCCGGCTTGATCGTCTCGCCCTTGCCGGCCTCGAAGGCGTCGATGATCTCGGCCAGCCGCTCGGTCGTCAGATCCTCGTAGGTGTCCTTGAAGATCATCACCATCGGCGCGTTGACGCAGGCGCCGAGGCACTCGACCTCCTCCCACGACAGCGTATCGGCGGCGTTGGTGTGGAACTGCTCGTGATGGATCTTCGAGCGGCAGACGTCCATCAACTCGCCGGCGCCGCGCAGCATGCAGGGCGTGGTGCCGCAGACCTGGATGTGGGCGCGGCTGCCGACCGGCTTCAACTGGTACTGCGTGTAGAACGTCGCGACCTCGAGCCCGCGTATATAGGGCATCTCCAGCATGTCGCAGACGGTTTCGATTGCCTTCTGCGTGACCCAGCCTTCCTGGTCCTGCGCCAGCATCAGCAACGGGATGATGGCCGACTGCTGCCGGCCCTTCGGGTATTTGGCAATCCACTTCTTCGCCGCCGCCGCATTCGCCTTGTTGAAGGCGAAGGAGGCTGGCTGGACGCTGGCTTCTGCAAGACGGCGTACGGACATGATTAGCGGTCCACCTCACCAAAGACGATGTCGAGGGAGCCGAGAACGGCGGTAACGTCGGCCAGGAGATGGCCACGGCAGAGGAAATCCATCGCCTGCAAATGAGCGAAGCCGGGCGCGCGCAGTTTGCAGCGATAGGGCTTGTTGGTGCCGTCGGAGACCATGTAGACGCCGAACTCGCCCTTCGGCGCCTCGACGGCGGCATAAACCTCGCCGGCCGGCACGCGATAGCCCTCGGTGTAGAGCTTGAAGTGATGGATGAGCGATTCCATCGACCGCTTCATCGCCGCGCGCTTGGGCGGCACCACCTTGCCGTCGAGATTGGAGACGGGACCGCTCGATTCCTTGCCGAGCAGCAAGTCGATGCACTGGCGCATGATCTTCGCCGACTGGCGCATCTCCTCCATGCGGATCAGGTAACGATCGTAGCAGTCGCCGTTCTTGCCGATCGGAATGTCGAAATCCATCTCGGCATAGCACTCGTAGGGCTGCGACTTGCGCAGGTCCCAG
>CAZBBT010000352.1:0-1852 GCA_964490065.1 uncultured Mesorhizobium sp. | reverse complement strand
GGAAACTATTTCGCAAACGCCGGATACGCTTCCGTCAAACCGTGAAAGGCTCTAGACAGGGCGATCGCATATGGTGCTGTCCCCACCCCTAACCCCTCCCCAAGCAGGGAGGGGACTTTGCGGCTGCGCTACAGCCTGGCAACGTCGGCGAAATTGGGCGGAACGGCGGTGTCGGCGTCTCCCTCCCCCTTGTGGGGAGGGGACAGGGGTGGGGGTGCTCGACGCTCGAAAATTCCATATGCGATGGCCGTGCCCTACCGGAAGATAGCGCCGCCGCACTGTCAACCTGTGGATACCTTCAAAACTGCTCAAACACACTTTCATAGCTTTTTCAGTTAGTTAAGGCCACAAGCCCCGCTTCCTTTGTCGGAATCTATCAACACCCCCTCGCACCTCTTCCATACTTGGGCCGAGCGAAATGGAGACTGGAATGGAAGACTGGGAAGGAGAAGCGAACTGGAACCGCGATGTGCTGGAGCGCATCGTGGCGCTGCTGTTCGCGCTGGCCAGTCTGGCCGACCTTGCCGCCGGCGTTCCCCTCCTTCGCCGCCGGCAGGTGCTGAAGATTCTGAGCCACGGCGAGGTCGAGGCGCGGGCATTCCTGTTCGGCGGCGCGCCGGTTCCGTCCGATGCGTTGGAGAATACCGGCGACGCGGCGCGGCTCGCGGTCCGCTTCCGGGCTCTGGCGCTGGTGCTGTGCGCCTTGCTGGCACAGGCCGGACAATTTGCTCTCCCAGACGCTGCCGGCTCGCAAGCCGGCCTGCTGTCACACGAGATTTCCGGGCCGGCGGTTCGCCGGCTGGATGCTCCGGCGCCGCGCGCTTTGGATACGTCGTAAGTCCGGCGCTTCGTCGGGCTCGACCCGGCCACCCATGCCCGAACGGCCGCGGCTTTTCAGAACCTGGCGGACAAAAACCCCACCGCCGGGAAGGCGAGGCCGTGCGCTGTCTCATCCGAAGGCAGGGCGACCTCATATGCGATGGCCCTGCCGCAAACGAAGAGAGAAAGACACTTCCACCGCTCCTGACGCCACCATGTCAGCAGCAATGCGCTATTCGGCGGCGGCAAGCGGTGAATGCCGCGCTCATCGGACGCTCCATGTACGCCACCGCGCTCTGGCTCTATTTCGTCCTGCTCGTCGGCATCATCGTCGTGCCGGGCATGGACATGTTCTTCGTGCTGGCCAACGCGCTGACCGGCGGGCGGCAGGCGGGGCTGGCCGCGACCGCCGGCATCATGCTGGGCGGCATCTGCCACACCCTGTTCGGCACCGTCTTCGTCGTCGGCCTGTCCAATCTCGTTCCGGTCATCTCGACGGCCATGCTGCTCACCGGCTCGCTCTACATGCTCTGGATCGGCTTTTCTCTCCTGCGCTCGACCATCGAGGTGCATTCGGTGGCAAAGGCGGCGCGCCGGTCGTCTTCCTCGATCTTCGTGCAGGGCCTGGCGACCTGCATTCTCAATCCCAAGGCCTGGCTGTTCGTGCTCGCCGTGTTCCCGCAGTTCATGAAGCCGGAATACGGTCCGATCGGGCTGCAGGCGGTCGTCATGGGTGCGATGACCGTCACGGTGCAGATGACGGTCTATGGCGGGCTGGCGCTGGCGGCGGGAAAAGGCCGCGAGGCACTGACGGGACATCCGGGCGCGACGGTTCTGATCGGCCGCGCCGCCGGAGCGCTGCTGGTGGCGGCGGCGATCTTTGCGCTGTGGCAGGCTCTGCGCGGCGCTTGAAATAACCTTCAGACGGGAAGCAGGAAGCGTGCCGGCAACAGCCCTCAATGCCCCTCGAAGCCTATCAGCTTCCTGACCTGCACGGCTAGCGCTTCCAGCTTCTTGCGTCCCCCGAGGTCCG
>CAZBBT010000351.1:0-1858 GCA_964490065.1 uncultured Mesorhizobium sp. | reverse complement strand
CTCGGCATGATGCTGATGATCTCGGCCAACAGCCTGATCTCGCTCTATCTCGGCTTCGAGTTGCAGTCGCTGGCGCTTTATGTGGTGGCCGCGATCAACCGCGAGAATGCGCGCTCCAGCGAGGCGGGTCTGAAATATTTCGTGCTCGGCGCGCTCGGCACCGGAATGATGCTCTACGGCATATCGCTGACCTACGGCTACACCGGCAGCGTCGGGTTTGCCGAGGTCGCCACCGCGGTCGGTGGCGCGGGACGCCAGCTCGGCCTGCTGTTCGGGCTGATCTTCATCCTCGCCGGGCTGACCTTCAAGATCTCGGCCGTGCCCTTCCACATGTGGACGCCGGACGTGTACGAGGGCGCCCCGACGCCGGTGACGGCCTTCTTCGCGGTGGCGCCGAAAGTGGCGACGATGGCGCTCATCCTGCGTGTGGTGCTGGAAGCCTTCGAGCCGGCCGCCGCCGACTGGCAGCAGATCATCGTCTTCATTTCCATTGCCTCGATGGCGCTGGGCTCCTTCGCGGCGATCGGCCAGAAGAACTTCAAGCGGCTGATGGCCTATTCCTCGATCGGCCATATGGGCTTCTGCCTTGTCGGCCTTGCCGCCAACAGCCAGGCCGGCGTGCGTGGCGTCGTCATCTACATGCTCATTTACGTCGCAATGACGCTGGGCACCTTCGCCTTCATCATCGCAATGCGCCGCAACGACAGCCAAGTCGAGGAGATCGGCGATCTCGCCGGCATCGCCAACACCAACCCGGTGATGGCGACCATCCTGACCATCCTGCTGTTCTCGCTGGCCGGCATTCCGCCGCTCGCCGGCTTCTGGGCGAAGTGGTATGTGTTCCTGGCCGCGATCAATGCCGGGCTCTATCCCCTCGCAATCATCGGCGTGCTGACCTCGGTTGTGGCGGCGTTCTATTACCTGCGTATCATCAAGATCATGTGGTTCGACGAGCCGGTGGGCGCCTTCCAGCCGATGGCTGGAGAATTGCGTGTCGTGCTTGGCCTGTCCGGTGCCTTCGTGCTGTTCTACGTGCTCATCGGCGGCCCCATCGCCGGCTATGCCGAGGCGGCGGCGAAGACTTTCTTCTAGAACGGATGGTCGGTTTTCACCTTGCGCCAACCGCTCTCGCCGAAGGCTATCGCCTCGAAGCGCATGACGTCGTCGGCTCGACCAATGCTTTGGCGCTCGACCATGCGCGGGCGGGTGATCCGGGAAAACTGTGGGTGGTCTCCAAAAAGCAGGAGAGCGGTCGTGGGCGGCGCGGGCGTGTCTGGGCGACGCCGGAAGGCAATCTCGCTGGGACGCTGCTTCTCGTTATTGAGGATGACCTGAAAAGCGCCGCCACGCTGGGTTTTGTTGCCGGCCTTGCGCTGGCAGATGCGCTGGATGCGGTTGTGCCGAACGGGGCGCGCTTTTCCGTTGGCGTGGACGGGGCCAGCGCCGGCCCTAAAAACCGTTTCGAGCTGAAATGGCCGAACGACGTGTTGGCATCCGGCGCCAAGCTCGCCGGCATCCTGCTGGAATCGACGCAGCTTGGCGGTGGGCGTTTCGCTGTTGCCGTCGGCATCGGCGTGAATGTGGTGGCATATCCGGAGGCTTTGCCGTACCCGGCAACTTCGTTGAAGGCCCTCGGCTCGGCTTGCGATGCTGAGACGCTTTTCCTCGCACTGTCGGATGCGTGGAGCACGAATGCGCGGCTGTGGGACGAGGGGCGTGGCCTCGCGGCGATCCGCCAGCGTTGGCTGGCACATGCGGCAGGGCTTGGCAGCGAGGTTGCTGTCAGGATTGACGGCAATGTGGTGCGCGGCACCTTCGAGACCATTGACGAGGACTGCCGTTTCGTGGTCCGCGACAG
>CAZBBT010000350.1:0-1874 GCA_964490065.1 uncultured Mesorhizobium sp. | reverse complement strand
GGCTTCATGAGCATGAACCTCGACCGCCACATCGTCGCCCACAAGGACTTCTTCATGCACCTGGTGAAGAACGACGGCGACGAGGCCGAGAAGCACCGCGAGTTCTATGACGAGTATCTGGCGGTGATGGACCTGACCGCCGAATTCTACCTGCAGACCGTCGACACGGTGTTCGTGCGCCAGGCCTTGCCGAAGGGTGAGATGCACCATCGCGGCATCCCGGTCGATCCGGCGGCGATCCGCGGCACGGCGCTGTTCACCGTCGAGGGCGAGAACGACGACATTTCCGGCCTTGGCCAGACCGAGGCCGCGCAGGACCTGTGCGTCAACATCCCGGCGGAACGCAAGGCCCACTACGTGCAGCCCTCGGTCGGTCACTACGGCGTCTTCAACGGCTCGCGCTTCCGCGCCGAGATCGCGCCGCGCATCGTCGACTTCATCGCCCGTCGCGGTACGGCGGGCAGGCGCGCCGCCAAGCCGCGGCTGGTACGGACGGCCGGCCGCTGATCCTTTCGGGATCGTTTCCGGCCCGCGGGCGGAATGCGCGGCGTATCTGTTGCACAACTGCCGCTGTCACGGGCATGTGAGTAACCATGTCGACATTCCCGTCCTTCATCGAATTGACACGGAGTGTAAATCGCCTTTAACGTTTCGTTAACAACAGGGGCGAACGGGGCATGCATTCCTCACCATCGGCGCTTGGTTTGCGCTTCCTGGCGGCTGCCGCGATCAGCCTGGTCTCGACCTGGGCGGCGGAGCCGGCAACCGCGGCCAACGCCATGGCCACCGGCGGCCTGACCTCGCAGCCCATCGGCCACTACGATTTCTGCAAGGCCAACCGGGCCGAGTGCTCGATCCGTCCGAAGGATCTGGCGCCGGCGGCGATGACCGGCGCACTGTGGAAGCAACTGGTCAATATCACCGCCGCGGTGAATGCCGCCGTCAAGCCGATGAACGACTACGACGTCTACGGCAAGGACGAGGTGTGGGCCTACCCCGACAGGGGCGCGGGCGATTGCGAGGACTATGTGCTGGAGAAGCGCCGGCGGCTGAACCGTCTCGGCGTCTCCCTGGCCGACCTGCTCATCACCGTGGTGCGCAAGCCCGACGGCGAGGGCCACGCGGTGCTGACGGTGCGCACCGACAAGGGCGATTTCGTGCTCGACAATCTCACCGACAAGGTGCGCGCCTGGGACAAGACCGGCTACCGCTTCCTCAAGCGCCAGGCAATCGACAACACCGGCCGCTGGGTCTCGATCCGCGACGGCCAGCCGATCCTGGTCGGCTCGGTGCAGTAGAAACGCCAAGATTTCTCCCCCTTGGGGGGAGGGTGCCGAGCGTTCTTTCGAACACGCCTATTCATTGCCACGCTGCGGAAATCCGCCCTGGCTATTGTCAAGGAACGCTCCGGTCCGTGCTGGACCCGGGGAGAAGTCGGGCAACGAACCCCCGAACTTACTTCTACGACGTGTCGGGCGCGGGCGGCGCCGGGCCGCCCGGACGGCTAACCGCGATGCCGGAAATCCCGTGCGACGGCCGGCGGGCTTGAGAGCCGACGGCGCTCGGAAGAGCGAACAGAGCCGCCCGCGCCAGCATGGCGCACAGCATCAGCGCCAGCGCGCGGAAACTTGCCGCAAGGCGCGCTGCATCGCCCGCCGAATCCGGTGCATCCGGCGGAACCGCCGCACCGGGCGGCAGGCCCATGACGAAGGCCCACGCCTCGGCCTCGCCGTGGCTCAGAATCCCGAGCAACTGTTGGCGGCGCAGCCAGGGAAGGCAGGCGGCGAGATCGGCCAGGCAAGCCAGCGCGAACAGCAGCGCCACGATGCGCTCCAGCACATCGCGGTTCCAGTTCGCCTTTCTGTCCCAACCAG
>CAZBBT010000349.1:0-1880 GCA_964490065.1 uncultured Mesorhizobium sp. | reverse complement strand
TATTTCACCGCCGGGCCGAAGGAGACGCGCGCCTGGACGATCGAGAAGGGCACCAGGGCGCCGCAGGCCGCAGGCGTCATCCACACCGATTTCGAGCGCGGCTTCATCCGCGCCCAGACCATCGCCTATGACGACTTCGTCACGCTTGGCGGCGAGGTCGCCGCCAAGGAGGCCGGCAAGGCGCGCGACGAAGGCAAGGAGTATGTCGTGCAGGACGGCGACGTCATGCTGTTCAAGTTCAACACCTGAGGTTGCAGGGCGGCGCCCATGTTCCGCCGCATTGACTCTGCAACTGGAAGCGCGGGGCTAGCAGGAGAGGACTTCACTCATGAACAAGAGCAGCAGATTGATCGCGCTCGCCGCACTCGCCGCGATGGCCCTGTCGGGTTGCGCGCAGACCGAATCGCAGCAGCGGGCCGGCACGGGCGCCCTGGTCGGCGCAGCCGGCGGCGCGCTGGTCGGCCAGGCCATCGGCCGCGACACCAAGAGCACGGTGATCGGCGCGGCAAGCGGCGCGCTTCTGGGCGCCGTGGTCGGATCGTCCACCGCGCCGAAGTCGCGCGACGAGCAGATGTGCCGTTATCGCGACTACGACACCGGCCGGGTCTTCGTCGCGCCTTGCGACGACCGCTACTATAACGACCAGTATTGATCCGACGGCGGGGCGGCAGGCGCTGTCGCTCCGCCCATCTCTTTCCAAAACCTTGGGCCAGCGCCCGCCGGCGCTTGTGCGGTGCAACAGACCAGTCCATTATGATCGTACAAGCTTGAACGGATTGTGCGATGACCGGCAAACGATGGGCCTTTGAGGACCTCACCGAGGGCGCCTCGCTCGACCTCGGCTCGAAAACCGTCACGGCCGAGGAGATCGTCGGCTTCGCTTCCGAATTCGACCCGCAACCGATGCACATGGACGAGGCGGCGGGCAAGGCCAGCATCCTCGGCGGACTGTCGGCCTCGGGCTGGCACACCTGCGCGATCTTCATGCGCATGCTGTGCGACGCCTTCCTGCTCGATTCCACGTCCCAGGGATCGCCCGGCATCGACCACGTGAAATGGAAGAAGCCGGTTCTGGCCGGCGACACGCTCACCGGCCGCGTCACCGTGCTCGGCAAGCGAACCTCGAAATCCAGGCCGCAGCTCGGTTTCGTCGCCATGCGCGCCGAACTCGCCAACCAGCGCGGCGAGGCCGTCTTCGAGCTGGAGAACACCGGCATGTTCCTGTCCCGGGAGGCCGGCCGATGACCCTCGACGAGTTCCTCGGCGTCGGCGTCACCGTGCCGCTCGGCTCTTACAACTTCACGCCGGAAGCGATCGTCGCCTTTGCCGAGAAATACGACCCGCAGCCCTTCCATCTCAGCGAAGAGACCGCCAAAGGCAGCGTCTTCGGCCGTCTGTGCGCTTCGGGCTGGCACACGGCCGCCGCCTGGATGAAGTGCAATCTCACGGCGCGGTCCGGTCCTGAGCCTTGGGACGGACCGGGCCCGGAGCCGACATTCGGTCCCTCCCCCGGCTTCAGGAACCTGAAATGGCTGAAGCCCGTCTATGCCGGCGAAACGGTGTCCTATACGCGCACGGCACTGGAACACCGGGCGCTGGCCTCGCGGCCGGGCTGGCGCGTGCTCACCCTGCGCGGCGAAGGCTTCGACTCGACCGGCGACAAGGTGATCGAATTCGAAAGCGCCGTGCTGGTGAAGGCGGGCTGAGCCCTTCCCGTTTGCCGGCGGGTCCATCGCATATGGAGTGGTAGCCTCTTCACCGGTCCGCGGAGCCTGCCCTAAGACCGGCCAAAGGCCGGACCAGGGGCCGAGCCACCTCTTTCCCCGCTAGAGCGGTTCACTGATTGGCTGAATCGTTTAGGGATTCCCGTCGGTGTTGTT
>CAZBBT010000348.1:0-1902 GCA_964490065.1 uncultured Mesorhizobium sp. | reverse complement strand
TTCTGCGCCAGGTTGGACACCTGGGTCGCCACCAGGAAGGCGAAGGCGGCGATGAAAATGAAGGCCGTGAGCACGGTGAGGATGACGGCAACCACCTTGGGCACCGACACCTTGCGCAGCGCCGAGACGATCGGCGCCAGCGCGAAAGTGAGCAGCAGCGCGATCGCCAGCGGCAGAAGCACGTCCTTGCCGAGATAGAGGATGGCGGTGACGCCGACGATGGTGACGGCCGGCGGCAGCGAAATGCGGGTGAGCGCGCCCGTTTCCTGCGACGGGGACGCGGCATCGCGCCGGCTCTCGTTGCTCGTCGTCATCCTTCCCCTCCCGGCCGCTACGGCAGGCCAGCGCACGGCCGTGCGCGAAAACGTTCGCTTGCCGACAAGGTTCCCGCCCGCCTCGATCCGCGGCGTCCGGCCTTCAAATGTCCGCCACCTGTTTCCGCGCTGCAACATTGCGGATTTTCATGGCTGGCATACCGTTTTGGCGCTTGAACTCCGGGCTTTCGCGCGTATGTAAGCGACGCGAATTGACTTCAGGGAATGAGATTTGGCTATCTACAGGGAAAAAGACATCTTCGAGCGGCGCAATGCCGCGAATGAGGCAAGAAAGGCGCTTCTGGAGCGCTTCAAGGCAAAGCCGCCGGCAGACGATCCGGCGGTTCTGGCCAGACAGGCCGAACGCAAGAAAATCCTCGAGGCACGGGCCGTCCGCGAAGCCGAAAAGCAAAGGCTGAAGCAGGAAAGGCTGGCGCGCGAGGCAGCCGAGAAGGCCGCACGCGAAGCGGAAGAGGCGCGGCTGCGCGCCGAGGCCGAGGCGAAGGCCGCCGAGGAAGCGAAGATCCGCGCGGCTGAGGAAGCCGAGCGCGTCGCGCTGGAACTGGCGGACGAGGCCGCGCGCAAGGCCAAGCGGGACGCCCGCTACGCGGCGCGCAAGTCGCGCGTCGGCCGCACGCCTCCGGGCTTCTCCGCCCGCTGATCTTTCGAAGAACCGTCTGCCGGCCGGACCGCTAGCGCGGCCCGGCCTTTCGGCGTTGATTAGGCCGCCAGCTTCAGGCCGGCGATGCCGGCCACGATGAGGCCGATGCAGGCAAGCCGGACTGCCGTGGCGGGTTCGCCGAGCAGCCAGATGCCGAGAAGTGCCGTGCCGACCGTGCCGATGCCGGTCCATACGGCATAGGCGGTGCCCACCGGCAGCGCCTTCAGCGCGAGGCCGAGCAGGGCGAGGCTGACGATCATCGAGGCGACGGTCAGCACCGTCGGCAGCGGCCGGGTGAAGCCCTCGGTATATTTGAGGCCGATCGCCCAGCCGATCTCGAACAGGCCGGCGAAGAACAGAAAAATCCACGACATGGAACGCTCCGTTGTCTGGCGGGTCGTCCTGCCAAGATTGTTGGGAGACGCGGGGTCGTCCCCGCGCCGGTCATGTGGGGCTCGCCCTTTGACCGTTCAATGGAGTGGAGACTGGCGGCGGAAACCGCCAGCCTGAATTTTTTGGCCCCTGTTCTGCCTATTTCTCCTTGATCCGGATCGCCTGCACGGGCGGCGGCGGTGTTTTTCCCGCTGTCGCCGGCTTCTTGGCGTCCTTCTTCGGCTTGCGGGCTTCCTTCTTCGCCTTCATCGCACCTTTGGCCATGATACTTATCCTCCGATCGGTGGCCGGGAAGTGAACCAAGAGATTTGGCTGACCGCAAGAGGGCTCTTCAGAAGCAACAGCGGCCGCGTGGCCATGTTTTTGTGGCCAGTCCCGCCTCATGCGTTATGTTGGCCGCAAATCAGACAAGGGCGGGACCCAAGGGCGAAATCATGGCGGCGCACGGCGGATCGAGAATTGTGATCTATGCGTCGCTTGCCGGCAATCTCCTGATCGCGGTGACGAAATTCGTCGCGGCGGCCGTCACCGGCA
>CAZBBT010000347.1:0-1931 GCA_964490065.1 uncultured Mesorhizobium sp. | reverse complement strand
CAAGGTGGCCGAGGCCGCCGTCGTCGGCTATCCGCACGACATCAAGGGCCAGGGCATCTACTGCTACGTCACCCTCGCGGAGGGTGAGCAGGGAAGCGAAGCGCTGCGCAAGGAGCTGATCCAGCATGTCCGCAAGGAGATCGGCGCGATCGCCACGCCCGACAAGATCCAGTTCGCGCCGGGCCTGCCGAAGACGCGTTCCGCCAAGATCATGCGCCGTATCCTGCGTAAGATCGCGGAGGACGATTTCGGCTCGCTGGGCGATACCTCGACGCTGGCCGATCCGACCGTGGTCGACGATCTGATCGCCAATCGCCAGAACAAGAAGGCATGAGGCGGGTCGCTCGGCAACGATGACCGATATCCGGCAAGTAGCCGCATTGTGGCGTTATCCGGTGAGTTCGCTCGCCGGACAGCCCATGCGCGAGTTGTTCTTCGGGCCAGATGGAGCTGAAGGCGACCGTGCCTACGGTCTTTTCGACGTGGCGAGCGGCATCGTTGCCGCTCCCGACAGGAACCCTGCGAAGTGGGATCGGGCTCCGCGCGTCCGCACGCGGCTGTCAGCCGAAGACGGATTGGAGATCGCGACACCTGACGGCGAGTGGCTTGCTGCTCCGGACGTGGAAAGCGACAGGGCGATCGGCCAGTATCTCGGCTTCGAGGTCTCCGTCCGGCCTTATGTGAATGAGGGACCGCAACCGGCTGACGGCTCCACCGTCGCCCCGCGCTACCGCAAGGCGCCCGTGCATCTGCTGACCACCGCCTCGCTGGCGCGCCTGAAGGCGTTGCATTCCGAGGCCAACCCGGACCCAAGGCGTTTTCGCCCGAGCATTCTCATCGACATGCCGGAAGTCGAAGGCGAATTTCCCGAATCGGCATGGCTCGGCCGCCGCATCGCCATCGGCGAGGTCGAGCTGACCGTTTCCGAACATTGCCGTCGCTGCGGCTTCACCGTCATCGCTCAGGACGGATTCGACAACGATCGGGGCATCCTGCGCACGCTGGTGCGCAACAATGGCCACAATATCGGCGTCTACTGCACCGTGGATCGGCCAGGCCGGATCGAGGCCGGTGCCGAGATGCGATTCGTCTGACGTGGCTGTGCGGGAAAGGATTTACCGCTCGCGAGCGAGCCAGAAGGCATCGTGCATGCGCGCCATGCCGATGCGCTCGTAAAAGCCCATGGCATCGGGCATGGAGATCAGGCTGATCGCGACCGTCGGCCCGAGCTGGCGCCGAGCCGAGTCCATCAGGTTCTTGCCGACGCCGAGCCCCTGCGCCGACTTCGAAACGGCGAGTTCGGACACGTAGCAGACCCAGGAGAAATCCGTGACGCCGCGCAGGACGCCGACCAGCGGCCGGCCCGGCTGATCGAGCCTGGCGGTGAGGATGAGATTGGCGCCGCCGAGCATGGCCTTCAGCCGTGCCTGGTCGCCCACGGGGCGGGTCTCGCCGAGGCCGGATTCCTCCAGCACGCGGCGGAACTCCGCCGCGTCGAGCGCCGGTTCGGCGGTGTAGAGAACGGTCGGCTTGTCCATTGTCTCTGCCTTCCCGTGTCGCATTGTTTCGTGATGCCTGCTTGCCATCCCATGCTGGACGAATTCAAGCAGCCACCAGCCGCCTTTCATTTACCCGTTCGTTTGTGTAAATCGGACGCACTCGAACCAGCAACCGGGAAGACTGGCAGCCATGGACAAGTTCACCAAGCTCACCGGCGTCGCCGCGCCTCTGCCGATCGTCAATGTCGATACCGACATGATCATCCCGAAGGATTACCTCAAGACGATCAAGCGCACCGGCCTCGGCAAGGGGCTTTTCGCCGAAATGCGCTATCAGGAGGACGGCTCGGAGAATCCCGATTTCGTGCTCAACAAGCCGGCCTACCGCAAGGCGCAAATTCTCGTCGCCGGCGATAATTTCGGCTGCGGCTC
>CAZBBT010000346.1:0-1931 GCA_964490065.1 uncultured Mesorhizobium sp. | reverse complement strand
ACGAGGTGCCGACATGCTTGGCCGTGCCCATCACGCAGGCGTAGAGCGTGTTGAAGTCCATGTCGAGCGGGTCGGGAATGTCGCGTGGCACCATCGGCCGCTGGAAGAAATGGATGTTGTCCAGCCCGTCGACGATGCGGGCGGCGTCGTAGATGTCCTGCAGCAGGCTCTCGCGGTATTCGCGCTTCTCGACATCGACCAGATGCACGGCCGCGCCCGCCGTGCCGTAATGCACGCGCTTGCCCTGGATCACCATGTCGTGCCTGGGGTCCTGGCCGTGCAGCGTGAAGTCGCGCGCTGCCTTCTTGATCGTGTCGAGCACCAGATTGCGCGGGAAGCGCAGCCGGCCGTCATCGCTCAGCGTCGCGCCGGCCCTGGTCAGTGCCTCGATGCAGGATGGAATGGCGTTGGCGAAGCCGACGGTCTCGAGCAGCGTCAGCACCGCTTCATGGATGCGTTCGAGGTCGTTCGGCGAGAGCGGCGCGTAGCGTCCGCCCTCGAGGCCCGCGCGCACTGGCCTTATGTCATCGGCCAGCGGGGCCGCCCGCATGGCGCGGCGCGCCTCGCGTCCGCCGGAGCGTCGCGAACGATGCTCCTCGGCCGGAACGTCCTGCTTTTCCGCGGCAACCGACATGTCAGGCACTCCACCTTTGCGGCGAAGCCAGTCACGCGCCGGTTGGTCCAGCATCGTTCCGCTTCGTTCCCTGACACGTCACTATGACGCCGCCATTGGCACAGGCCATGTGCCAGCGGTTTTTTCGCGGATAGGCCAGAGACAGCGCGCGGCCGCGCGTCCCGGCGGCGCGAGATTTGTCCGCCAGGTTCTGAAAAAGCCGCTGCCGTTCAGCATGAATGTCCGGGCCGAGCCCGATGGAGGGCCGGTTAGGACGTGTCGGGCGCCAGCGGCGTCGCCAGGGCGACCGGCCAGCGAAGCGCCGGCCCGGAAAATTCGTGCGACGACCGGCAGGTTCGTGGACCGTCCGCACCGGGAAGCGCGAACCGAGCGGCCTGCGCCATCAGCGCGCACAGAACCAGCGCCAGCGAGCGGAAACGGGCCGCGAGGCGTGCGGCATCGCCGGCCTCTTCCAGCGTATCCGATGGGATCGGCGCGCCGCCGAACAGGAAGGCCCGCGCTTCTACTTCGCCGTGGCTCAGGATTTGGAGAACCTGCCGGCGGCGGAAATAAGAAGCGCCGGCGGCAAGGTCGGCCAGGTTGGCGAGCGCGAACAGCAGCGCCACGATGCGCTCCAGCACATCGCAGTTCCAGTTCGCTTCTCCATCCCAGTCTTCCATTCCGGTCTCCATTTCGGGCGGACACAGTATGGGGGAGGGCTGGGGGGTGTGGATAGATTGCGGCGAGGAAGGCAGGGCGGAGGTTTTAAGAGACTGAAAAGGCAGGACAATTTATTTGAGTGGTCGTGGAAGCTGTCCACAGGCTGACGGCGCGCCAGCGCCTATCTTCGCAAGGCAGGGCATTGCGCCATAGGCGATTGCCCTGCCCCGAACGGGGAGAAGCGTCGCCTCAGGCCGCCGCCGGTCTCCGACCCGCGGCCGTCGCCAGTTCGCGGATACCCGGCTCGATGTGCTGCAGCGCGATCGAGGAGATGCCGAGCCGCATGAAGCGCGTCGGCCGGTCGGAGCGGTCGAAGAAGCGATCGCCCGGCTCGATGATGACGCTGCGGCTCGCCGCCGTTGCCGCGAGGTCGCGCGAATCCGTGCCGCGCGGGCCTTCGAGCCAGAGCGAGGTGCCGCCGGCGGAGTCGGTCGAGCGCCATTCGGGCAGGAAGGCGGAGATCGCATGCACCAGACGCTTGCGCCGCTCCTCGAACGCCGCCGAGAGCCGCCGCACCAGCGCCTCGTGGTGGCCGAGCGACAAGAACAGCGCCACGGCGCGCTGGTTGTTGGCCGGCGGATGGCGCAGCATGAAGCGG
>CAZBBT010000345.1:0-1940 GCA_964490065.1 uncultured Mesorhizobium sp. | reverse complement strand
TAGGAGTTCACATAGGGCGCCAGCATCACCAGCGCGTTCGGCACATGCTTCTGCATGCCGCCGATGAAATGGAAGAAGGCGTCGGTCTCGGAGCCGTCTTCCGCCGCGAAGATGTTCTTCCCGGTCTTCTTGTCGACCACCGACTGGTGGATGTGCATGGCCGAGCCGGGCTGGCCCTGGATGGGCTTGGCCATGAAGGTGGCGTAGGTGTCGTGCTTGAGGGCCGCCTCGCGGATGGTGCGCTTGAACATGAACACCTGGTCGGCGAGTTCGATCGGATCGCCGTGCCTGAGGTTGATCTCGAGCTGTCCCGCGCCCTCCTCATGGATGAGGGTGTCGATCTCCAGGCCCTGCTGCTCGGAGAAATGGTAGATGTCGTCGATCAGTTCGTCGAACTCGTTGACGCCGGCGATCGAATAGCCCGCGCCGCCGCCGATCGCCCGGCCCGAGCGCCCGACCGGCGGGGTGAGCGGGTAGTCGGGGTCGGGGTTCTTGCGCACGAGGTAGAATTCGATTTCCGGCGCCACCACCGGCTTCAGCCCCTTCTTGTCGTATGCGGCGAGCACGCGCCTCAGCACATTGCGCGGCGTGAACTCCACCAAGCGGCCGTCCTGATGGACGAGGTCGCAGATGACGGCGGCGGTCGGGTCCTCTTCCCACGGCACCACCGTCAGCGTCGAAAGGTCCGGCATCAGCTTCAGGTCGCCGTCGTCTTCCGGGTAGTGGAAGCCGTTGCCGTCCTCGGGGTAGCCGCCGGAAATGGTCGTCATGAACACGGCCGAAGGCAGTGCCAGCGAGGTGTTGGAGGTGAACTTCTTCGACGGCATCATCTTGCCGCGGGCCACGCCCGCCTGGTCGGGGGTGATGCACTCGATGTCTTCGATGCCGCGCCATTCAAGCCAGGCGGTGGCTTCCTTCCAGTTCCTGACGCCTCTCTGGGCCTTGACGAAAGCGGGCGTGCGGGCGCGTCTCGGGCGGACTTCCTTCTTGGCAGGCGGCATCATTCACCAGTTGGATTGAAGATTTGAGAGTATAGCCACGCCGCCCATGCGAAGGGAAGGGGAGCGGATTCGCGGTTTCGGTTGAAAACCGCGGTTTTGCGGTTAGGGTCGCGGCCTCCTCACCACTGATCCGGCGGTTTCGATGAGCGGCGCTCCCTTGACGACCATCGGCTTCGATGCCGACGACACGCTCTGGCAGAACGAGCGGTTCTTCCGCCTGACCGAGCGTCGGCTGGCCGAACTCCTGGCCGACCATGCGCCCGGCGTCGACGTCGCGGCGCGGCTGCTGGAGGCGGAAAGGCGCAATCTCGGCCTCTACGGCTTCGGCATCAAGGGGTTCGTGCTCTCGATGATCGAGACGGCTGTCGAGGTGACGGACGGACGGGCGCCGGGCAACGTCGTTGCCGAAATCCTCGCCGCCGGGCGCGAGATGCTGGCGCATCCGATCGAAATCCTTCCTCATGCGCGAGAAACCCTGGAGCGACTGGCCGAAACCCATCGCCTCGTGCTCATCACCAAGGGCGACCTGTTCGACCAGGAGCGCAAGCTGGCGCAATCCGGGCTGGGCGATCTGTTCGAGGCGATCGAGATCGTCAGCGCCAAGGATGCGGCGACCTACGCACGCATCTTCAACCGCCATGGCGACGGGCCGGAGCGCAGCATGATGGTCGGCAACTCGCTGAAATCCGACGTGGTGCCGGCGATCGAGGCCGGCGGCTGGGGCGTGCATGTGCCGCACGAACTGACCTGGGTGCTGGAGCATGTCGATGCGCCGAGCGCGGCTCCGCGTTTCCGCGAGATCGATAATCTCGGCGAATTGCCGAAACTCGTCGCCAGTCTCGACTGAGGCACGGCGTCTTGGGTGGATCGACCGTCACCGGCGCCTCAGGACGTGTCGGGCGCCCGCAGCGCCATGAGCGCCAGGCCGTGGGTGTTCTC
>CAZBBT010000344.1:0-1958 GCA_964490065.1 uncultured Mesorhizobium sp. | reverse complement strand
TGGACGGCTTTTCCGAGGTCTTCCACCGCATTTCCTACGACAAGATCGGCACCTCGACGATCCAGAGCCGGGCGACGGGCGGCGTCGTCAACGCCACCTTCGTCTTCGTGCTGCCGGGCTCGCCCGGCGCGTGCAAGGACGCGTGGGACGGCATTCTGAAGGCGCAACTCGACTATCGGCACATGCCCTGCAACTTCGTCGAGATCATGCCGCGGCTGGACGAGCATCTCAGGCGCGGCGGCGCTTCCTGAACAAGAGCGCTACAGCCGCCTGAACCCCGTCGGCCCGCCGTAGAGATAGCCGATGCGGGCAACCGCGTCGGCCAGGCTCTCGCGCGAAACCGTCATGGTGTGGCCGTTGGCATGGATCATGTTCTTCGCATCGGCCATGATCGCGACATGGCCCTTCCAGAAGACGAAGTCGCCGCGCCGCAGGCCGGAAAAATCCGGACCGGGGTCGAAGGGCTCGCCAAGGCCGGCGGCCTGCATGTCGGAATCGCGCAGCACGTCCCTGCCCGCCATGCGCAGCGACAGCTGCACCAGACCGG
Source organism: uncultured Mesorhizobium sp. (assembly GCA_964490065.1). GTDB lineage: Bacteria > Pseudomonadota > Alphaproteobacteria > Rhizobiales > Rhizobiaceae > Mesorhizobium. Next base: position 1,411 of record CAZBBT010000344.1, on the reverse strand, counting down.
AGCAGTCGATACCGAAGCCCGAGGTGCCGCCCCACAGATAGGGCGTTTCCAAAAACGTCTCCGCCACGGAAACGAAATCCGCGACAGGCCGGCCGACCGGCTGCAGATGACCGGCGATCATCGCCTCGCCGGAAGAAAGCACGGCGTATTGCGTGCCGCGGGTCTCCGTGGTGCCGGTCACGGTGACCGCGGAACCCATGGAAAGCCGGCCGCTGATGGGAAAACGCAGGTCCGGGCCGGGATAGAGGAAGGTGCGCGGCACGCTCACCACATGCGTCGGCGCCTCGTCGCGGCCAGCCAGCGCGCTTTCCTCGACATAGCCGACGTAGCCGTCGCGCTCGCCCTGCACCCAGGCAAAGCCGTCGGCCGTATCGAACACCAGCACGTCGTCGCCGTGGAGGAACTGCGTGTTGACGCCGGAATCCGGCTTCGGCGCCTTGCGGATGTCGGCCACCGAAGCGGAAATCCGCGCCGGGCGGCCCGCGACGAAACGCCCGGCCGCCACCTCGCCTTTCAGGCGGGCGTCGGCAAGATCGGAACGGAAGGCATGCAGGCGGGGGTCGCGGGCGGTCAAATCATCAACTCGTTCAGAAGGGAGTCAGATCGGCAGATCCAGTGCCTTGGCGATGATAGCATCGCCGAAACGCTCGACATAGAGCGCGCCCTCGACCGTGCGCCGGACCAGCACGTTGCGCCTGTCGCTCTCGTCGCGATGGCGCGACACCAGCTTCAGAGCGCCCATCGTGTCGAGCGCGCGCGTGACGACCGGCTTGGTGACGCCGAGCCGCGCCGCCAGCCCGCGCACCGTATGCGGTGGCGGGTCGAGGTAGATGGTGAACAGCATCGCCATCTGGCGCATGGTCAGGTCCGGCGCGTCGTCGCGCACCTCGGCCAGCACAACCTGCTGCCACAGTCGCAACGCCTGGCTCGGACGCATCGTGATCGCCATGGCTCGACCATGGCGGCAAAACGTTTCGGTTGCGTTACAGTCGCCGGTTGGCGCGCCCTACCCGAACCGCTGCGAGATCACCTTTTCCAGCGCGCGTATCCCTTGCGCCTCGCCACCGGCCGGTCCGTGCGGGCGATCGGCAGGATTCCAGCCGTAAATGTCGAAATGCGCCCAGGCTTGCGCCTTCTCGACAAAGCGCCTGAGGAACAGCGCGGCGGTGATCGAGCCGGCGAAACCGTCGCTGGTGACATTGTTCATGTCGGCGATCCGCGACGACAGTTTCGCCGCATAGGGTTGCCAGAGCGGCATGCGCCACAGCGGATCCTCTTCCGCGACCGATGCCGCTGCGATGTCGGCCGCCAGCGCCTCGTCGCCGGTGTAGAAAGGCGGGAGGTCAGGCCCGAGCGCGACGCGGGCGGCACCTGTCAGCGTTGCCATGTCGATGAGAAGTCGCGGCGCTTC
>CAZBBT010000343.1:0-2000 GCA_964490065.1 uncultured Mesorhizobium sp. | reverse complement strand
CTCCCCTCACGAAGTGGGGGAGAGGTGGCTCGGCGAAGCCGAGACGGAGAGGGGGGTGCGACGTACCGGCCATCACAGCGACTCCAGAAACTTGACCAGCGCGTCGCGCTCCGCCTTGCCGGCGGCGGCGAAGCGGTCGCGCGCCTTTTGCGCTTCGCCGCCATGCCACAGGATTGCCTCGGTGAGGTTGCGGGCGCGGCCGTCATGCAGGAAGAAGGTGTGGCCGTTGACGCGTTCGGTCAGGCCGATGCCCCACAGCGGCGCGGTGCGCCACTCGCTGCCGGTGGCGTCGCCGACCTGCTGGCCATCGGCGAGACCTTCGCCCATGTCGTGCAGCAGGAAGTCGGAATAGGGCCAGATCAACTGGAAGGACTGCGCCTTGTTCGGCGCGTCTCGCCGGGTGACGTATTTCGGCGTGTGGCAGGAAATGCAGCCCATCTCGTAGAAGGCCTGCTTGCCGGCCAGCACGTCCGTCTTCGCCACGTCGCGCCGCGCCGGCACGGCGAGGTTCTGCGCGTAGAAGGTGATGAGATCCATCACGGGCACCGGCGCTTCGGTGTCGCCGAGGCGCGGCTGCACGCCGGTGTCCATCTTCAGGCAATCCGGCTCCTTGTCGGTGCAATCGCCCCAGTGGTGCGGCACTTCGGGCGAGGAAACGCCGATGTCGCCGGCCAGTGCGTCGGCCGACTGCTCGCGGATCGACGCGACCTGCGCCTTCCAGCCGAAGCGGCCGAGCACGAGGTCACCGGAATGGCCGTCGCGCACGATGGCCGCCTTGCCGGAAATGCCGTCGCTGTCGCTGTCGTCAGGATCGGCACGGGAAAGTATGTCGGCGGGATGGATCTGCTCGACCAGCCCGAGGCCGATCATCGGCGGGCTGATCCGGGGCGACAGCGTCGTGGCCGTGTCGAGCGGACCGTAGGCGAGGTCCGTCGCTGCGTAGGACGGCTTGCGCAGCGAAACCGCCGTGCCGTCGCCGAGCGTCACCGGCACTTCCTCATAGCTCACCTGCATCCGGCCTTCGCCTTTCAGGCCGGGCACGGCCAGTTCCTGCAACTGCGTGCCGTAGGTCGGATCGGGGAAATTCAGTGCCTTGCGATCGGCAACCGCTGCCTTTTCTTCGGCGGTGCTGGCCGTGCGGGCAAGCCGCAGGAACATCGAGGTCGTGCCCTCGTCGCCTTCCGGCGGGTGGCCGCGCCCGTCCTTGAGATGGCAGTTCTGGCAGGCGCGCTCGTTGAACAGAGGCCCAAGCCCGTCCGATGCCTGCGTCGAGGACGGCGAGGAAACCCAGTTCTTGCGGAACAGCGCGTTGCCGAGCTTGAAGGTCGCCTCTTCCTCGAAGGTGATGTTGGCCGAGGAATGCGAGAAGGCGTCGGCATTGACCCGCTTCTTCGACGTGCCGGCACCGCCCTGCATGACCTCGAAATCTTCCGCTTTCGAAAAATCCGTCGTCGGCCGGGTGACCTTCTCGACTCGGGCGAGGTCCTTGGGCGTGAGGTCGGTGCGGGTGGTGGGAAGGTCGACAGGATCGGCGAGGGCCGTCGTTTGCAGCGCGGCGAAGACAAGGAACGCGAGCAGCGACGCGCGATTCTCTTTCCTCTTGGGCAGGGTAATCGCATATGTCGCCGCACCCCCATCCCTAACCCCTCCCCACACAGGGGAGGGAGATTTTGTGGCAGCGCTACGATGCGCCGGCGCAGGCAATTTTGGACGAAACGGCGGCGTCGGCGTCTCCCTCCCCCCTGAGGGGAGGGGACAGGGGTGGGGGTGCGCGACGGTCGAGATTGTGAGAAACGCTCCATGCGAACGCCCTCCCCACAAGGGAGAAGACAGGCACGCGCGGCGCAGCAGTCCGACTATGCGCCGCATTCCCGCATGTCCTTCAGTCCTGGTTCGTCTCGGCGTCGTTGGCCGGGTCGGCGTTGAGCATGCCGTATTTCTCCTCGCCGATCGAGGCGAGCAGATCGATCTGAGTCTCGAGGAAGTCGATATGCCCTTCC
>CAZBBT010000342.1:0-2000 GCA_964490065.1 uncultured Mesorhizobium sp. | reverse complement strand
CCGCTTTGCGGCACCGGATCAGATTGCGGTGACAGGCCCGCTCGGATAGAGCCGGACCGGTTCCACGCTGATATGGTGCGCTGGCGCCGCGCCCTCAAGGGCGGACAGCGCCGGCAACTGGAGATTTCAATGCCCTTTTATCAGACCGCAGCCGGCGTCGCGACAGGCTGCTATGGACTGGCCCTGGCGCTGCTGATCGCGCTGCATATCGTGGAGCGCCAGCGCAGTCCCGTCGGCGTGGCCGTCAGCGACTACGGTGCGGGCAAGGCGGCGTGGCTGTTCAAGATCTATGGCGCGGCCGGCATCATCGGCGCCGCCGCGCTGTGCCGGGCCATGCTGGACTATCCCGGCGCGGAGTTTCCCAAATGGGCCGCCTATTGCCTGGGTGCGCTGGCCGTGCTGCGGCTCGGCGTGCTTGCCTTCAAGGCCGACGAGGGATCGTTCGGCCGGACGCGGGCAGGCTTCATCCACCTCGTCTTCGCGATCGTGACCTTTACCCTTGCCTATGAAGTGGTCTCGATCGGCGGCCCGACGGCGCTGGCGATCACGGCGGGACCGCTCAATGCCGCCCTGTCGGCGCTCGGCTGGATCGTGCCGGTATCGCTCGCTCTGGTGGTGATGACGATGGCGCTGCCCAGGCTGCGCGCCTTCTTCGGCCTCGCCGAGCGCGCCTTCCTGGTGTCGACGCTATTGTGGTTTCTGCTCACGGCGGCGCGGCTGTTCGCCGGCGGCTGAAGCATGGCTCCCGAAAGCGCGCGCCGGTTTCGGGCCAGAGACATGGGCAAAATCAAAAAGCGTGCGGACCGAATCTGAAGGATCGCGACACGCTTTGAGCGGATCGATCAGCCTTCCGCGGTCGCCGCCGGCTCGCCGGCATCGGCCGAGGCGGTTTCAGCGCCTTCCGCGCCCGCTTCCTTCTGCGCCGTGCGAGGACGCCGCGGACGCCGTGCGCGACGCGGAGCGTCTTCGGGCTTGTCCGCACCGTTCTGGTCGGCCCCGTTCTGGTCGGCTTGCGCGGCGATGGCCGCCGGATTGAAGTTGCCGGACTGCGGCTGTTCCTGCTCCGGCGCGGCCGCGTTCTCCGGCTGTAACGGGGCTTCCTCGCGGCGTTCGTTCTGCTCGCCACGATTGCCCTGCTCACCGCGCGGACCTGACTCGTTGCGCTGGCCGTTCTGGCCGTAGCCATTATTGTGACGCCGGTCGCGATGATGGCGGTTGCCGTCACGAGCTTCGCGGCCCTCGCGACCATTATTGTTGTCGCGGCCGCCATTCTCGCCGTTCAGCGCAACTTCGGCCGGCGTACCCTCGATGACCGGCTGCGGACCGGCGCCGTGATTCACGACGGGAACCTGGACTTCGGCATTTGCGGCACCGCTCTCGAGTTCCTCGCGGTCCTCATCCGCATCGTCGTCGAAATCGTCGCGGTTCTGCTGCTGATGCTGGATCGGCATCTGCGCCTGCGCGGCGGCGATGATACGATTGTAGTGCTCGGCGTGCTGGAGGTAGTTCTCGGCCATCACCCGGTCGCCGGAACTCATCGCATCGCGAGCGAGCGTGGCATACTTTTCGGCGATCTGCTGAGCGGAGCCGCGAATCTTCACATCCGGACCGTTGCTCTCGTAATTGCGGTTGAGCGGGTTCGGTCCGCGGCGGTTGTTGTTGTTATTGTTATTGTTGTTGCCGCCGCCGTTACGGCCGCGCATGCGCCTGTTCTGCTGTTGTGGCCTCATCAGGACTCTCTTCTAGATCTAAGCTTGAAAAACTCTCCGCGCACGGCGGCGCTCATGCGGCCTGCCGTTTCGCTGTCCTACCGGTGCTCGCCCGCATCGATTGCGTTGGCGTCACGTCATCCCGTTCCGGTTACATCACTTGCCGGACGATTCCCGCACGAAGCATGGGCGTCGTTTGCGCAAGAAGGCAGCTATTTCTCAAGGGAACCGAATCGCTAAGAGCACTGCCTGCTTCGTTCATCCGGTTGGCCGGACCCTAAACGCATTTTC
>CAZBBT010000341.1:0-2008 GCA_964490065.1 uncultured Mesorhizobium sp. | reverse complement strand
GTCTTCGCCGTCTTCCAGATGACCTTCGCCATCATCACGCCGGCGCTGATCGCCGGCGCCTTCGCGGAACGCATGAAGTTCTCGGCGCTGCTTTTGTTCACCGGCCTGTGGCTGCTGATCGTCTACGCGCCGGTGGCGCACTGGGTGTGGGGCGGCGGCTTCCTCGGTTCGGCCGGCGTGCTCGACTTCGCCGGCGGCACCGTGGTGCATATCAACGCCGGCGTGGCGGGCCTGGTCTGCGCCCTCATCCTCGGCAAGCGCGAGGGCTACGGCACCGTCAACATGGCGCCGTACAATCTCGTCTATGCGGTGATCGGCGCCTCGCTGCTGTGGGTCGGCTGGTTCGGCTTCAACGCCGGTTCGGAACTCGCCGCCGACGGGCTTGCGGCGGCCGCCATGGTCAACACCCAGGTCGCCACGGCGGCGGCCGGCCTCGCCTGGATGTTCGTGGAGTGGCTCGTCGCCAGGAAGCCGAGCGTCCTCGGTATCATCTCGGGCGCGGTCGCCGGCCTCGTCGCCATCACGCCTGCGGCCGGCTTCGTCAACCCGACCGGCGCCTTCATCATCGGCATCGTCGCCGGCGTCGTCTGCTATTTCGCCGCGGTCAAGGTCAAGCACATGCTGGGCTATGACGACTCGCTCGACGCGTTCGGCGTGCATGGCGTCGGCGGCATCGTCGGCGCGGTGCTGACCGGTGTGTTGGCAGATCCCGCCATCAACAGCCTGGGCGAAAACGCATCGGTGACGACGCAGCTTTACGGCATCGTCTTCACCGTTATCTGGACCGCGCTCGCCACTGCCGTGATCCTCTACGCGGTCAAGGCCGTGGTCGGCCTGCGCCCGTCGAAGCAGGAAGAGGTCGAGGGCCTGGACGTCACCCAGCATGGCGAGGTGGTGCAGTAAGGCAATCGCTGATTGACGCCGGCGAGGCTCAGGCCGCCCGGCACGAAAGAATCCCGTCGTGACTCCCGCAAGTTGTCACGTCTTTAGGCCCGGAGCGATCCGGGCCTTTTTTCACGTTGCTTTCGGCGAGCCGAGATTCTCGGTCATCGCTTCATGAATTTCATATTCGCCTCAAGACTTGGCAAGAAACCACTCTGCCAATGACGCGCGGATTTCCTGTTGACGAGAGCGATACATTTGGTTTCACTGCCTTGGGTATATTTCGAATCGAACGCGGGGGCGCACGAATTCAATGCCGACAATGACCATTAACATGGCGCCGGGATCGCCCGCGACGCTAGACAATCTCATCGGCCTGCTCGACTGGTTTACCGACGGCGCCGTGCTTTCCAACGACACGCCGACCAGTTTCCAGTTGAGCGGCACGTTCGATGGCGACAGCACGGTGGTGACCGTCACCGGCAGCGACCTGACCTATGAGACGGACGGCGACACCTTCCTGACCGGCGGCACCATAACGGGCTTCAGCGTGCTGACGAACGGCGTTGCGAACGGTTCCGTGGTCACCAATTTCGATGCGGCGGATTATCTGGTGGCCGCCGAGCAGGACTACTCCGGAACGGACCCGTTCGCGATCGAGAATTTCTACATGGGATTCGACATCGTCTACAATGGCGGTGACGGCGTGGAAAATCTGCCTCCGGGTTCGCTTGTCGGCGACGGAGCGAACTTCAATCTGCGCGGCAACGACATCATCAACCTGGATGGCGGCAACGACATCTTCTTCGCTGGCGACGGCGATGACACCATCGATGGCGGCACCGGCGCCGATGATATGTATGGCGGAGCGGGTAACGACACCTATATTGTGGACAGCGCGGGCGATAACGTGATCGAAGGCGCAGGCGGGGGTACGTCCGACTGGCTGGCGACGAGCGTAAGTTACGAACTCGCCGCCGGACAGGAAATCGAGCGACTGTCGACGACTTACACCGCCGGCACGGCAACCATAAACCTGACCGGCAACGAGTTTGCCCAGCGCCTCATCGGCAACGACGGCGCCAACACGATCGACGGCAAGGGCGGCGCCGATCGGATGGAAGGG
>CAZBBT010000340.1:0-2033 GCA_964490065.1 uncultured Mesorhizobium sp. | reverse complement strand
TCATCGGCGAGCCGATCATGGGCGCCGGCGGCGTCAAGATCCCGCCGATGAGCTATTGGCCGGAAGTCGAGCGCATCTGCCGCAAATACGATGTGTTGCTGATGCTGGACGAGGTCATCACCGGCTATGGCCGTACCGGCGAATGGTTTGCGGCGCAATCCTTCGGCGTCTCGCCCGACACCATCACTACCGCCAAGGCGCTGACCTCCGGCTACCAGCCGCTGTCGGCGCTGCTGGTGGGGGACCGGGTCGCCTCGACGCTGACGGAGAAGGGCGGCGAGTTCCATCACGGCTACACCTATTCCGGCCACCCGGTGGCCTGCGCGGTGGCGCTGGCCAATCTCGACATCATCGAAAGGGAAGGGCTGGTCGAGCGCGTGAAGAACGACACCGGCCCGTATTTCGCCCAGGCGCTGCGCGAGCGCATCGCCGACCACGACCTGGTCGGCGAAGTCCGCTCCTTCGGCCTGATGGGCGCCATCGAGATCGTCAAGGACAAGGCAACGAAGGAACGTTTCGCCCCGGCGGGAAGCGCTGCCGTCGTCGTGCGCGACCATGCCATCGCAAACGGCATGATGATGCGCGCCACCGGCGATACGATGATCCTGTCGCCGCCATTGATCTGGACGCGAGAAACGATAGACATGGCCTGCGAGCGCATCGCCAGGGCGCTCGATCTGGCCGAGGCGGACCTGCGCCGACACTGAGGCGCAGTTATCCGGCTTCGATTATCGACCGGCAGGCCGTCTCGCCTGCCGGTCGACAGCGCTTTATTGCGGTACGCTTTCCCCGGCGGCGTTCATCACGCTCATTTCCTGGTTCTCGGTGCAGTAGGTCACCGTGTCGGTGACATGTCTTGCCAGGATGTCGGGGTCCATCGAGGTTTCCTCGTCGACGCCGGCCATATAGCCGACGATCCAGGTCAGCATGAAGCCGACCTCGTCCTGCTTCATGCTGAGAAGCTGCGCGCAGGTGACCGTCGACATATCGATCGGATCGGCGCGCGACGGTGTCATGGCCATGAGTGAAGCCGCCCCGAGGACGGCAACAAGAAGCGATTTCATGATTTTCCCCCATATGTCCGGGCAAATGCCGGGACAACCGAATCATGAGGCTGAACGCGGAAAGCCGCAATGGGGTTGAAAACAAATATTTTTTCGGGCCTCGATGCGGTCGAGGCGGAACTCGTCATTCATCCGTCACGGACCCGTCATCGGCCTTTCATGCGATCGTGATGGAAAGCCTGCCGTCTTCGACGTGGTGGTGCGGCACGCTTGACGGCCGGCTTGTTTCCGCGGCCGGGCGCGGAGGAAAAACGACATCCCAACGCGCCTCAACGCAAAAACCGCGCTCCAAGGGAACGCGGTTTTGCCAGATACGCATGGCCGACGCTTACAATACGCTGCGAAGGCATTAGGCTCCGGTACGCGAGACCTGATCCGGAGCGCTTGGCGGTGCGCGATGTCCGCCTCACGACCGGTTCTACAGCCACATCGTTACCGCGGGGTTATCGAGACCTTAAGCAAATCTAAATTTGCTGTTTTTCTCACGGCCGGTTTTAGAAAAAGCGAATGAACAGCGTGGGTTACGTCGCGTCACCGCGCAGGAAGTTGATGATGCCGGAAAAGTCGGAACCGGCGCCGCCCTGGGCGTTGAAAAGCGCGTAGAGTTGGGCTGCCTCGGCCCCCAACGGCGTCACCGCGCCGGCGTCCTGGGCAGCCTCCTGGGCAAGTTTCAGGTCCTTCAGCATCAGGGCTGCCGCGAAACCGGGCTTGTAGTCCTTGTTGGCCGGCGAGGTAGGCACAGGCCCCGGTACTGGACAATAGGTGGTGAGCGACCAGCACTGGCCGGAAGAGGTCGAGGCGACGTCGAACAGTGCCTGGTGCGACAGGCCGAGTTTCTCCGCCAGCACGAAAGCCTCCGAGACGCCGATCATCGAGATGCCGAGGATCACGCCGCGATGAGCCGCTCCAAGCGCGAGATCCCGCACTACTATTTGTCTCAGACGATTCCGATGCATCGCGCCTCCGAAT
>CAZBBT010000339.1:0-2040 GCA_964490065.1 uncultured Mesorhizobium sp. | reverse complement strand
CCGGTAACGGATACAAGGAAGGCGTCATCGAAGCCATGAAGTCCTACACAAACATAAAGACGTTCTCACTGCCGTGGTGATATTCCAGGGTACGGTTCATCAATAAGAAGCGGCAATTCACCTGAGGATGCCTCAGATAGCACCCGAGGCTGTCTCGTGGTCGAATTCAATTGCTTCTGAAAAGAGCCAGTACATCTCCAATATGCGCACCGAGATATCGGATGCGTTTCGATTTTTGGTGCTGCATTCCGACGCTCTAACGTCGGCGCCGCGCTTTTCCGATCAGTTCCATCCAGTCGGCAATGAAGGTCCTGCGCTGGACCTCGTCCTGCGCAGCGAGGAGGGCCGGGCCGATGCGGATCGGCCGGCCGATGCCGGACTGCATCAGGTCGGGCGGCCCGTCGACGCCGTCGGGCAGCGGCGCGTCCTCGGCGAAGAAGAAGGATTTTTCCCGCGCGACGATGCGGCCGCGAGCCGACAGCAGGTAATTCAGGAAACGCTTGCCGAGATCCGGGTGCGAGGCGTGCAACGGGATCAGCGCGCCGCGCGACAGGATCAGCGTATAGTCGCGCGGCAGGACGATACCGAGGGCGGCGTTGGCGCGCGAGGCCGCATAGGCGTAGGAGCCGAGCACGTTGTAGGCAAGGCTGATCCTGCCGGCGGCAAGCTCGCCCAGCACCTCGTTGTTGCAGCAGCGGATGACGGTGTCGGTCCGGCTCAGCGTCTCCAGTAGTCGCCCGTTTGCAGTCGGCGCCTGGCGCGAATCGTTGAAAGCCAGCAGGTAGCCGACGCCGGATGCTGCGATGTCATAGGTGCCGATGCGGCCGATATAGGCGGCGGGCTTGCGCCTGAGCAGGTCCGACAGCGCCTCATGACTGCGCGGGACGTCCTCGGCGGGCACGGTGCGACGGTCGTAGACGAAGACGACCGGCTCGAAGGTAAAGCCGAAGACCTCGTCGCGCCAGTTGGCCCAGTCCGGCACGGCAATCGTCTCGGCGGAGCGATGCGGCTGCGCGCAGCCGTCATTGGCTAGTCTGACGAGTTGGTCGACCGAGGACGACAGCAGGATGTCCGCGCCCTTGGCTTTTCCGTCGCAGATTTGTTGTGCCTGCCGGAACAGTTCGTTGGTGACCATATCCGTGTATTCGACGGCGATATCGGGATTGCGGTCCTGGAAGTCGGCGATCAGTGGCTGCATCGCGTCGAGATCGGTCGCGCCATGGATGAGAAGGCGCCCGGTTTCGGAGCCTTTCGCGGAGAAGATCCTGTGATCGCCCTCGATCGCGTTCGCCAGCGTAGGCTGCAGGAGCGTCGCCGCCGCAAATGCGAAGATCAGAGTTCTGCGCATCAATTCGGCCTCTCCGCCAGAGGCAGTTCGATGGAAACGCAAAACAGCTCGCTTGCGGATCGTTGCCGGAATTGCAGCCGGCCGCCGAGCCTGGCCGCCACCTCCGCGGCGATCGCGAAGCCGAGCCCCGACGCGCCTTCGGCATCCGAGCGGCTGGAATAGAAGCGGCTCGTCACCACCGGCCAGTCTTCCGGTCGGATGCCGGGGCCGTCGTCGAGGACCTCGATAGCGCCGAAATCGCCGGCCTGCCGGACATGCACCTCCAGGCGCGCCACCGCGCCGTGGCGCAGGGCATTGTCGACGAGGTTGACGATGGCCTCCCGCAGGCTGAGCATGTCGCCAAGCACGGCAAGCTCTTCGTCGGCCGGCTCGAAGGAAACGACGAGGTCGGGATCGACGGTGATCGGGACGGCATTGCGCAACGCCTTGCGGGCGACGTCGTTCAAGAAAACCGGGGCAAGCTGAATCGAATCGAAACGATGGATCACCATCGCATGGTTGAGCAACTGGTTGGTGAAGCGGGCGAGTTCGGCGGCGCGGCTCTGGACCCGCTGCAGATGGCGTCGGTCCTCCGGCGCCAGCTTCGCCTCGTCGATGAGGCTGACCTGCGCCGACAGGGCGGTGAGCGGCGTGCGGATCTGGTGTGCGCTGTCGGCGATATATCGCTGCAGCAGCTTCACGCGCTCGTCGAG
>CAZBBT010000338.1:0-2049 GCA_964490065.1 uncultured Mesorhizobium sp. | reverse complement strand
ATATGGAATTTTCGACGGTCCAGCACCCCCACCCCTGTCCCCTCCCCACAAGGGGAGGGAGACGCCGACGCCACCGTTTCATCCAAGATTGCCAATGTCGGCGCATGGTGGCGTCGCCGCGAAGTCCCCCTCCCCCTTGTGGGGGTCCGAAGGACGGGCGAGACCCGTGGCTCGCCCCGGCAAGGTTAGGGGTGGGGGTGCGCAGCCATAGGCAATTGCCTTGCCGCAAGGGGGAGAGAAAGGCAGTTTCAGGCGTCACGCCGCCTGCGTCAGCCGGTCGACGCCGCGCGGTACGAAAGTGCTTCGGCGAGATGGATACGGCAGACCGTGCCGCCGTCGAGCCGGCCAGCGGAGGAACAAACGCCGGCAGGTTGACGAGAGGCAACGCCAACGAGGGCGCGCCACCACCGGGACCATGCGCGTCCGCCCCGAGGGCTCCCGACATCCGCGTTCAGATCTTCGATTTGTCGAGCGTGTCGAGCATGAGCGCGGAATGGGCGAAGGCGCCGCCGGCCCTCATCTCGGCCGCGACCCAGACCGCTTCCATCAGTTCCTGCGGCGTCGCTCCCGCGCGCCGGGCCGCCTTGGTATGGCCGGTTATGCAGTACGGACATTGCGTGACATGCGCGACCGCGACCGCGATCAACTGCTTGGTCTTGGCCGGCAGCGCGCCTTCGGCGAACACGGCCTTGCTGAAGGCCTGAAACGCGGCCTCCGCTTCCGGTGCGAGGCTGCGCCGAAGACCGGCCAGTTCGGCCGTGGGTTTCGGATAGAGGTCTGCGCTCACGATATGTCTCCGGTTCGAGGAAGAAGTCGGCCATTGGCAATGATGATGAAATCGACGGAAAGTTCCCGGCATCCGGCCGAGAGTTTTCAGAACGCCTGCTCCGGACGACGGCCTTGAGCGACGCCCCCGACCGGAAACGCCTCCGCCGCTTTCCCGGCCAGGGATATCGGAAAGCCGCTGGCCCATTTTCGGGAGGCAAGGATCAAGCCGCCTGCGCCAGCCGGTCGGATGCCATGCGATAGGAAATCGCTTCCGCGAGATGGATGCGGCCGACCGCATCGGCGCCGTCGAGATCGGCCAGCGTGCGCGCCACCTTGAGCACGCGGTGATAGGCGCGCGCGGAAAAGCCGAGCTTCTCGCTGGCGTCGCCGAGCAGCGCCAGGCCCGCCGCGTCGGGTGCGGCGATGCGCTCGATCAAGGCCGGTGCGCAATGCGCGTTGACCGAAACGTCGGCCGCCCCGAGTTCCTCGAACCGCTCGCGCTGGATCTGCCGCGCCCGCGCCACCCGCTCGGCCACGGCGGCACTGCCTTCCGCGCGGCCCGGCCGAATGAGGTCTCCCGCCGACACGGCGGGCATCTCGATCCTCAAATCGATGCGGTCGAGCAGCGGGCCGGAAATGCGCGCCTGATAGTCGGCGCGGCAGCGTTCGCCGCGCAGGCAGCGATGGCCCGGCTCGCCGGCCATGCCGCAGCGGCATGGATTCATCGCCGCGACCAGTTGGATGCGCGCCGGATAGGTGACGCGGTGATTGGCGCGCGCGATCATGCACTCGCCGGTTTCCAGCGGCTGGCGCAGCGCATCCAGCGTCTGCGGCGAGAATTCCGGCAATTCGTCGAGGAAGAGCACGCCGTTATGGGCGAGCGAGACCTCGCCCGGCCGCGCGCGTATCCCGCCGCCGACCATCGCCGCCATCGAGGCCGAATGGTGCGGCGCGCGGAACGGCCGGCGGTCGGTCAGCTTGCCTTCGGCCAACTCGCCTGCCACCGAGGCGATCATCGAGACCTCCAGCAGTTCCTTGGGCATCAGCGGCGGCAGGATCGAGGGCAGGCGCTGCGCCAGCATCGACTTGCCGGCACCGGGCGGCCCGACCATCAGGAGATTGTGGCCGCCGGCGGCCGCCACCTCCAGCGCCCGCTTGGCGCTCTCCTGGCCCTTGATGTCGGTGAGGTCCGGCAGATCCCGTGCCGAGCGGCGCACGCCCGGTTCCGGCCGCGACAGCACCTGCGTGCCGCGGAAATGGTTGGCGATGGCGATCAGGCTG
>CAZBBT010000337.1:0-2053 GCA_964490065.1 uncultured Mesorhizobium sp. | reverse complement strand
ACTTGTGCTCGCAGGCGTGGTCGCCCGGATTGCGGTCGGGATGGAACTGCATGGCAAGCTTGCGAAACGCCGCCTTGAGTTCCTTCTCGTCGGCGCCCTTCTTGACGCCAAGCGTTTCGTAGAAATCAGCCTTCATGGTGTTGTCGCTATCAATCCCGCCGGCCCCGTCAACGAAAGCGCGCCTGGCTGTGTGCCCGATTTAGTAAGCCGCGACGCGCAATGCCATAGTTGCTGGCGGTTACGCAGCGTTTTTTTGCTGTTTTCAAGCCTATTGCGGCAATCTTGCCGCTGCCGTCCGCGCAGGCGACGGGCGATTCCGGCTGGAGAAAGCGGCAAAACGGTCGTTGAGCCACTTCGCCAGCGGTGTTTCGAAGTAATGAACCGACAAAAGGGCCAGAACGATCGTCGACGCCATCGGCAACAGCCAGAAAACATAGAAGCCGACAAAACCCAGCGGCTCGAATATGTGCCGCCAGGCGATGCCGAGGAGGAGCGACCCCAACACCGGGTGGATCAGGTAGATCGAGAAGGAGGCGTTGGCGACGGCATCGAACGGCTTCAAATGTCGCGTCGCATGCTGGTCGTTGCGCTCGGCGAGCGCGGCCAGGAAGACCGAAGCGGCAAGCAGGGCGAGCGCCGGATAGCCGCCGAGTCCGTCCCACATCAAGAGACAGGTCACGCCGAACAGCGCCCAACCGGGTAGAGTGCTGGTCAGTTGCCAGTCCGTGTCGCGCACCAGCACGGCGACAAGCGCGCCGATCGAAAAATCGGCGAAGGCACGATAGGCGCCCCAGGTATCCGCCGCCATCCAGGTTTCGAACGGCATGACGCCCGCAGCCGTCGCCGCCTCCAGCGCGGCACAGGAAAGGACGACCAGGGTGGCGAGACCGGCGAGGCCGAAGCGGCGGTAGGCGAGGATGACCACGGGAAGCGTGAGATAGCAGAACCATTCCGCCGACAATGTCCAGGCGACGTAGTTGAAGGTGAGCGTGTCGGTAAAACCCCAACCCTGGACCAGCAGGATGTCGGCGGGCAGAGCCGACCAGTCGTAGCGGCCCTTGAGTGCCGATCCGCCCAGGATGAGACGTGCGAGGCCGATCAGGACGAAATAGGCCAGCGTCGCCAGATAGAGCGGATAGAAGCGGGCCAGCCGCCGCACGATGAAGCGGGTGTAACCGCCGCGCTCCACGAGCAGGCGGTCGGCATAGCGATACATGATGAGGAAGCCCGAGATCATCATGAACATGTCGAGCAACGGCATCAGCACGCGCATGCGCTCCGCCGCAACGTGGCCGCTGGCAGGGCCCTCGAGCAGGTAGTGAAACACCATCACCAGCAGCGCTGCCGCGACGCGCCAGAATCCGAGAATGCGAAAATGCAGCGGCATCGTCTCCATCCCAAGCCGAAGACGATGCTTAGCACCGATATGCCGGGTTGTGCCGGAAACCAATCGTTAAGCTTAATGATGGGATTGCGTGGATTTCAGCTTCCCGCCTGCCCAAGCCGGATGGGACAGAAAACAAAAAAGCCCGGCGCAAAGCCGGGCTTTCCATATTACTTTGAAGGCGTGCTTCAGGCCGACTTCTTCTTGTCGTCGTCCTCGTCGAGCTCCTCGAAGTCGGCGTCGACCACGTCCGAATCCTTGGCGGCGTCCGCCTTGGCATCCGCTTCGGCCGCTTCGGCCTGGTTGGCCTCGTACATGGCCTGGCCAAGCTTCATGGAAGCTTCGGCGAGTGCCTGGCTCTTGGCCTCGATGTCGGCCGGATCGTCGCCTTCCGCCGCGGTCTTCAGGGCGGCGATGGCGTCGGAAATCGCGGTGCGGTCGGCCTCCGAGACCTTGTCACCATAGTCCTTCAGCGACTTTTCGGTCGAATGGACCAGGGCTTCGGCCTGGTTGCGGGCTTCGACCAGCGCCTTGCGCTTCTTGTCGCTCTCTGCATTGGCCTCGGCGTCCTTGACCATCTGCTCGATGTCGGCGTCACTGAGACCACCGGAAGCCAGGATGCGGATCTGGTGCTCCTTGCCGGTGCCCTTGTCCTTGGACGAGCCGTTG
>CAZBBT010000336.1:0-2053 GCA_964490065.1 uncultured Mesorhizobium sp. | reverse complement strand
GGTCGGGGAACGGCTCGTTCAGCGCATACCAGCGCGGATCGGTGTGGCCGTGCGGGCTGACGATCGGCAGGTCTTTCACGGCGGCATGGAGATCGCGCGCAATCGCCCTTGCGCCGTCCTCGGCTGGAAACAGACGATCGGGATGCGTCAATGCGCTCATGCGGCCGAAAATTCCTCCCAGGCGCTATCGGTATGAGCAGCGGGAGATAATGTCAAC
Organism: uncultured Mesorhizobium sp.; assembly: GCA_964490065.1. Lineage (GTDB taxonomy): Bacteria > Pseudomonadota > Alphaproteobacteria > Rhizobiales > Rhizobiaceae > Mesorhizobium. Next base: position 1,836 of record CAZBBT010000336.1, on the reverse strand, counting down.
ATACAAAAATCAGACTGTTGTATGATGACTTGTCTTGCGACCGCCGCAGGCCCGTTGTAGGGAATTAAGGGCTGTCCCGCCACCACCTACGGATGTTCGATGTCGCTTTGTCCAATGCGCTTTCCGGTTTTCCGATGATGGCCAGCCGACTCTCCAACGCGGCGCTTCCGGGCCTGGCCGCCGGCATCGATCTACCCGGCTACGATCGCGGCCAAGTCACGCCCGGCATCGTTCATCTCGGTGTCGGCGCCTTTCACCGCGCGCATCAGGCCGTCTATGTCGACGATTGCCTGGCGGCGGGCGAAGCCGGCTGGGGCATTGTCGGCGCATCGCTGCGCAGTCCCGACACGCGCGACGCGCTGGAACCGCAGGACGGGCTCTATACCCTGGCCGTGCGCAGCGGCGCCGGTGAAGAACTGCGCGTCGTCGGCTCCATCCTGTCGCTGCTCGTCGCGCCCGAGAATCCCGCGGCGTTGCTCGACACGCTCGTCGATCCGCGCATCCGCATCGTCACCCTGACGGTGACCGAAAAGGCCTATCTGCGCGCCGCCGACGGAACGCTCGACGCAGCCCATCCGGACATCGTCCACGACCTGGCCAATCCTGCGACACCAAAGACGGTGCATGGTTTCCTGGTCGAGGCGCTGGCCCGCCGCCGCGCCGCCGGCACGCCGCCCTTCACCGTGCTGACCTGCGACAACCTGCCGGCCAACGGCGCCACGGTGCGCCGGCTGGTGATCGCTTTCGCGAAACTGCGCGATGCCGAACTTGCCCGCCACGTCGAGGAAAAGGTCGCCTTCCCCTCGACCATGGTCGATCGCATCGTGCCGGCGACGACCGAGGCCGATCGCGCACGCGTGTCGCAAAGCCTCGGCGTCGAGGATGCCTGGCCGGTGATGACCGAGCCCTTCTGCCAGTGGGTGGTGGAGGACGATTTCCCCACCGGCCGACCGACATGGGAAAAATTCGGCGCCACAATGGTCGCAGATGTTCGGCCCTATGAGGAGATGAAGCTGCGCCTGCTCAACGGCGCGCATTCCGCGATCGCCTATCTCGGCCTGCTGTCCGGCCGCGAGACCGTCGACCGAGCCTTCGGCGATCCGGCGATCCGCCGTTTCGTCGACCGGCTGTGGGCGGAAGCCGTCCCCACCCTGCCGAAGGATGCCGGGCTGGATACCGCAGGATACACGGTGGAACTCGCCGAGCGCTTCGCCAATCCGGCTCTCGCTCATCGCACCGCCCAGATCGCCAACGACGGCAGCCAGAAGCTGCCGCAGCGTATCGTCGATTCAGCGCTGGCGCGGCTGAACACCGGCGCGCCGGCGAACCATCTCGCGCTGCCTATTGCCGCCTGGATAGCAGCCTGCGCGGGGCGCAGCCGATCGCTGCCGGCGAAGCATTTCACCGACCCGCTTGACGGCGCGCTGGAAGCGTTATTCGCCAAGGCCTTGCCGTCCGAGGAATTGACGCGCGCCGTGTTCGACCTGGCCGGCTTCGCCGCCGGAGCGCCGGAACGCGATGCGCTGCTGCAACTGACGGCCACCCATCTCGACAGGCTCCGCGAAGGCGGACCCGCCGCCGCTTTCGCTGCGCTCGACGGCAAGGAAAGCAACTCGTGAGACAGACCTGGCGCTGGTTCGGCCCGGACGATCCCGTCACGCTGGCGCATGTCAGGCAGGCCGGCGCCGTCGGCGTGGTTAGCGCGCTGCATCATCTCAACGACGGCCGCGCCTGGCCGGCCGACGAGATCGCCAGGCGCAAGGCCGGGATCGAGGCGGCAGGCCTGACCTGGGACGTGGTCGAGAGCGTCATCGTGCACGAGGACATCAAGACCCG
>CAZBBT010000335.1:0-2063 GCA_964490065.1 uncultured Mesorhizobium sp. | reverse complement strand
GCCGCCTTCACCAGCGGCGGGCCGCCGAGGAAGATGGTGGCCTGCTTGCGCACCATGATCGATTCGTCGGCCATCGCCGGCACATAGGCGCCGCCCGCCGTGCAGGAGCCCATGACGCAGGCGATCTGCGGAATGCCGGCGGCACTCATATTGGCCTGATTGAAGAAGATGCGCCCGAAATGCTCGCGGTCCGGGAACACCTCGTCCTGGTTGGGCAGGTTGGCGCCGCCTGAATCGACCAGATAGATGCAGGGCAGGTTGTTCTCTCGCGCGATCTCCTGCGCGCGCAGATGCTTCTTCACCGTCATCGGGTAATAGGTGCCGCCCTTCACCGTCGCGTCGTTGACGACGACCATCACCTCCTGGCCCTCGACGCGGCCGACGCCGGCGATCATGCCGGCCGAGGCGATGTCGCCGCCATACATGTCCCAAGCCGCGAACTGGCCGATCTCGAGAAAGGGCGAGCCGGTGTCGAGCAACTGCGCCAGCCGCTCGCGCGGCAAAAGCTTTCCGCGCGAGACATGGCGCTCGCGGGACTCATCCGAGCCGCCGCGCTGGATGGTCTCGGCCTTCTCCGCGATGTCGGCGACAAGGTCGCGCATCCTTTCCGCATTGGCGCGGAAGGTTTCGGACGCGGGGGAGACGGAGGAGGAGAGGGCGGGCATGAACGCTCCGGTATCTGGCTGTATCAGCGGATCAGTTCGACCTTACAGGGCAGGGTGAGTTCCGCCCAGACGCGATCGGCGGTGACGACCGTCGCGTTGAGCCTGATCGCGGTGGCGATGCAGGCGCGGTCTCCGAGAGAAAGTCTGCCCTTCGGCACACCGCGTCGAAGTTGCCCGGCGAGGACCGCCAGTTTGTCGTCGAGTCCGATGGGTTGGATTCCGCAGCTTTGGATCAATTCCAGCGCCGCCTCTTCTGGATAACGCCATTCGATGCATTTGGTCACGACTTCCGCGATGTTGGCGGCACTCATCATGGCGCCCTGCGAAAGTTCGAAACCTTTTTGAGCACCAGCCTCGCCACGGATGACCGCAAGAACTACCGACGAATCGATTACCGAAATCACCCCGTTCATTCCAGTGGCGGCAGGCCGTGACCCCTGCGCCATTCGTCTGCCTCTTCGGCTTCTCGTCGCGCTTCTTCGCGACGATCTGCGATCAGGTCATCCACGAGGCTGACGCCGGGTGGTATTATCTTACGCGCGATTGCCTGCACACGCCGCAGTGACGCTTCCGGCGAGACGATGCGGAACTCGCCGTCGACGACGCGCGCGGCGACCGTATCGCCGGGCCTCACCAGCATGGCGGCACGCATTTCGGCTGGGATAAGGATTCTCCCGGCAGAATCGATCTTCAGTCGCGTGTAGTCGACGGAAGCAAGGTCGCCGCCGTCATGTTCGAAGCGCTGGGGTTCTTCGGCAAGCCCTTTACGAGGAGGCATGGGCCAATCTCCTGTCATAACCCCTTCAATATGGCATTTGTAGCCATAAATGGCAAATCAAGCATATTTTGCCAATCAGCCCTCCGCCATCATCTCCCTGCCGATCAGCCACCGCCGTATCTCGCTTGTCCCCGCACCGATCTCGTAGAGCTTGGCGTCGCGCAGCAGGCGGCCTGTCGGATAATCGTTGATATAGCCGTTGCCGCCCAGCAACTGGATGGCGTCGAGCGCCATCTGCGTCGCCTTCTCGGCGGCGAACAGGATGCAGCCGGCGGCGTCCTTGGGCGCCGTCTCGCCGCGGTCGCAGGCGCCAGCCGAGGCGTAGACATAGGCGCGCGCGGCGTTCATCGTCACATACATGTCGGCGAGCTTGCCCTGGACGAGCTGGAAATCGCCGATCGCCTGGCCGAACTGGCGGCGCTGCTGGACGTAAGGCACGGCGACATCGAGGCAGGCGGCCATGATGCCGAGGGGGCCGGCGGCGAGCACCGTGCGCTCGTAGTCCAGGCCGGACATCAGCACCTCGACGCCCTTGTTCTCCTCACCCAGCACATTCTCGAACGGCACCTCGACATCCTCGAAAACCAGCTCGCCGGTGTTGGAGCCGCGCATGCCGAGCT
>CAZBBT010000334.1:0-2068 GCA_964490065.1 uncultured Mesorhizobium sp. | reverse complement strand
GCGTGCCCTTGCCCTTCTTCAGGCCGGTGACCAGCGGCGTGCCGTCGGCGAGGCTCGCCCAGGTGCGATCGACGATGTCAGGCGAGGGCTCGGCCAGCACCTGCCGCGACACGGTGACTTCGGAAGGTGGCGCGAGATCGGCGAACGGTCCGGTCTTGGGGAACTCGGCCACCGGCTGCGGCGTCGTCCAGGACAGCGCGCCGCCGAGGTTGCGCTCGCCGGTGCGCAGGCGCACGGGTAAGAGGTCCTCGTCATTGCCGGCGGCGGCCAGCCGCGAGCCGGCGAAGCGCACCAGCGTGCCGCCATTCTCTACCCAGTCGATGAGCTTCGGCCTGACCTGCTCGGGAATGGTGCCGACATCGGCCATGACGATCATCGCCGGCTTACGGTCGAGGATCTGCGGGATGGATTGGGCGAGGTCGGCGCTGGATGGTTCGACCAGGTCGGCGAAAGGCGAGAGCGCGCGGCGAATGTAGTAGAGCGGGGAGAGCAGCGGCTGCGCCTGGTCGGCATCGGCCTGGGCAAGCAAGCCGACGCGGCGGCGCTTGGAGCTTTCGTCCAGCACGCGCACGGCGCCGGCGTGGCGCTCGCCGTCGAGCGCGATGGAAGAGAAGTCGTTGCGCAATTCGAACGGCACCTTCATCTCGCCAGTGGCGGTCGCAGCACCCGGTGCGAAGGTGATCGTGGCGTCGGCGATGCGGCGGCCCTTGTCGTCGAAGGCGCCGGCAGTAACCTGCGCCGGCGCCGGGTCGCCGGCGGCGCGAATGGCGGACAGCGAAAAGCCGTCGACGTCGTTTTCGGTCGCGGTGAGCCCAATCGGTTCGATGCGGTCGGGCACCGCCCAGACCAGATTGCCGGCGTTTTGCAAGAGCAGCGTCTTGAAAGCCTGCTCGTCGTCCTTCGCCGCCAGCCCGTCGGCCAGCACCGCGACGCTGGCGCCGGGCAGGCTTTTCAGCGCCTCGGCGACGCGGGCGTAGACCGCCGGCCGGTCCGTCGGGATCGGCCGCGGCTTGGTCGCGCGCAGCTTGTCCAAGGCCGCCGCCGCGTCGAACGGGCCGATCTCGGCGTTCGGCTTTTCGGCAGTGAAGGCGATCACAACCGGCACGCCGGTGGTGCCGGCGTCGTTGATCAGCCGTTCGGCGGTGGCGACGCGCTTGTCCCAGTCGGGCGCGGCCGCCCAGTCGTTGTCGATCACCAGCGCCAGTGCCTGGCCGCCGGTCGGCAGTTTTTCGCGCGGGTTCCAGACCGGCTCGGCCAGAGCGGCGATGACCAGCGCCGCCAGCAGCAGTCTGAGCAGCGTCAGCCACCACGGGCTCTGCTGCGGCGTCTCCTCGCGCTTCAGCACGCGGGCGAGGATCTTCAAAGGCGGGAAGACTTCCGTCTGCGGCTTCGGCGGCGTCAGCCTGAGCAGCCACCAGATCACCGGCAGGGCGATAAGGCCCCACAGGATCATCGGCGCGCCGAAGGAGAGCGGCAGCCAGGTCATGGCGCACGTCTCCCTGTCCAGCCACGGTCGTCATCCCGGACAAGCGAAGCGCAGCGGAGCGCTGATCCGGGATCCATTCCGTGACATAACCCACCGTGCTTGCGCCTGACGAGGTGCGTGTGCCCGAGCCGTTCCGGAACGGACCCTGGCTCGTGATCGCTATCGCTCTCTTGGCCGGAATGACGCGCGGGGGTTGGAGGACCGAGCAGCATCATGGCCGCATGCTCCCGCCGAAATCGCCGTCGTCGCCCATTGCCAGATGCAGGCGCACCAGGGCCTCGGAGGCCAGCCGGTCGGTGTGGTTGGTGGTGAAGCTCCAGCCAAGTCGTTTGCACCACGCGGCGAGCTCGGAACGGCGGGCGGCATAGAGGCGGCGATAGTCCTCGGCCAGCCGCTCGGCGCGACCGGCGGTCAGTTTCTCGCCGGTCTCGGGATCGGTGAACTCGGTCCTACCGGCGTAAGGAAAATTCTCCTCGGCCGGGTCGGCGACCTCGACCAGATGGGCGCGTGCGCCATGGCGGGCGAGTGCGTCGAGCCAACCGGTCGTTTCGTCCACCGGATCGAGGAAGTCGGACACCAGAA
>CAZBBT010000333.1:0-2077 GCA_964490065.1 uncultured Mesorhizobium sp. | reverse complement strand
GCGGCGACGACGCCGCGATTGGCTTCTTCGGTTCCGACCGTCATCCGCAGCGCGTTGGGAAAACCGTAGCCTGCAACGCGCCGCAGGATATAACCGCGCGCCGTGAGATAATCGTCCGCTCTCGCCGCGGAATGCTTTTCGTCTTGCGGGAAGTGGACGAGGAGAAAATTGCCGACGCTGGGCGTCACCCTCAGCCCGAGCCTCTGGAACTCTTCGGTCAGCCAGGCGAGCCATCGCTCGTTATGCGCGACGCTCAGCGCGATATGCTCGCGGTCGCGAATGGAGGCGATGCCGGCCTCTATCGCCGTGGCGTTGACGTTGAACGGCCCGCGCACGCGGTTGACCGCATCGATGATTTCCAGCGGACCGTACATCCAGCCGAGCCGGGCGCCGCCCAGGCCGATCTTGGAGAAGGTGCGCGTCATCACGACGTTGTGGCTGGAGCCGACCAGTTCAACGCCGGCTTCATAGTCGTTACGCCGGACATATTCGGCATAGGCGGCATCGAGCACCAGGAGCACGGTCTTCGGCAAGGCGGCGTGCAACCGGCGGACCTCATCGAACGGCAGGTAGGTGCCGGTGGGATTATTGGGATTGGCCAGAAAAACGATCTTCGTGCGCGGCGTCACCGCGGCGAGGATCGCGTCGACGTCGGCCCGCTCTTCGTTTTCTTTTACTTCCACCGGCTTCGCGCCGGCCGCCTGGACGTAGATCCGGTAGACCATGAAGGCGTGGTCGGTGAAGATCGCCTCGTCGCCGGGCGAAAGATAGATCTGCGCCAGCAGCCCGAGAATCTCGTCGGAGCCGTTGGAGCAGACGATGTTCGCCGGATTGAGGTCATGCACCTCGCCGATCGCCTCGCGCAGCCGCCGCGCCGAACCGTCCGGATAGACGTCGAGCCGTCCGGCAACCTCGCGTGCAGCCTCGATCGCCTTGGGAGAAGGACCCAGCGGGTTCTCGTTGGAGGAGAGCTTGAAGAGTTTCACGCCGGCGGGTGCCGTGCTCTTGCCCGGCACATAGGCGTCGATGTCCATGATGCCCGCGCGGGGCTGGGGGCGCGCTTGATCCTGTGCCTTGGTCATGTCGAAAAACCCATAGAAGTCGCAGCGGAAATACAGGCGGACGCCGTTGCTGTCGAGAGGCGGGGACGCTGGGCCAAACCACGGTCGTTGACGGCGCGGCGGAGCGGGCCTAAATACGATGCCGAACGTCGTGGTGATTTGCCGGTCGGCTTGCAGCCACGTTAAAGAAGTCGCTAAAGGGCCGCAGGGGGACAAACTCCACCGGGACCGGTCGCGATTTCGCCGCCGGTCTTTTTGTTGGAGTTTGCGCCCATGCCGATCAAGATCCCCGATCAGCTTCCGGCACGCGAAGTGCTCGCCCGCGAAGGCGTGTCCATCATGGACGAGAGGACGGCGCTGCGCCAGGACATCCGACCGCTGCAGATCGGCCTGCTGAACCTGATGCCCAACAAGATTCGCACCGAGACGCAGTTTGCCCGCCTCATCGGCGCGTCGCCGCTGCAGGTCGAACTGACGCTGGTGCGTGTCGGCAACCACAAGGCCAAGAACACGTCGGAGGACCATCTCATCGCCTTCTACCAGACCTGGGAGGAGGTGAGGCAGCGCAAGTTCGACGGTTTCATCGTCACCGGCGCGCCGATCGAACTGCTGCCGTTCGAGGAGGTGACCTACTGGAAGGAACTGACGCGCATCCTGGACTGGACGACGACGAACGTCCATTCGTCCTTCTTCATCTGCTGGGGCGCGATGGCAGCGGCCTGGCATTTCCACGGCGTTCCGAAGCACACGCTGGCGAAGAAGGCATTCGGCGTGTTCCGCCATCGCAACAATGCGCCGGCCTCGCCTTACCTCGCCGGCTTCTCGGACGATTTCGCCATCCCCGTCTCGCGCTGGACGGAAGTGCGCCGCGCCGACATTCCGGCCGACTCCGGGCTGGATTTGCTGATGGAGTCGGACAGGACCGGTCCCTGCATGATGTCGGAAAGAACCGGCAACCGGCTCTACATGTTCAACCACATCGAATACGATTCCACCTCGCTCAAGGAGGAATACGA
>CAZBBT010000332.1:0-2081 GCA_964490065.1 uncultured Mesorhizobium sp. | reverse complement strand
GCCCTGGCCCTTGATGTCGTGCGGATAGCCGACGACGGCGGCCTCGGCCACCTTGTCGTGCGCGACCAGCGCGGACTCCACTTCCGCCGTGCCCATGCGGTGGCCGGACACGTTGATGACGTCGTCGACGCGGCCGGTGATCCAGTAGTAGCCGTCCTCGTCGCGGCGGCAGCCGTCACCGGTGAAGTACTTGCCCTTGTAGCTGGAGAAATAGGTCTGCACGAAGCGGTCGTGATCGCCGAACACCGTTCGCATCATGCCCGGCCATGGCTGCTTTATGCAGAGATTGCCACTACCCTCGCCGTCAATGGTCTTGCCGTCATTGTCGACGATCTCGGGCACCACGCCGAAGAAGGGCCGCGTCGCCGAGCCTGCCTTGAGGTCGGTGGCGCCCGGCAACGGCGCGATCAGGATGCCGCCGTTCTCGGTCTGCCACCAAGTGTCGACCACAGGGCACTTCTTTTCGCCGACGACGTCGAAATACCACTCCCAGGCCTCCGGGTTGATCGGCTCGCCGACGGAACCCAGGATGCGCAGGCTCTTGCGCGACGTCTTCTTCACCCACTCGTCACCGGCGCCCCTCAGCGCGCGGATTGCGGTGGGTGCGGTGTAGAAGATGTTGACCTTGTGCTTGTCGACGACATCCCAGAAGCGCGACGGTGTCGGATAGTTCGGCACGCCTTCGAACATCAGCGTCGTGGCGCCGTTGGCCAGCGGTCCGTAGAGAATGTACGAGTGGCCCGTCACCCAGCCGACATCGGCCGTGCACCAGTAGATGTCTCCGTCATGGTAGTCGAAGACATACTGGTGGGTCATCGACACATAGACGAGATAGCCGCCTGTGGTGTGCAGCACGCCTTTCGGCTTGCCGGTCGAGCCGGAGGTGTAGAGGATGAACAGCGGGTCTTCCGCCTTCATCTTTTCGGGCTTGCAGTCGGGCTTCACCGATGCCGCCTCTTCATGCAGCCACAGATCGCGGCCTTCGACCCAGTTGATCGGGGCACCGGTGCGGCGCACCACGAGTACCTTGTCGACCTTGACGCCTTCCTTCGCCGCAATCTCGATCGCCTTGTCGGTGTTGTCCTTGAGCGGGATGCGCTTGCCCGCGCGCAGGCCCTCGTCGGCGGTGATGACGAAATTCGACTTGCAGTCGGTGATGCGGCCGGCCAGCGCATCCGGCGAGAAGCCGCCGAACACCACCGAGTGAATGGCGCCGATGCGGGTGCAGGCGAACATCGCATAGGCCGCTTCCAGGATCATCGGCATATAGACGGTGACCCGGTCGCCCTTCTTGACGCCGTGCTTCTTCAGCACATTCGCCCAGCGGCAGACATGCTCGTGCAGCTCGTTATAGGTGACCTTCTTCTCGTCATACGGATTGTCGCCTTCCCAGATGATGGCGACCTGGTTGCCACGCTTCTTCAGATGACGGTCGATGCAGTTGTAGGAGACGTTGGTCTGCCCGTCCTCGAACCACTTGATCGAGACCTTGCCGTCGAAGGAGGCATTGCGGACCTTGGTGTAGGGCTTGAACCAGTCGATGCGCTTGCCGTGCTTGCCCCAGAACCTGTCGGGGTTCTTCACGCTGTCGGCGTACCATTTCTGATACGTCTCATTGTCGATCAGCGCATTCTTCTTCCACGCGGGCTGGACCTTGTGAACGTGAACGTCGGACATTTTTGCTGCAAACCTCCCGAAACGACCGCCCGGCGCGGCGGGCGCGGCATTATTAACAGTTCCGCCGCGACGGCAACATTAGACGTTCGATTTGACGCGGCAGCGTGACGCAGCGGTGGAAAGACCGTTTCCGGCGCTTCGGCAGCGCGGCGGGCCGGAGCAAGGAACCGCATCGAGGCGAAACGGTTTGTTAGTTGGCGGTTAACCGTGCCGGCGCACAGTTCAGACCGGGAGGAACGGTTCGAACGCTGATGGGGCAGTCATGCGCGACCATGCCGAACTGGAGCTGATGCTCGAAGGCTACGGCCTGACGACGGCGAAGATCCTCTATCACTACCCGGATCATCCGCACCTGCTGCAGACCTATGTCTGGCAGGACTACGACCTGGCGCCGAAATTCCCGG
>CAZBBT010000331.1:0-2099 GCA_964490065.1 uncultured Mesorhizobium sp. | reverse complement strand
GGTCAGCCGCCAGTATTTCGTCGCGATCCTGAGGCGTCGCCCATGACGCTGCCGGAAATCGGCGGCGACGTCGTCGAGGTCGGCCATGGTCTCGACGTCGAGCCAGATGTCGGGCACCGCCACCACGACGTCGGCATGGCCGAAGCCGAGGCGCGCGGCGATCTCGGCGCGGCTTTCCCAGTCGGGCAGCGTCTCGCGCACCAGGTCCTCGCCGGTGATGCCGAGGTCGACCGCGCCGGCGCCGATCTCGCCGGCGATCTCCGAGGCAGAGAGGAACACAACGTCGATGTCGGCCCGGCCGTCGACGCGGGCGTGGTACTTGCGCGTGTCCTGGGGCAGGCTGACCGGCAGGCTGGCCTTCGCCAGCACGTCCAGCGCCTGCTCCTTGAGCCGGCCTTTCGAGGGCAGGGCGAGGGTGATGGTCATGGGGCCAACCTTCGCGCCGCTTCGATCCGGTCCAGCCACACCGAAAACCCGACGCCGGGGATAGGTGTCTTCGCTCCCAGAAGCGTGAGCAGCCGGTCGTAGCGGCCGCCGCCGGCCAGCGGGCGTTCGCCGGGCACCGTTCCGATCTCGAACACCAGGCCGGTATAGTAGTCGAGCGGGCGGCCGAAGGCGGCGTCGTAGCGGATTTTTTCCAGCGGCAGGCCGTGGCCGTCAATAGCCCCGACCCGCGCCGAAAAATTCTCCAGTGCTGCGTCGAGCGACAGGCCGGCGCCGGCGGCGAATTTTTCCAGCGCCGCCGCCGCCTCGCTGAGCGGCACGTCGATGGCGAGAAAGGCCTTCAGCGCGGAAAATGCCTCGTCGGAAAGCCGCACCGAGCGCAGTTGCGCCTTCTCGATCAGGCGGCGCGCGATATCTGCCGGCGTGCGGCCGGCGGTGGTCGGCAAGCCGGCTTTCTCCATGCCGGCGGCGATCTGCGCGGCAAGCCTGTCCGCGTCGCCGTCGAGCGCCAGCATGGCGACAGGCTGCGGCAGGGCGGCGTTGCGCGGCGGGTTGGCGAGGTCGGCCAGCGCTGCCTCCAGCATGGCGTGCGAGCCGAAGGCCCGCGCCAGCCGCATGCGCCAGCCGCGCGGCAGGCCGAGCGCGGCTAGTACCGCCTCGAACAGGCTCTGGTCGCCGAGCGTGACGGAGAGTGCGGCGCCGGGCAGCACGCGCTGAAGCAGCGCATAGGCGTCGGCCACCGAGCGGGCGTCGGCGACGGCCGTGTCGGTCTCGCCGAGATCCTCGATGCCGGCCTGGAAGAACTCCGCCGGGCCGTCGCGGCGCTGGCGGAACACCTCGCCGAGATAGCCGTAGCGGCGCGGCGTGCCGGCTTGGGCGGCGATATGGTCGCGGCAGACGGGAATGGTGAATTCCGGACGCAGGCACAGCGTCTCGCCGGTCTCGCTTTCGGTGAGGAAAATGCGGCGTCGCAGGTCTTCGCCCGCCATGTCGAGGAACGGATTGGCCGGCTGCAGCACCGGCACCTCGACGGGTGCGGCGCCGCGCTCGGCCAGCAAAGCGGCGATGTCGGCGGCGAAGCCGGGCAGGCGGCCGCTCATGGCGCCACCTGTTGCATCAGCTCGATGCGGTTGCCGAACGGATCGAAGACATGGATGCGCTCGTAGCCTTCCAGCGCCACATCGCGCTTGACGGTCGCGCCGGCGGCGATTGCCTTGCGCTCGAGGGTCTTTACGTCATCGATCAGAAAGGCCGGGTGCGCCCTGGCGGCGGGATGGAAATCCGGATCGACGCCGAGATGCACCTTAACCGCGCCGCCGTCGAACCAGCAGCCGCCACGGCCGGCCAGGCTTGCGGGTTTCTCGACCTCGGAAAGGCCGAGCAGGCCGGCATAGAAGGCCCGCGCGTCGGCTTCGCGGCCCGCCGGCATGGCGAGCTGGATGTGATCGATGGCGAGGATCATGACGCTGGTCGCAGCCGCTGACATGGGGAACCCCCCTCTGTCCTGCCGGACATCTCCCCCTCAAGGGGGGAGATTGGCAGCTTCGGTGTAGCCGCTTCTGCTGCAATGTTGGAGATTGGCGAAAGCCGGCGCGACGGCTGATCTCCCCCCTTGAGGCAGGGCAATCGCCTATGGCTGCGCACCCCCACCCCTA
>CAZBBT010000330.1:0-2152 GCA_964490065.1 uncultured Mesorhizobium sp. | reverse complement strand
CCTCGATGACGCCGAAGCGCTCGGCATAGATGACGTCGACGCCGGCGTCGATCTGGGCGATCGCCGCCTCCTTGGCCTTGGGCGGATCGAAGAAGGAGCCGATGAAGGTGACCTTGCGCTTCACGTCCTTGTTCACTTCGCGCGCGCCGGCGAAGAAGGCGTTGACCAGGCGGTTGACCTCCGGAATGCCCATGGCGGCCACCGCGCCGACGACGCCTGACTTCGACATCTTGCCGGCAATCATGCCCGACAGGTAGGCCGGCTCGTGGATCCAGTTGTCGAAGACACCGAAATTCGGTTCGGCCGGCCCCGCGCCGGAACCGAACAGGAAGGCGGTGTCGGGGAACTGCTTGGCGGTGCGCCGAGACTCACGCTCGGCGGCGAAGGCGTCGCCCATGACGAGGTCGTAGCCTCCTTGCGCGTATTCGCGCATGACGCGACCGAAATCGGCGGTCTGCACCTTTTCCGACCATTTGTATTCGATGCCGAGTTCCTTCTCGGCCCTCTGCAGCGCCACGTGGATCTGGTGGTCCCACGGCTCTTCGATCGGCGTGGCGAAGATCGCCGCGACCCTCACCTTCTTGTCCTGTGCGAACGCGGCGCGCGGCAGCATGGCGGCCGTCAATCCCAGCGCGCCCAGCCCCAACACGTCGCGGCGTGAAAACTCCCGGCGGTCGAGCCCGCCCTTGCTCCCATTCTTCATCGCTTGACCCTCTGGTTGACGCCGTTCTTCGCCGGCGGTTTCCTTGCAGAACTCCACGGATGACTATGAGGCGAAGCTCCGGCCTTTGTCCACATGGTCAAAATTGGCAGCGGTGGATTAGGCGTGGAAAAGTCTAGATCGGACGCCGATAATAGCCGCGCGGACCATACCTTGAATTAATTGAACGACCGTTTTATTATCGACTGATCGGGAGGCACATGGCACGTACTGCAGGTTCCGACGGCGAGAGGACCGAAGCGGCGATCCGCGATGCGGCGGCGATGCTGATCGCCCGCCATGGCTACGAGGCTGTCTCGATGCGGCAGCTTGCCGGCGAGGTCGGCGTGCAGCCGGCCGCCTTCTACCGCTATTTCCCGACCAAGGAAGACCTGCTGTTCGCGCTCATGCGCCGGCATATGGACGGGCTGCAACAGGCCTGGGAAGACGCGCGTCCGTCAGCCGGGAACCCCGTCCGGCGGCTTGCCGCTTTCGTCGAGAACCATATCGGTTTCCATATCGTGCGGCGGCACTCGACCCATGTCTCCAACATGGAACTGCGCAGCCTGTCACCGGAAAAACTGACGCAGATACTGAAACGGCGCACCGCCTACGAGAAGGAACTGCGCGCCATATTGCGCGACGGCGCCGAAAGCGGCGTCTTCGCCATCGACGATGTCGGGCTGACGGCCATGGCGATCATCCAGATGATCACCGGCGTCATCGTCTGGTTCCGGCCGGACGAACGGCTTTCGGTCGCCGACGTGACGGCGAAATATCTTATCATGACCATGCGCCTTGTCGGCGCCGACACCATTCGGGAGAACGGCCATGTACGACCGCACGCTGAAATTCGGGCATGACGAGGAGATCGAGGCGCTGCGCGACATGGTGCGGCGCTTCGCCGAGGAGAAGATAGCGCCGCTGGCGGCCTCGATCGACCGCGACAACGAGTTCCCCATGCACCTGTGGCAGGAACTGGGCAGCCTCGGCCTGCTCGGCATCACCGCCGACCCGGACTGCGGCGGCTCCGGCATGGGCTATCTCGCCCATGTCATCGCCATGGAGGAAATCTCGCGCGCCTCCGCCTCTGTAGGTCTGTCCTACGGCGCGCATTCCAATCTCTGCGTCAACCAGATCAACCGCTGGGGCACGGCAGCGCAGAAGCAGAAATACCTGCCCGCGCTGTGCTCGGGCGAGACAGTCGGCTCGCTCGCCATGTCGGAGAGCGGCTCCGGCTCGGACGTGGTTTCGATGAAGCTGCGCGCCGAGAAGCGCAACGACCGCTACATCGTCAACGGCACCACGATGTGGATTACCAACGGCCCGGATGCCGGCACGCTGGTGGTCTACGCCAAGACAGAGCCGACCATGGGCTCGCGCGGCATCACCGCCTTCATCATCGAGCGCGAGATGAAGGGCTTTTCGGTGGCGCAGAAGCTCGACAAGCTC
>CAZBBT010000329.1:0-2164 GCA_964490065.1 uncultured Mesorhizobium sp. | reverse complement strand
CGCATCAAGGAACTGGCGCGCGAGGGCGCCTATGACGGCGTCGTGTTCCACCGCGTCATCGACGGCTTCATGGCGCAGACGGGCGACGTGAAGTTCGGTAATTCCAGCAACCCGAACTATGCACCTTCCCGCGCCGGCATGGGCGGTTCCGACAAGCCAGACCTGAAGGCGGAGTTCTCCAACGCCAACCACGGCCGCGGCACCTGCTCGATGGCCCGCGCGCAGAACCCGAATTCGGCCAATTCGCAGTTCTTCATCTGCTTCGACGACGCCTCGTTCCTCAACCGCCAGTACACGGTCTGGGGCCAGGTGATCGAGGGCATGGAGAATGTCGACAAGATCAAGCGCGGCGAGCCCGTGCAGGATCCCGACAAGATCGTGTCGCTGAAGGTTGCCGCCGACGTGGCTGCGTAAGGCGCGGTCCGAAGGGCGGGTCGACGATGGGGCTGGTCTGGTCGCTGCTCGGCATATTATCGGGCGCCTTCATCGCCGTGCAGGCGCCGATCAACGCGCAGCTCGCGCGCGGTCTCGGCCTGCCGGTGGCCGCGGCCGCCTTCTCCTTCCTGTCGGGCGCGGTGGTGCTCGGTATCATTTCCGTCGCGGTGACACGCTTCGACGGCATCGCGCTGGACTGGAAGGCGCCGGCGCCCTGGCTGTTCGTGGCCGGCGGCGTGCTCGGCGGCTTCTACGTCACGCTCTCGACCATCCTGATCCCGCGCATGGGCGCCGCGGCGCTGATGGCCTTTCTGGTCGCCGGCCAGCTCATGGCCGGCATGGTGCTGGACCGCATCGGCTTCCTCGGTTTCGCCGTGCGCGAGATTTCCCTCGGGCGCATTGCCGGCGCGGTGCTTCTGCTCGCCGGCGCGCTGCTGGTGCGGCTGACCTGACCAGACGGTCCGCCGACCGTCCCCTCAATTCCTCGTCAGCACGACATGCAGCGCGTGTTCGGATGTTTCCTTCGCCGTCACGGAGAATCCGAGCGCCGGCAGGTCGAGGCCGGCGAGCAGGTTTTCCCCGGTGCCGAGGACGATGGGCGAGATGGCCAGGTGCATCTCGTCGACGAGACCGGCGCCGAGATATTGCCGCGCGGTGGAGACGCCGCCGCCGATCTTCACGTCGAGATCACCGGCCGCTGCTTTGGCCTGCTCCAACGCCGGCTCGATCCCGTCGGTGACGAAGTAGAAGGTCGTGCCGCCTTCCATCACGATCGGCTCGCGCGGATAGTGCGTGAGGATGAAGGTCGGCGCATGATAGGGCGGGTTGCCGCCCCACCAGCCCTTCCACTTGTCGTCGGGCCATTCGCCGCGGATCGGCCCGAACATGTTGCGGCCGAGAATGAAGGCGCCGAATCCGTCCATCGAGCGGGAGGCGTATTTCTCGTCGATGCCCTCCGAGCCGCCCGGTTTGCCCAGCATCGCGTGGAACATTCTGGTGCCGATGAGCCACTCATGCAGTTCCTCCCCGCCCTTGCCGAGCGGGTCGTCGAGGGTCTGATTGGGCCCGGCGCCGAGGCCGTCGAGTGAAACGGTGAAACCGCCGATGCGCACCTTGCCCATGTTCGTCTCCTCAACTGGTTGCTTTTCGAAAACCGGTTGGAAGATACTATACTGATTGCAATTTGCAAGCAGTATGTTGGAACGCTGGCCAGAATGACGCGTTCGCCGTCAAGGCGCGGCAACAAGGCGGTGGCGGCAGGTTTCATATCGGGCTATTGCCGCAGCCATGAAAGTGGACCTCTTCGATTTCGACCTGCCGGAAGAGCGCATCGCGCTGAGGCCCGCCGAGCCGCGCGATGCTGCGCGGCTTCTGGTGGTCAGGCCCGGCGAGGGGCTGGAGGATCGCACCGCGCGCGACCTGCCGACGCTGCTCAGGGCCGGCGACGTGCTGGTGTTCAACGACACCAAGGTCATTCCGGCACAGTTGCGCGGCATCCGCCGACGCGGCGAGGCGGTCGCGCAGGTCGAAGCCACCTTGCACATGCGCACGGCGCCAGACCGATGGCTGGCCTTCATGCGGCCGGGCAAGCGCATCGCCGCCGGCGACCGCATCCATTTCGGCCACGACGGCAATTCCTGCTTCCTCGGCCAGCTCGACGCCACGGTGCTGGAAAAGCGCGACGGCGGCGAGGCCCTGCTCGGCTTCGACGTGTCCGGCGCCTTCCTCG
>CAZBBT010000328.1:0-2187 GCA_964490065.1 uncultured Mesorhizobium sp. | reverse complement strand
GGGCATCGTCGGATGCCCGATAGATCTTGATCACGCCCTCGCCGCCGGAGGCGATGGCTTCGTCAAAGGTGATCTCGATATTGCCGTCGACTGGAAAAGTGGTGGAACCGGCAGGTGACGAAACGATGACCGGAGGAGAATCCGACTGCTGGTAGAACTCGTTGGTTGCCTTGTCAAAAATATCATCGTCGCCATCGTTATCCCAGTCACCAACTGCAAGGTTTGTCGAGGCGAAATTGGCAGCGCTGCCGCCCACATCGATGGCGGCAAAGGGCCCTGAGGCGCCAGCCTGTTCGGTGAAGGTGCCGTCGCCGTTGTTACGCCACATCACCACGCCGGTGTTGGAGGTGTTACGAACCGCGATGTCGGTGAGGCCGTCGGCGTTGAGGTCACCTATGATGAAGTTGCCGGCCGGCGCACCGGAATATGCTACTCCAAGCGCATCCAATGGGTTGTTGGCACCGATCTGCACGCTGAAGGATGTGCCGTCATTGCGATAAAATTGATTCGTCTGCCTGTTGAAAATGTCTTCGTCGCCATCGTTATCCCAGTCTCCGACGGCCACGTTCGTTGCGGCAAAATTTGCAGCGCTCCCAACGGTCACGGCCGCAAAAGGATTTGCCCCACCGCTGAGCTGAGTGAAAGTGCCATTTCCGTTGTTTCTCCACATCTCGACGCCGGTGTTATCGGTAAAGCGAACGACGATGTCGGTGAAGCCATCACCGTTGAAGTCACCTATAACGAAGTTGCCGGCCGGCGCACCGGAATATGCTACTCCAAGCGCATTCAATGGGTTGTTGGCACCAATCTGCACACTGAAGGATGCGCCGTCATTGCGATAGAACTGGTTCGTCTGCCTGTTGAAGATATCTTCGTCGCCGTCGCTGTCCCAGTCCCCGACTGCGAGATTCGTCATAGCGAAATTTGCAGCACTCCCGACTATGATAGCAGCAAAGGGATTGGCCCCACCGCTGAGTTGGGTGAAAGTGCCATTTCCATTGTTTTTCCACATCTCGACGCCGGTGTTATCGGCAAGCCGAACGACTACGTCGGTGAAGCCATCGCCGTTGAAGTCGCCTGTGACAAAGTTGCTTGCTGGTGTACCCGAATATGCTGAGCCCAAGCCATCCAGCGGATTGTTGCTGCCGGTTTCTACGGTAAATATGGTGGCGGCTACGTAAGCAGTATCGAGCGTGCCGATGTTATAGATGTCGTCAAAGGCGTCCGGCATCTCGCCAGGACTGCCGGTGCCGCCCTCCAGGCCTCCACCACCGCTTGCACCGGCGTTGCCGGTCATGGCGGCGAAGTTCGCTGCAGTCATGCGTAACGTGCCTTCATTCCAGATGGCGCCAACACCGCGCCCTCCGTCCCCGCCGTCCTGATTGAAGCCGTAATTGCCGCCGCCGCCGCCACCACCACCACCACCAGCGCCGAGATTGTTGGAGATGGTCGATGTCCCGACAATGAATAGCGTGGCGCCAGAGGCATTGAAGATGCCTCCAACTGCGGAACCGCCGGCGCCACCCTCGCCGCTGAACCCACTGCCACCACCTCCGCCGCCTATTGACATACTGCCATTGCTGGCGATGCTGCCGGCGCCACCATTCGTGAAATAGTTTATAGCCCCGCCGCTGCCACCTATTGAAGAACCGCCACCGCCGCCGCCGTAACCCAGGCCTGCGCTACCAATGGCGCCAGTAGGTGGAGGCGGTGACGGTCTGGGCGCATAAAGGTAAGCGCCATCCGTACCTCCCGGTGCCCCTCCTCGTCCACCGTACCCTCCGCCTCCGCCACCACCGCCAGTCATGTGATCTCCACGTGAACCTCCTCCACCACCGCCACCAGAGGCAACATTGGCGGTGACCATGACGTTCACTAGGTAGAGATTGCCATAGTTGGTGATGCCGGCACCGAGACTGTCTTCTGCTGAGAAGCCACCGTCGCCGCCGGCGCTGGCAACCAGGCCGCCCCGGATGGTCAGGTTCTGGATTTCGACACTGTCGCCTGCCGAGACGGACAGAACCCTGCCATAGTAGTCGGCATCGAGGGCGTGGCCGCCGCCGATGATGGTGAGCTTGTTGCTCTCAGCCAGGTTGATGTTGGCAAGGAACCCGTTGGTGAAGTTGGCGGTACTGGTGGCGGTGATATCGGCCGTCAGCGTGATCGTGTCGTCCTGGCCATTGTTTG
>CAZBBT010000327.1:0-2192 GCA_964490065.1 uncultured Mesorhizobium sp. | reverse complement strand
CCAAGCGCGCCGTCGATCTCGCCAACGCCTTCGTGACCGGCGGCGAGGCGACGACGGGCCAGTATTCGCAGACCGCGGCAGGCGGATCCGCCGATGGCGGCGTCGACATCAACAACCCCGATTCCGAACGCCAGAAGAGCGCCATCATCAACCTTCTCCAGATTATCGGCGACGACCAGGTCACGCTCAAGGTGACCGTGGCCGAGGTCAGCCGCTCGGTGATGAAGCAGCTCGGCGTCAACATGATCGGCAATGGCGGCTCCGACGGCATCACCTGGTCGGTGCTTGGCCAGAGCTATCCCGGCCTCGGCAAGCCTCTTTCCGACTCGGGCGGCCAGATCGGCAATTCGAACCTCAGGGCCTACATCAATGCCATGGAGCAGTCGGGGGTGATGAAGACCCTGGCCGAGCCGACCCTGACCGCAGTGTCCGGCGAAAAGGCGACCTTCAAGGTCGGCGGCGAATACAATTTGCTCAACAGCGCCGACAACGAGGAGCAGGACGACGGCACGGTAAAGCGCACCTACGGGTACAAGACCATCGACTACGGCATCGGCCTGGAATTCCAGCCTGTGGTCCTGTCTCCCGGGCGGATCAGCCTCAAGGTGCGGACCTCGGTCTCCGAGCCGACGATCGAGGGATCGGTGTCGCTCAACGACTCCAACATGATCTCGCTGCGCAAGCGCCTGGCCGACACCACGGTCGAGCTTCCTTCCGGCGGGTCGATGATGATCGCCGGCTTGGTCCGCGACGACGTCCGGCAGGCCATCACCGGCCTGCCCGGCCTGGCCAAGATCCCGGTTCTCGGCTCGTTGTTCCGCAGCCGCGACTTCGTGCGCAACGAGAGCGAGCTGGTCGTCATCATCACGCCCTACCTGGTTCGCCCGGTTGCGCGCAACGATCTCGCCAAGCCGGACGACAACTTCACGCCGGCAAGCGACGGAGCCGGCATCTTCCTTGGCCGCGTCAACCGCGTCTACGGCACCATGCAGACCGACAGGCCTGCCGGGCGCTACCACGGCGTCGTCGGCTTCATCTACAAGTAAGCGGGGAACGGACATGTCTGGTTCAAATTTCGGGGCAGGCGCTTTCACCGGAACGCCGCGCGGTTTCCGCCTGCGGCTCGGCGGCTCGGCCATTCCGCTCTGCGCGGCCGCGGCCATGGCGCTCCTTTCGGGCTGCGCCAACCGCGACTCCATCACCGTCGGCTCCATCCCCGACGACTATCGCACCAACCACCCGATCGTCATTTCCGAGAAGGACGAGAAGATCGACCTGCCGGTCGGCGCCAGCGATCGTGGCGCCACCAAGGCGCAGCGCCAGGCGCTGCTCGGTTTCCTGGATGGTTATGACCGCAGCGCGGCCCCCGTGCTGACCATCACCGTGCCATCGGGATCGGCGAACGAGATCGCGGCGCGAGCGGCCGCAAGGGACTTCAGGCGGATCGCGGTAGCCGGCGGTGTCCGCGCCAATCGCATCGCGATGACGGCCTATCAGGCGTCGGGCGAAGTCTCTCCACCCGTCCGGGTCGCCTATTCCTCGATGCGCGCCCACACCGACAGATGCGGGCGCTGGCCGGAGGACATGCTCGAGACCAGCGAAAACAAGCACTACGCGGATTTCGGCTGCTCGTACCAGAACAACCTCGCCGCCCAGCTCGCCAATCCGGCCGACCTGCTTGGTCCGCGCAAGCAGACCGAGATCGACGCCGAGAACCGTGACGCGGTGATCGATGTCTATCGCAAGCGGGGCATTTCCGACGAATTCCTCGGCAATTCCGAAATCGAATACTAAGCCGCATTTCTCCGAGAGAGAGCGACCATGAGCAATCTTGCCTACGATGCCCGCACCGACGCCGAGGAAACCGCCGCGCAAGACGTTGCGGCCATGCAGGCGCTGCGGCCCATTCCGCGCATCTCCATCCAGGCTTTCTGCGAGACCGAGGGTGTCGCAGGCCCGATCGAGCGCGCCGGCGAGGACCGGCGCATGTCGAAAGCGCACCTCAAGGTGCATATGGGCGGAATCCCCACGGCCCTGGAGTTCTACCAGTCGGCGCCGACGCCGAATCTGATCGTGCTGGAATCGCGTGCCGAGCCCAAGGAACTCCTGGCTCAACTCGGCCAACTGGCCGAGCACTGCGATCCCACCTCCAAGGTGGTGGTGATCGGCCACTACAACGATGTCGGCCTCTA
>CAZBBT010000326.1:0-2203 GCA_964490065.1 uncultured Mesorhizobium sp. | reverse complement strand
CTGCGCCTATTGCGGCGTCGGCTGCAACTTCAAGGCCGAGGTGAAGGGCGACGAGATCGTGCGCATGATGCCCTACAAGGCCGGCAAGGCCAATCACGGCCATAGTTGCGTCAAGGGCCGCTTCGCCTATGGCTACGCCAATCACAAGGACCGCATCCTTTCGCCGATGGTGCGCGAGAAGATCACCGATCCCTGGCGCGAGGTGACGTGGGAGGAGGCGCTCGCCCGCGCCGCCGGCGAGTTCCGCCGCATCCAGTACCAGTACGGCCGCGGCTCGATCGGCGGCATCACCTCCTCGCGCTGCACCGACGAAGAAACCTATCTGGTGCAGAAGCTGGTGCGGCAGGGCTTCGGCAACAACAATGTCGATACCTGCGCGCGCGTCTGCCATTCGCCGACCGGCTATGGCCTCAACACCACGCTAGGCACCTCGGCCGGCACGCAGGATTTCGATTCGGTCGAAGAGACCGACGTCATGCTGCTGATCGGCGCCAACCCGACCGACGCGCATCCGGTCTTCGCCTCACGCATGAAGAAGCGCCTGCGCGAGGGCGCCAAGATCATCGTCATCGATCCGCGCCGCATCGATCTGGTGAAGAGCCCGCATGTCAAGGCGGTCCATCACCTGCCGATCAAGCCCGGCACCAATGTCGCCATCCTGACCGGGCTGGCGCATGTCATCGTCACCGAAAAACTCTACAACGAGAGCTATATCCGGGAACTGTGTGACTGGGACGCCTTCGAGGACTGGTGCGAGTTCGTTTCCGATCCGCGCTACAGTCCGGAAGAGACCGCCAAGGTCTGCGGCGTCGATGCCGAGACGATCCGCCAGGCCGCCCGCCTCTACGCGACCGGCGGCAACGGTGCTATCTATTACGGCCTCGGCGTGACCGAGCACAGCCAGGGCTCGACCGCGGTGATGGGCTTGGCCAACCTCGCCATGGCGACCGGCAATCTCGGGCGGCGCGGCGTCGGCGTGAACCCGTTGCGCGGCCAGAACAACGTGCAGGGCTCGTGCGACATGGGTTCCTTCCCGCACGAATTCCCCGGCTACCGCCACATCGCCATCGATTCGGTGCGCCAGATCTACGAGGACCTGTGGGGCGTGACGCTGGACAAGGAGCCCGGCCTGCGCATCAACAACATGCTCGATGCCGCCACCGATGGCTCGTTCAAGGGCATCTACATTCAGGGCGAGGACATTCTGCAGTCCGATCCCGACTCCAAGCACGTCGCCGCCGGCCTGGCCGCGATGGAATGCGTGGTGGTGCACGACCTGTTCCTCAACGAGACCGCGCGCTACGCGCATGTGTTCCTGCCCGGCTCGACCTTCCTGGAGAAGGACGGCACCTTCATCAACGCCGAACGCCGCATCAACCTGGTGCGCAAGGTGATCGAGCCGAAGGCACGCTACGCGGACTGGGAGGCGACGCAGGAACTGGCTCGCGCCCTCGGCCTCGACTGGAACTACACGCATCCGTCCGAGATCATGGATGAGATCGCGGCGACGACGCCGACCTTCTCCGGCGTCACCTTCGACCTTCTGGAACGCGAGGGTTCGGTGCAGTGGCCCTGCAACGAGAAGGCGCCGCTCGGTACGCCGATCATGCACATCAACGGCATCGTGCGCGGCAAGGGCAATTTCGTGCGCACCGAATATGTCGCCACCGACGAGAAGGTCGGACCGCGCTTCCCGCTGCTGCTCACCACGGGGCGAATCCTCAGCCAGTACAATGTCGGCGCGCAGACGCGACGCACCGGCAATGTCGCCTGGCACGACGAGGACCGGCTGGAAATCCATCCGCACGACGCCGAGGATCGCGGCATCCGCGACGGCGACTGGGTGCGGCTGGCCTCGCGCTCCGGTGAGACGACGCTGCGCGCGCTGATCACCGACCGCGTGGCGGTGGGCGTGGTCTATACCACCTTCCACCACCCAGACACGCAGGCCAACGTCGTCACGACGGAAGCGACCGACTGGGCGACCAACTGCCCTGAATACAAGGTCACGGCCGTGCAGGTCGGACCGTCGAACGGGCCGACCGAATGGCAGCGCGACTACGAGGACCTGTCGAAGAAGACGCGGCACATCGAAGGGCATATGGAGGCGGCGGAGTAGCCGTTTTTCGAGATGCAGGCGCTTCGGCACACCCCCCTCTGGCCTGCCGGCCATCTCCCCCTCAAGGGGGGAGATCAGCCGTCG
>CAZBBT010000325.1:0-2216 GCA_964490065.1 uncultured Mesorhizobium sp. | reverse complement strand
GCGCTGCCGCAAAGTCCCCCTCCCCCTTGTGGGGAGGGGTTAGGGGTGGGGGTGCGGTGCCATAGGCGACTGCCCTCCCGACAAGGGGGAGAAGTTAGGGATGGGGGTGCATGCTGGTGAACGCAACCCATTTCATCGGCGTCGACGTGGGCACGGGCAGCGCGCGGGCCGGCGTGTTCGACGGCTCCGGCACCATGCTGACTTCGGCCAAACGCGACATCGCGCTCTACCGGGACGGCCCCGACATCGCCGAGCAGTCGAGTCGCGACATCTGGCGGGCGGTGTGCGCCAGCGTGCGCGAAGCGATGACGACGGCCGGGCTGAAAGCCGACGATATTGCCGGCATCGGCTTCGACGCCACCTGCTCGCTGGTCGTCCTTGGCGAAGGCGGCAGGCCCCTGCCCGTCGGCCCGCACGGCCAAGCCGAACGCGACATCATCGTGTGGATGGACCATCGCGCCATCGACCAGGCTCGCCGCATCAACGCCACTGGACATGCCGTGCTGAACTATGTCGGCGGCACGATCTCGCCGGAGATGGAGACGCCTAAGCTGCTCTGGCTGAAGGAGAAGCTGCCGGCGACCTACGCGGCGGCCTGGCAGTTTTTCGACCTGCCCGATTTCCTGACCTGGCGCGCCACCGGCTCGCTCGCCCGCTCGGCCTGCACGGTCACCTGCAAATGGACCTATCTCGCGCATGAAGAGCGCTGGGACGAAACCTATTTCCGGCTGATCGGCCTCGGCGACCTCGCCGACGACGGCTTTGCCCGCATCGGCACCGAAATCGTTCCCGGCGCGGAGCCGCTGGGCAACGGGCTGACGGCGCAAGCCGCCGCCGAACTCGGCCTCGACCCCGGCACGCCGGTCGGCGCGGGCCTGATCGACGCCCATGCCGGCGGCGTCGGCTCTGTCGCCGGCGACGCCACCGCCACCATGGCCTATGTCTTCGGCACCTCCGCCTGCACCATGGCGAGCAGCGCCGAACCGGTCTTCGTGCCGGGCGTCTGGGGTCCTTATTTTTCGGCAATGGTGCCGGGCCTGTGGCTCAGCGAAGGCGGTCAGTCGAGCGCCGGCGCGGCGCTGGACCAGTTGATCGCGCACCATCCTGCCTGGAACGACGCGCGCGCCACGGCCGCCGCCGAAGGCAAATCGCTACCGCAATGGCTGGCCGATGCCGCCGCGAGGGCTTCACCCGCGCTGTCCAATGCGGCCCGTCTCGCCGGTCCGCTGCATGTCGTGCCGGATTTCCTCGGCAACCGCTCGCCCTTCGCCGATCCGGAAGCGCGCGCGGTGATTGCCGGTCTCGGCATGGATCGCGACGTGGACAGTCTGATCGCCCTCTACGTCGCCGGCCTGCTCGGCATCGGCTACGGCCTGCGCCAGATCATCGAGGCGAGTCGCCGCCAGGGCGCGACGATCGAGGCCATCGCGATCAGCGGCGGCGCCGGCAGCCATCCCCTCGCGCGCCAATTGCTGGCCGACTGCACCGGCCTGCCCGTGCTGGTTCCCGCGCAGGCCGAGCCGGTGCTGCTGGGCGCGGCGATGCTCGGTGCGACGGCCGCCGGCGCCTTCGCCAGCCTGCTGGACGCAATGGCAGCCATGTCGTCCATCGCGGAGACATTCACGCCCGCGGGCGGCGATTTCACTCGATTCCATAGCCGGCGCTTCACCGCCTTCGAGGCGCTGCAACAGACGGCGCGCTCGATCAGGGCGGTCGCATGACGGCAAGTGACCACATGACGGGAGGGCCGAAATGGCTTCGCTGAAGCTCAAAAGCGTACAGAAGCGGTTCGGCAAGGTGGACGTGATCCGCAATGTCGATCTCGATGTCGCCGACGGCGAGTTCGTCGTCTTCGTCGGCCCGTCCGGCTGCGGCAAGTCCACGCTTCTGCGCATGATCGCCGGCCTGGAGGACATCAGCGCCGGCGAACTCCATATCGACGGCAAGCTGTGCAACGAGGCCGAACCGCGCGAGCGCGGCATCGCCATGGTGTTCCAGTCCTATGCGCTTTATCCGCACCTCACCGTCGCCCAGAACATGGGTTTCGGCCTGTCGCTGAACAAAACGCCGAAAGCCGAGATCGAGAAGCGTGTCGGCGAGGCCGCGCGCATCCTGAAGCTTGAGCAGTTGCTCGACCGCAAGCCCAGCCAGTTGTCCGGCGGCCAGCGCCAGCGTGGCGCCAGCGGCCGCGCCATCATCCACAAGCCGGCCGTTTT
>CAZBBT010000324.1:0-2231 GCA_964490065.1 uncultured Mesorhizobium sp. | reverse complement strand
CACATCTGGGACGGGCTGCGCACCCAGCGCCTCGACCGGCCCTATGTGCGCAAGGACGGTAAACTGGTTCCGGCTTCGTGGAACGAGGCCTTTTCCGCGATCAGGGACGCCGTTGCCAAGGCAGCGCCCGAGAAGATCGGCGCCATCGCCGGCGATCTGGCTGCCGTCGAGGAGATGTATGCGCTGAAGCTGCTGATGCACGCGCTGGGTTCCGCCAATATCGACTGCCGGCAGGACGGCGCGGCGCTCGATCCGTCGCTGGGACGCGGCAGCTACATCTTCAACCCGACCATCGAGGGCATCGAGGATGCGGACGCCGTGCTGATCATCGGCGCCAATCCGCGCTTCGAGGCATCGGTGCTCAATGCCCGAATCCGCAAGCGCTGGCGCGGGGATACGGTGCTGCCGATCGGCGTCATCGGCGATGTGGGCGATTTGCGTTACGGCTATGAGCAACTCGGGGCCGGTCCCGAAACCCTCAAGGAGATGGCCGAAGGCAACGGCAAGTTCTTCCAGACGTTGAAGAAAGCCTCGAAACCGCTTGTTATCGTGGGGCAGGGCGCCTTGGCGCGAACCGATGGCAAGGCCGTACTCGGCCTCGCCGCGAAACTGGCTACGGCCGTCGGCGCGGTAACGCCGGAGTGGAACGGCCTTGCCGTTCTGCACCATGCTGCCGCGCGCGTCGGCGGCCTCGACATCGGTTTCGTTCCCGGCGAAGGCGGCAAAGCGGTCGGGGAAATGCTGGGCGACAGCGAAGTGCTGTTCCTCCTCGGCGCTGACGAACTGGATATACGCAAGGCCGGCGACGCCTTCGTCGTCTATATCGGCACGCATGGCGATGCCGGCGCGCACCGCGCCAATATCATCCTGCCGGCCTCGGCCTACACGGAAAAATCCGGCACCTATGTCAACACCGAGGGCCGTGTGCAGATGACCAGCCGCGCCGGCTTCGCGCCGGGCGAAGCGAAGGAAGACTGGGCGATCCTGCGCGCCCTGTCGGACGTGCTGGGCAAGAAATTGCCGTTCGATTCACTGGCGCAGCTTCGCGCCAAGCTCTACGGCGAGTTCCCGCACCTTGCCCGCATCGACCAGATCGCGGCCGGGAGCGCCGACGACGTCGCCAGGGTGGCCAAGCTCGGCGGACGGCTCGGCAAGCGCGCGTTCACCTCGCCGGTGACGGATTTCTATCTCACCAACCCGATCGCGCGGGCCTCGGCCGTCATGGCCGAATGCTCGGCGCTGGCGAAGAACGGCTTTCAGCAGGCGGCGGAGTAGACATGGACAGCTTCTTCTCCTTCTACGTGCTGCCGGCGCTGATCATCCTGATCAAGTCCGTCGTGCTGATCGTCGTGCTTCTGATCTTCGTCGCCTACATCCTCTACGCCGACCGCAAGATCTGGGCCGCCGTGCAGTTGCGCCGCGGCCCGAACGTGGTCGGCCCATGGGGCACGTTGCAGGCCTTCGCGGACCTGTTCAAGTTCGTCTTCAAAGAGCCGGTCATTCCTTCCGGCGCCAACAAGGGCGTTTTCCTGCTGGCGCCGCTGGTCTCGGCGGTGCTGGCGATCTCGGCCTGGGCGGTCATCCCCGTCAGCGACGGCTGGGCCATTGCCAACATCAATGTCGGCATCCTCTACGTTTTCGCCATCTCCTCGCTCGAGGTCTATGGCGTCATCATGGGCGGCTGGGCGTCGAATTCGAAATATCCGTTCCTCGGGGCGCTGCGCTCGGCGGCGCAGATGGTGTCCTACGAGGTCTCGATCGGCTTCGTCATCGTCGCGGTGCTTCTGTGCGTCGGTTCGCTCAACCTGTCCGATATCGTGCTGTCGCAGCAGGACGGGCTGGGCACGCATCTAGGTCTGCCGGTCAACACCTTCCTCGACTGGCATTGGCTGGGCTTGCTGCCGATGTTCGTCGTGTTCATGATCTCGGCGCTGGCCGAGACCAACCGGCCGCCCTTCGACTTGGTCGAGGCGGAGTCGGAACTGGTCGCCGGCCACATGGTCGAATATTCCTCGACGCCGTTCCTGCTGTTCTTCCTCGGCGAATATGTCGCCGTGGTGCTGATGTGTGCGCTGACCACCATCCTGTTCCTCGGCGGATGGCTGCCGCCCTTCGATTTGGCGCCGTTCACCTGGGTTCCGGGCCTGATCTGGTTCGTGCTCAAGATGGTGTTCGTCTTCTTCATCTTCTCGATGGCGAAGGCGGTGCTGCCGCGCTACCGCTACGACCAG
>CAZBBT010000323.1:0-2245 GCA_964490065.1 uncultured Mesorhizobium sp. | reverse complement strand
TCCGGTCACCCGGAATACGGCCATGCGATTGGCATCGAGACGACCACCGGTACGCTCGGCCAGGGCATCTCCACCGCTGTCGGCATGGCGCTGGCCGAGCGCATGCTCGCCGTGCGGCACGGCGCCGATCTCGTCGATCATTTCACTTATGTCATCGCCGGCGACGGCTGCCTCCAGGAGGGCATCAGCCACGAGGCGATCGACCTTGCCGGGCACCTGAAGCTCGAGCGGCTGATCGTGTTCTGGGACGACAATTCGATCTCCATCGACGGGCCCACTTCGCTCTCCACGTCGATGGACCAGCCGGCGCGCTTCAAGGCCGCCGGCTGGGACGTGCAGCCCGTGGACGGCCATGACATCGAAGCCATCGCCGTCGCGATCGAAATCGCCCGCACGTCCGACCGACCTTCGCTGATCGCCTGTCGCAGCGTAATCGGCAAGGGCGCGCCGAACCTCGGCGGCTCGGAAAGGACGCATGGCGCGCCGCTGGGCGAAGCCGAAATCGCCGCGACCCGCGAGAACATCGGCTGGCCGCATGCGCCGTTCGAAGTGCCGGACGACATCCTTTCCGCCTGGCGCGAGATCACCGAGCGAGGCCGCGCGGCCCGGCGCGCCTGGGAGCAGCGGCTTGCCGCCTCGCCCCACCGCGAGGGCTTCGAGCGCACGATGTCGGGCGAGATTCCGGAAGCCCTGTTCTCCGCGCTCGAGGCCTTCCGCAAGGAGCATGTCGAGAGCAAGACCAAGGTCGCCACCCGCAAGGCCTCGGAAATGGCGCTTGGCATCATCAACGCCGCCACGGAGCTGACGGTCGGCGGCTCGGCCGATCTCACGCATTCCAACCTCACCGTCACCAAGGGCATGAGGCGTGTGGCGCCAGGCGACTACGCCGGCAGCTACATTCACTACGGCATCCGCGAGCACGGCATGGCGGCGGCCATGAACGGCATCGCCCTGCATGGCGGCTTCGTGCCCTATGGCGGAACTTTCCTGTGCTTCGCCGACTATGCGCGCGGCGCAATGCGGCTTTCGGCACTGATGGGCCAGCGCGTCGTCTACGTGATGACGCACGATTCCATCGGCCTCGGCGAGGACGGCCCGACGCACCAGCCGATCGAGCATCTGGCGATGCTGCGCGCGACGCCGAACCTCGACGTCTACCGCCCCGCCGATATCATCGAAACGGCGGAGTGCTGGGAGCTTGCCCTGCAAAGCGAGGACCGGCCGAGCGTGCTGGTGCTGTCACGCCAGAACCTGCCCATGTTGCGCCAGGCGCATACGGTCGAGAACCGCTCGGCGCGCGGCGCCTATCTGCTGCGCGAGCCGGACGGCCCCCGCGCCGTCACCCTGATCGCCACCGGGTCGGAAGTCGAGATCGCCGTGGCGGCCGCCGAAATGCTTGAGGCTGAGCACGGTATCGCCGCCGCGGTCGTATCGATGCCGTCGTGGGAACTGTTCGAGGAACAGGACGCCGCCTATCGCGGCGCCGTTCTGGGCACAGGCCCGCGCGTCGCGGTCGAGGCTGCCGTGCGGCTCGGCTGGGATCGCTGGACCGGCGAAAACGGTGCTTTCGTCGGCATGACCGGTTTCGGCGCCAGCGCCCCTGCCCCCGATCTCTACCGCCATTTCGGCATCACGCCCGAGGCGATAGCCGCGGCGGCGTTGAAGCTCATCATCTAAACGGAGGAAAGAAGTGCCCGTTCGCGTCGCAATCAACGGCTTCGGCCGCATCGGCCGCAACATCCTGCGCGCCATCCTGGAATCGGGACGGACCGACATCGAGGTCGTCGCGGTCAACGATCTCGGCCCGATCGAGACCAACGCGCACCTGCTGCGCTACGACAGCGTCCATGGCCGCTTTCCCGGCACGGTCACGGTCGAGGGCGACACGCTGCGCGTCGACGACCTGCCGCCGATCAAGGTGACGGCGATCCGCAATCCGGCCGAGCTTCCGCATCGCGAGCTGGAAGTCGATATCGCGCTCGAATGCACCGGCATCTTCACCTCGAAGGAGAAGGCGTCCGCGCATCTGACCGCCGGCGCGCGGCGCGTGCTGGTCTCCGCGCCCGCGGACGGCGCCGATCTGACCGTGGTCTTCGGCGTCAATGACGACCGTATCTCGAAGGACCACATCATCCTGTCGAATGCCTCCTGCACGACCAACTGCCTCGGCCCGGTCGCCAAGGTGCTGCACGACGCGATCGGCATCGAGCGCGGCTTCATGACCACCATCCACTCCTACACCGGC
>CAZBBT010000322.1:0-2252 GCA_964490065.1 uncultured Mesorhizobium sp. | reverse complement strand
GCGACATGCTGTCGGACGTCGCCGCCATGCTGACCGGCTCGCTCGGCATGCTGCCGTCGGCTTCGCTCGGCGCGCCGGATGCCAGGACCGGCAAGCGCAAGGCGCTCTATGAGCCGGTGCATGGCTCGGCGCCCGACATCGCCGGCAAAGGCATCGCCAACCCGATCGCGATGATCGCCTCCTTCGCCATGTGCCTGCGCTATTCCTTCAACATGGTGGCCGAGGCCGACAAGCTGGAGGCGGCGATCGCGGCGGTGCTGGACGACGGATTGCGCACGAAGGACATCATGTCCGCCGGCATGACGGAAGTCGGCACCGCCGACATGGGTGACAAGGTTCTGGAGAAATTCCTCGACGCGTCGGCATAGGGGGCCGCGTGCGGCCTCTGGCGCCCCTTGCAGGGCTGCTTGCCGCCATGAGCGTCGCCTCGGCCCAATCGGTCGACCTGGCTGCACCAGGGCCAAAGGGAGAGCTGCGCGGGACATATCTCCAGGCTGGCGAGGGCGCACCGGTCGTTCTCATCGTACCCGGCTCCGGCCCGACAGATCGCGACGGCAACAGCCCGCTCGGCGTGCGGGCTGCTCCCTACCGCCTCCTGGCGGAAGGGTTGGCCGACCGCGGCATCGCCTCCATCCGCATCGACAAGCGGGGGATGTTTGGCAGCGCCGGAGCCGTCACGGATCCGAACGCCGTGAAGGTCGCGGACTACGTGGCCGACACGCATGCGTGGATCGCAGTGGCGCGACACAATATGAGGGTCGACTGCGTTTGGCTCGCCGGTCACAGCGAAGGCGCGCTCATCGCGCTGGCCGCCGCGCAGCGCCCGGACGGGATATGCGGGCTCTTCCTGATTGCGGGACCGGGCCGCCGCCTTGGCGATGTCCTGCGTGCCCAACTGGCCGTCAATCCGCACAACAGGCACTACATGGACGATCTTCTTGGCGCGATCGACACGCTGGAACGCGGCGGAGACGTCGAGACCACCGGAAAGCCGGAGGTGATATGGCAACTCTTTGCACCGCAGGTCCAGGGCTACCTTCGTGATCTCTTCTCCTATGACCCGGCTGCGCTGATTCGAGCCGTGGATCTGCCTGTCCTCATCGTCCAGGGCGGCAACGACCTGCAGATAACGACGGAAGATGCCGACCGTCTTGCCGCGGCTCTCCCGGCTGCGCGGCGCCTCGATCTGCCGACGATGAATCACGTGCTGAAGGATGTGCCGGACGGCGATCTCGCCGCCAATATCGGAAGCTACGGTGACCCCGAGCGGCGGCTCGCGAAGGGCTTGGTCGAAGGGGTCGCGGCATTCGTCAAGGGCGCGGGCTGAACCTTCGTGCGGCCGATCCCCTCCCAGGCCTCGAAGGTTCCGCCTCAGGCACCCGCCGGCACCGGCCCCCATTTGTTTTCTTGTCTCTGGCCGGGGACCAGCGTGAAGACGAAGACGATCAGCGCGCCGATATAGGGAATGAAGACCAGCAGGTAGAACCAGCCTGACAGGCCGAGGTCGTGGATGCGCCGCACCGTGATCGCCAGTCCGGGCAGGAAGGTCGCCAGCACGAAAAGGCCGCAGGCGGCCATGGTTAGCCGTGGTCCGTCGCTGCGGTCGAGATTGCCGACCGTGCCGTCGGCGATCAGGCCTATGAAGCAGATGGCGAACAGCGCGATCGTCCAGAACAGGAAATAGCCCCAATATTCCTTGCGTCGCGCGCGTCCCGAGAAGGTGGCGTATTTTTCCGTCAGGCCGCGCCGAAAGTAGCTCCACAGCCCCGTCGGTTCCGCAGCGTCGCCGTTGACCGCGAAGCGGCCGAACCGCGGCGATGCAGGCGGTCCTGAAGCAGCGGCAACCGATGCGGAGACGATCGGCGCCGCCCCCGCCGGCCGGTTCTCCGGCCGCGCCGTGACCTGCGTGCGCAGCGAAAAGATGTCGCGCGCCTTGTCGCCCTTCGGCTGGAATTCGACCGTCGTGCCCTTGGCGATCTCCATCCGCCGGCGCAGATCCTCGACCGTGAAGGTGTAGCGGTTGCCGTCGGCGCCGTGGATGAAGCCGAAGCCCTGCGCCTCGTCGTAATAGAGAACCTCGCCGCGCATCGTTGCCCCCTCCGCTCGTCCAAGACTGTGCGAAGTTTTGCCCGCCCGCAAGAGGATCGGGATTACGAGGCATCGCCGGTACAATCCCATCTTGCCGCAGCCGGGACGCGTGACCGGGTTCAGTTAGATGTGAGACGTTGGCCTTGAGAAAGGTTCGGGGGTTT
>CAZBBT010000321.1:0-2259 GCA_964490065.1 uncultured Mesorhizobium sp. | reverse complement strand
CTGGCTGACCACCGGGCCGAGCTGCGTGTCCTCGTTGCGCGGATCGCCGACCTTGTGGGCCTCCGCGGCTTTCTTGGCTACCGCCAGCGCCTCGTCGTGGCGCGCCGCCGGCACCAGCATGCGGGTCGGCGCGTCGCAGGACTGGCCGCTGTTGCCGAAGCAGCCCTCGACGCCCTTGCGCACCGCCTGCTCGAAGTCGGCGCCGGGCAGCACGATGTTGGCCGACTTGCCGCCGAGTTCCTGCGCCACGCGCTTGACGGTCTTGGCGGCGGTCTCGGCGACGATGATGCCGGCCCGCGTCGAACCGGTGAACGACACCATGTCGACGTCCGGATGGCCTGCCATGACCTGTCCGACATCCGGCCCCGTGCCGTTGACCATGTTGTAGACGCCCTTCGGCGTGCCGGCCGCCTCCATCACCTCGGAAAACACGATGCCGCTGATCGGCGCGATCTCGGAGGGCTTCAGCACCACCGTGCAGCCGGCGGCTATCGCCGGCGCCACCTTGCAGACGATCTGGTTGAGCGGCCAGTTCCACGGCGTTATCAGCGCGCAGACACCGATGGGTTCCTTGACCACCATGGTTCCGCCGCGCTTTTCGGAGAACTCGTAGTCCTCGAGCGCCTTGATGGTGGCTTCCATATGTGCCCGGCCGGCCCATGCCTGCGCCTCGCGCGCCCAGGTGATGGGCGAGCCGTTTTCCTGGCTCACCGCCTGCGCGATGTCCTCGTAGCGCTCGTTGTAGACTTCGAGAATGCGCCTGAGCAGTTTCAGCCGCTCTTGCTTCGTCGTCTGCGAGAAGGCGGGAAACGCCGCCTTCGCGGCTGCCACGGCGCGGTCGACATCGGCCTTCGAACCGACTGAGATTTTCGTGTAGGCTTCCTCGGTTGACGGGTCGATCACGTCGAGCGTGGCCGGCACGGCGGGCGCCACCCACTTGCCGTCGATGAAGAAGTCCAGGTGATGGTTGCTCATGAAGTCCGCTCCGGCTGATGTCCTTGTCACTATGGCCCCAACGTACAGCAGGAACCATAGCCGTGCTTGCGGATAAACGGCATGTTCGATTGCGCCAGTCGGCCACGGCCGCGAACTCGGGTTGATGAAGCGCCGGTAGCCCCCACCCCTGATCCCTCCCCGCAAGGGGGAGGGGGACTTTTCGGCGCTGCCACAACTGGCCAACGTTGTCGATTTTGGGCAAGACGGTAGTGTCGGCGTCTTCCTCCCCATTGCGGGGAGGGGCAGGGGTGGGGGCAGCGACGTCCGTCGATGCGCATTGGCCGCGGCCGCCCGCCGCTATAAGATGGACCGGACGACAGGTCGGGAGTGCGTCTATGAATATCGTCGAGAAGCAGGCGGCCAAGGCCGGCCACAGGGCAGCGCCTTTCGCCAACCGGCCGCAGCCTTGGAATCCGGGCGTGCCGTTTTCCCTCGACCCGGTCGAGGCGGTGCGCGTCAACCTCTCCGCTGCTGAGCGGCGCGCGGCGGCGCTGGCCGGGCGGCGCACCGTCAAGAAGGAGTGGCAGGCGGCATGGCTGGTGCGCGCCATCCAGTGCATCGACCTCACCACGCTGAACGGCGACGACACCGCCGGCCGCGTGCGGCGGCTCTGCGCCAAGGCGCGCCATCCGCTGCGCGCGGATCTGCAGGAAGCGCTGGGGCTGGCCGACCGCACCATCACCACCGGCGCGGTCTGCGTCTACCATCGCTTCGTCGCCACCGCCGTCGAGGCGCTGCGAGGCTCCGGCATTCCCGTCGCCGCCGTTTCCACCGGCTTTCCGGCCGGCCTGTCGCCGCTCGACACAAGGCTGAAGGAGATCGAGGCTTCCGTCGCCGACGGCGCCGAGGAGATCGACATCGTCATTACCCGCGAGCATGTGCTGACCGGCAACTGGCAGGCCCTCTATGACGAGGTGAAGACCTGCAGGCAGGCCTGCGGCTCCGCGCACATGAAGACGATCCTCGCCACCGGTGACCTGCAGACGCTGCGCAACGTCGCCCGCGCCTCCTGGGTCGCCATGATGGCCGGCTCGGATTTCATCAAGACCTCGACCGGCAAGGAGGGCACCAACGCCACGCTGCCGGTGACGCTGGTGATGTTGCGCGCCATTCGCGACTACCGCGAAATGACCGGCCATGTCGTCGGCTACAAGCCGGCCGGCGGCATCTCCACCGCCAAGGATGCGCTCGCCTACCTTGCGCTGATGAAGGAGGAGCTCGGCAACGACTGGCTGCAGCCGAACCTGTTCCGCTTCGGCGCTT
>CAZBBT010000320.1:0-2261 GCA_964490065.1 uncultured Mesorhizobium sp. | reverse complement strand
ACCGTGTCGTGCAGGAAGCCGAGGGTGAGGCGCAGCGCTTCATCTCGGTCTACGAGGAATACGCCAAGGCGCCGGAGGTGACCCGCAAGCGTATTTATCTCGAGACGATGGAGAAGGTCCTGAAGGATTCCAACAAGGTCATCCTCGGCGAGGGCAACACGCAGGGCGTGCTGCCTTACCTGCCGCTGCCCGAAGTGGCGCCGAAGGCACCGAATGCGAACGCCGGAGGGACGCCGTGATGGCCAACCGTCTGCCTTTCATCGCCGTCCTTGTGGCGATCGTGCTGTTCCTCGCCTATTCCTCGATCTTCGTCGTCAACGCCCGCCAGCAGGCCATCGTGCTGCGCTTCGGCGAGATCGTCGACGTCAAGACCGAGCCCGGCATCTATTTCAAGCTGCCGTTCTCCATGTTCGAGGCCGACAACGTCCAGATGATCGAGAAGCGCGTGATGCGCTTCGACCTCGACAACATCCGCGTCCAGGTTTCGGGCGGCAAGTTCTACGAGGTCGACGCCTTTATCGCCTACCGCATCTCGGATGCGCGCGTGTTCCGTTCGACGGTGTCGGGTTCGATCGAGCAAGCCGAGCAGCGCCTGAAAACACGCCTCGACGCGGCGCTGCGCCGTGTCTACGGCCTGCGCGGCTTCGAGGCGGCGCTGTCGGAGGAGCGCACCGACATGATGCGCGAAGTGCGCGACCAGTTGCGGCCGGCAGCGACCTCGCTTGGCCTGGAGATAGACGACGTGCGCATCCGCCGCACCGACCTGACGGACGAGGTGTCGCAGCAGACCTACGACCGCATGAAGGCGGAGCGACTGGCGGAGGCCGAGCGTCTGAGGGCGCGCGGCAACGAAGCGGCGCAGCGCATCAGGGCGCGCGCCGACCGCGAAGCGGTCGAGATCGTTGCCGAGGCGCAGCGGGAATCGGAGATCCTGCGCGGCGAGGGCGATGCCGAGCGCAGTGCCATCTATGCGGACGCCTATGAGCGCGATCCAGGCTTCTTCGACTTCTACCGCTCGATGAGCGCCTACGGCACCGCGCTGGACAATACCGGCACCACGATGCTGCTCTCGCCGAACTCGGAATTCTTCCGTTTCTTCCGCGATCCGGCAGGCGGAGCGTCGGCGGCACCCGCGGCTCCCCCCGCGGGCGGCGGCGCATCGACAGCACCGGCGCAGCAATAGCCGCCGGTGCACGATTTCCTGACGGCCATGGGCCTGGTCCTCGTCGTCGAGGGACTCGTCTATGGCGGCTTTCCCGGTCTTGCCAGGAAACTGGCCGGGGAAGTCCTGTCGATGCCGGAGAGTGCATTGCGCATTGCCGGCCTTGTCGCGGTGGCGATCGGTGTCGGCATCGTCTGGCTGGTGCGGGGTTGACGGTAACGCAGGATTTACGCGGCGCGGTCTGGTCCAGTCGCAAACGCGCCGTATTTTTCGCCAACATGGCGCGACGTTCCTTCGTCGCCGCACTTTGCTCAATGCCGGGAGGCCTCCGATGACCAGCGAAACCTTTGTGGGCGGCACGAAAAGGGGTCTTGTCGCGATCTCGGCGGCATTGATGATCGGCGTATTCGCGGCGCCGTCCTTCGCGGCCGCCACGGTGACGACGACGGTGCCGACCAACGGCCCGGCTTCGGTTGCCGACCTCGCCGAGAAACTGCTTGGCGCTGTCGTGAACATCTCCACCTCGCAGACGGTGAAGGGCACGGAAGGTCCGGGCGCGGTGCCGATGCCGCAGCTTCCCGAAGGCTCGCCGTTCCAGGATTTCTTCGACGACTTCTTCAAGGATCGCGGCGGACAGGGAGGCGACGGCGGTTCGCAGAAGGTGCAGTCGCTCGGTTCCGGCTTCGTCATCGATGCCGAACAGGGCATCGTGGTGACCAACAACCACGTCATCGCGGACGCCGACGACATCGAGGTCAATTTCTCCGACGGCAGCACGCTGAAGGCGACGCTGGTCGGCACCGACACCAAGACCGACATCGCGGTGCTCAAGGTGGACCCCAAGGGCCACAAGCTGACCGCCGTCAAGTTCGGCGATTCAGCCAAGATGCGCATCGGCGACTGGGTGATGGCGATCGGCAATCCGTTCGGCCTCGGCGGCACGGTGACGCTCGGCATCATCTCGGCGCGCAATCGCGACATCAATTCCGGCCCCTATGATGATTACATCCAGACCGACGCGGCCATAAACCGCGGCAATTCCGGCGGGCCGCTGTTCAACATGGACGGCGAGGTGATCGGCATCAACACCGCTATCATC
>CAZBBT010000319.1:0-2264 GCA_964490065.1 uncultured Mesorhizobium sp. | reverse complement strand
GAACGATGAGGATGTCGGCTTCCTTGACTTTCATGGCCGGCATGTAGCGAGCCGGACCTGCGGGCGCAACCGTGGCAAAACCGTCGTTGTATCGAAATCGTGAACACGATGTTCGATGTCGCGCATCTTGTGTGAACGACGACAATGACCGATTTACCGACCATGACAGGCCGCCGGCAATGGTTTGCCCGCGGCGAATGACGGCTGCAAGGCCGTCCAAGGAGATTTTCGATGAGCGAACTGCCCTGTGCCGCGACCACCCCTGTCAGCGTAGCTCGCGTCGGCCTCAAGGCCCGCGACGCCGATGCGTTGGCGGATTTCTATCGCACCGTGATCGGCCTGCAGGAATTGTCGCGCGACGGCGAAACGATCACGCTGGGTTCGCCGGACCGACCCTTGCTGGTGCTGGAGCGCGACCCGTCGGCCAAGCCGGACGATTCACGCGCCGCTGGCCTGTTCCACACCGCTTTCCTTCTGCCCGGTCGCGCCGACCTCGGCCGCTGGATCAACCATGCCGTCGCCGACCGCATCGCCATCGAAGGCGCGTCGGATCATCTTGTCTCCGAGGCGCTCTACCTGACCGACCCGGAAGGCAACGGCATCGAAATCTACGTCGACCGTCCGCGTGAAGACTGGGCCTGGAATGACGGTCAGGTGGCGATGGCGACACACCGCATGGATATTCCCGGCGTCGTCGGCTCGGTGCCGGAAGATGACGCCGCCTGGAAGGGCATGCCGGAAAACACTGTCGTCGGCCATGTCCACCTGCGCGTGGGCGACCCGCGCGCGGCGGAGGATTTCTGGCATCGCGAATTCGGCTTCGACACGGTGGCGAAGTATGGCGCGCAGGCCGTGTTCCTGTCCTCGGGCGGCTATCATCACCACATCGGCGCCAACACCTGGCAGAGCGCCGGCGCCGGTCCGCGCGATGCCTCGCGTAGCGGCCTCTCCTGGGTCGAGATGCGCTCGGCGGATGCCGCCGCCGCGACCGAGAAAAAGGACCCCTGGGGCACGGTGATCCGGCTTGTGCCGGACAAGGTTCTGGCGGGCGCCGCCTGACACGGCGCGGCCACTATTTTCCGACGATGATGGTGCGCGGTTCGTCGCGGTTGGCGACCGCGCTGCCGAAATAGCCCTGGTAGATCAGGAAGGCGCCGAACAGAAGCGCGGCGGCGACGAAGCCGCTGACGAACCAGCCGAAATGGCCGTGGCGGCTGACGCCGTCCGGGTCCGGATGGTGGATCGGCACCTCTTCAAGATTCTTCGGCATTCGCACGGTTCTCGGCATGGGCGCTCCAGCAGAAAGTTCGCCGATAAACGCCGATGCCAAGGCCGGGGTTCCGGCTTACGCCTCGCCGAACACCCGCCGGAAGATCGTATCCACGTGCTTGGTGTGGTAGCCGAGATCGAATTTCTCGCGGACTACAGCCTCGGGAAGCGCCGCCGTCACCTCCTTGTCGGCGAGCAGTTCCTCGAGAAAATCCTTGCCCTGTTCCCACACCTTCATGGCGTTGCGCTGCACCAGCCGGTAGGCGTCCTCGCGCGAAACGCCGGCTTGGGTCAGCGCCAGAAGCACGCGCTGTGAGTGAACAAGTCCGCGGAACCGATTCAAATTCTTCAACATATTGTCCGGATAGACCAGCAGCTTGTCGACCACGCTGGTGAGCCTGGCCAGCGCGAAATCCAGCGTCACCGTCGCGTCCGGGCCGATCATGCGCTCGACCGACGAGTGCGAGATGTCGCGCTCGTGCCATAGTGCGACGTTCTCCATCGCCGGCATGGCGTAGGAGCGTACCATGCGGGCAAGGCCCGTCAGGTTCTCGGTCAGCACCGGGTTGCGCTTGTGCGGCATGGCCGACGAGCCCTTCTGGCCGGGCGAGAAATATTCCTCCGCCTCCAGCACCTCGGTGCGCTGCAGATGGCGGATCTCGATAGCCAGCCGCTCGATGGAGGAGGCGATGACGCCGAGTGTGGCGAAGAACATCGCATGGCGGTCGCGTGGGATCACCTGCGTGGAGACGGGTTCCGGCTTCAGGCCGAGCTTTTTCGCCACATGCTCTTCCACGTAGGGATCGATGTTGGCGAAGGTGCCGATGGCGCCGGAAATGGCGCAGGTGGCGATGCCTTCCCGTGCGAACACCAGCCGCTCGCGGGCGCGGGAAAATTCCGCATAGGCTTCCGCCAGCTTGACGCCGAAAGTGGTCGGCTCGGCATGGATGCCGTGGCTGCGGCCGATGGTGATCGTGTCCTTATGCTCGAAGGCG
>CAZBBT010000318.1:0-2301 GCA_964490065.1 uncultured Mesorhizobium sp. | reverse complement strand
CCGGCTCGCTACATGCCGGCCATGAAAGTCAAGGAAGCCGACATCCTCATCGTTCCGGGCTACACCAATTCCGGGCCCGACCATTGGCAAAGCCGCTGGCAGGCGCGGCTGTCCACCGCGCGCCGCGTCGAGCAGGCGGAATGGTCAAAGCCGGTGCGCGAGGACTGGACCGCCAAGGTCGCCAACGCCGTGAACGAGGCCGAGCGGCCGGTCGTCGTCATCGCCCATTCGCTCGGCGTGCCGAGTGTGGTGCAGGCGATCCCGCGGTTCAAAAACAGAATAGCGGGCGCCTTCTTCGTCGCGCCGCCGGATGTCGCCAATCCCGAGATCCGGCCGCGCCATCTGATGACCTTCGGCCCCTACCCGCGCGACCCGCTGCCATTCCCGTCGATCACCATTGCCAGCCGCAACGATCCCTATTGCCCCTTCGAGGTGGCGGAGGACATCGCGTCGGCCTGGGGCTCTCTGTTCATCGACGCCGGCGAGGCCGGCCATCTCAACGCCGAGTCCGGCCACGGGCCATGGCCGGAAGGCTCGATGACCTTCGCGCAGTTCATGACGAGGCTGTAGAAGCGAATATAGGGAGCAGGAATTGTTCCCTATTCCCTATTTTGCCATGTTTTCCTTCACGCTCGCCAGGAAGGTCTTCGCGCCCAGCGCGATCAGGGAATGTTCCGATCCGCCGGCGAGCAGCCGGTAGCCCATCTTCACCACGCGCCCGGCCATTCTCGGCTCGACAACATAGATCGCGGCGTGGCGGCCGGCCTCGCGCGCCCGCCTGGCCACCGATCCCACGGTCTCCATCATGTCGTCCAGCGTCGAATCGATGACGCCCCCATTGGTCCAGGCGATGGAGAAATCCGAGGGACCGAGGAAGATGCCGTCGATGCCGGGCGTGTCCAAGATGCCATCCAGCGCGTCCAGCGCCGCGCGCGTCTCGATCATGGCGAAGGCCATGGTGCGCTGGTTGCTCTCATGCAGCCACTCGGCGAAATCGCCCTTGCCGTGGCGCGGGAAGGCGTAGGTCGGCCCCCATGAGCGTCCGCCCAGCGGCGGATATTTCATCGATTCCGCGAAAGCCTTGGCGTCCGCCACCGAGTTGATCATCGGCGCGATCACCGCCTCGGCGCCGAAGTCGAGGGCGCGGCTGGCCATGTCGAAGCGGCCGACCGGAATGCGCACGATCGCCGGCTTTCCGAGGGCCAGCACCGGGGCTATGCCGCGCAGGACGCTGTCCTCGTTATGGCCGCCATGCTGCATGTCCAGCGTCACGCAGTCGAACCCCTGTTTGGCGACGATCTCGACGGTCAGCGCGTCGGGCACGCCGGACCATGCGGTGACAAGCGTCTCGTCGGCTTCCAGGCGGGCTCTCAGTGACATCTTTCCGTCCTCATTGATTGAATCCAGTTTCAACGGGAAACGGCCGGAAAGGCAAAGAAAAACCGCCCGGCGGGCCGGGCGGTCGATTGGTCCAGCACAGGCGGTCCTGCGTCAGGTGTTCTTGATCTGCTCGATCGCCTGCGCCATCAATTCGTCCATGGTGCGGCGGATCTGATGCTCCGACTGGGCAACGCCGGCGGCCTGGAAATCCTTCAGCACCTTGCGCAGCACGTCGTGGTCACCGGCTTCCTCGATGTCGGAAACCACCACTTCCCTGGCATAGGCGTCCGCGTCGGTGCCGGATTTGCCGAGCTTTTCGGCGGCCCACAGGCCGAGCGCCTTGTTGCGCCGGGCAGTCGCCTTGAACCGCAGTTCCTCGTCGAACACGAATTTGCGCTCGAAGCCTTCTTCACGGTCCTTCATGCTGCTCATGGGCGTTCCTCCAATGGAAAAGCGAGTCGTCGTGGGCAGTGATATGTGGTCGACCAGCACAAATCAAAAGCCCGCTTCCCGGTCAATATGCTACGTCGCTTGTTGCGCTGCGGCATTTGCGTGGATAGCCGGTGGGAGATGACCCATTTGCCGATTGAGCAAAAGGCGCGATTGCGCTAGAGACCGCCATTGAAACCCATGGCGGCCCGCCGGTGCCGCGAGACGAGGGACCGGTCGACACCGCCTGCCCTTCCAACCAGAGAACAATCCGATGAAGTCACGCCGCCGCATCTATGAAGGCAAGGCCAAGATCCTTTACGAGGGACCTGAGCCGGGCACGCTGATCCAGTTCTTCAAGGACGACGCCACCGCCTTCAACAAGAAGAAACACGAGGTGGTGGACGGCAAGGGGGTGCTCAACAACCGGATTTCCGAGCACATCTTCAACCATCTCAACCGCATGGGCATCCCGACCCATTTCATCCGCCG
>CAZBBT010000317.1:0-2354 GCA_964490065.1 uncultured Mesorhizobium sp. | reverse complement strand
CGTCAGCGCCACCAGGGCGATGACGATCATCAGCGTCACCGGCCGGTATTTCAGCGAGCCGGAGACGAGCCGCTCGTAGACGTGTTCGACGCGCTCGAACGTGCCGTCGACGATGCGCTGGAAACGGCCGGGCGCGCCGGCCTTGAGGATGCGCGCCGACATCATCGGTGTGATGGTGAGAGCCACGACACCCGAGATGATGACGGCGCCGGCCAGCGTCATGGCGAATTCGCGGAACAGCGCGCCGGTCAGGCCGCCGGTGAAGGCCAGCGGCGCGAACACGGCCGCAAGGGTCACCGTCATGGCAACGATCGCCGAGGAAATCTCGCGCATCGAGTTGAACGCCGCCTGCATGGCGGTCATGTGGTCCTCTTCCATGTGGCGGTGGATGTTCTCCACCACCACGATGGCGTCGTCGACGACAAGGCCGATGGCCAGCACCATGGCGAGCAGCGACAGAAGGTTGATCGAATAGCCGACGGCGAACAAAAGGAAGCAGACGCCGATCAGCGCCAGCGGAATGGTGACGATCGGCATCATCACCGAACGGAACGAGCCGAGGAAGAGCAGGATCACCACCACCACGATGGCGACCGCCTCGGCGATGGTCTTGTAGACCTCTTCGATGGAGGCCGAGATCTGCTCGGTCGAATCGTAGACGATCTCGATCGTCATGCCGGTCGGCAGCGTTTCCTGGATCTGCGGTACGATTGTGTGAATCGCCGCCGCCGTATTCAGCGGATTGGCCGCCGGCGTCGGGAAGATGGCGAGGAAGGTGCCGGGCTTGCCGTTGAAGTTCACCCGCGTGTCGGTGCTTTCGGCGGCGAGTTCGACTCTCGCCACGTCGCGCAGCCGCACCACCTGGCCGTTCTCGGAGCGCAGCGGCAGCGCCGCGAAAGCCTCCGGCGTCTGCAGCGTCGAATGCACGGTGATCGAGGACATGTTGTATTTGTTCTCGATCTTGCCGGGGGCGGAGAGGAAGTTCGAATTGTTGATCGCGGTCAGCACCTCGGCGGCCGTCACGCCGCGCGCGGCGAGCTTGACCGGGTCGATCCACACCCGCATCGAATAGTCGGCCGCGCCGAAGACCTGCACGTCGGCCACGCCTTCCACCGTCGACATGCGCGGCCGCACGACGCGCTCGATATATTCGGTGAGCTGCTCCGGCGTCATGTTCGGGTTCTGCATCGACAGATACATCATCGCGAACGACTGGCCGGTGCCCTTGACGATGACCGGATCCTTGGCCTCCTCCGGCAGCACGCCGCGCACGCCCTGCACCTTGGACAGAACCTCGGTCAGCGCCACGTCCGGGTCGGAGCCGAGCTTCATCTGCACGGTCACGGTGGACGACGAGGGCCGGCTGGCCGAGGTGACGTAGTCGACATTCTCGGTCGAGGATACCGCACGCGCGATCGGCGCCGTGATGAAGCCCTGGATCAGGTCGGCGCTGGCACCCGGATAGGCGGTGGTGATGGTGATCGCCGTCTCTTCGACTTCCGGATACTGCCGGATCGACAGGTTGAAGATGCCCTGGAAGCCGAGCAGCAGGATCAGGGCACCGAGCACCGTGGAAAGCACGGGCCGGCGGATGAAGATGTCGGAGACGTTCATGGCTTCGCGGCCTTGTCCTCGAGCGATTTCGTCGGATCGATCGTGTTGTCGACCACCACCGACATGCCGTTGAACAGCCGGTTCTGGCCGGCCGTGACCACTTCGTCGCCTTCCACGATGCCGCTCAGGATCTCCACCAGCCCGTCATTGTGGCGGCCCGGCTTGACGAAAACCTGCGCCAGCACGAGGTCCGGCTTCTTCTCGCCTTCGGCGGGCTTTGCCGCATCCGCCGCGGGCTTCTCCTCAGGCTTGGCTTCGGCGGGCTTGGCCGCATCCGCCGCTTTCTCGGCCGCGGGGCCGTCGGTCTTGGCCGGCCGTACCACGAACACGTAGTCGCCGTAGAGGCTGGTGGTGAGCGCCGTCTGCGGCAGCGCCAGCACGCCCTCCTCCTCCGGCAGTTCGACGCGTACCTGCACGAACTGGCCGGGGGTGAGCTTGCCTTCGGGATTGGCGACTTCGGCCCGCACCGTCACCAGCCGGCTCGCCGGATCGATCTTCGGGTCGATGCCCTTGATCTTGCCCTTGAACGGCATGTCGCCCTCGTTGAAGCCGAGCTTCACCGTCTGGTCGATCTTCAGCAGCGGAAGCTGCTGCTCCGGCACGGTGAAATCGACCCGCATCGTCTCGAGGTCCTGCAACGTGACCACAGCCGTTCCGGGCGTCACATACTGGCCGAGATCGATCTTCGGAATGCCGACCGTACCGCCGAACGGCGCGGTCAACTGCTTCTGGTCGAGCAC
>CAZBBT010000316.1:0-2357 GCA_964490065.1 uncultured Mesorhizobium sp. | reverse complement strand
CGTAGGCGCGGCGGATGATGCGGTGATGGTCGCCCGACGCCGCCAGCGGATTGGGGATTTTCCCCTGCTCGACGATCGACACCGAATGGCCGGCCTTGACCAGCGACCATGCGGTGGAAAGACCGGCAATGCCGGCGCCGACGACGATGATGTTCATGGATTTACTCAAATCTTCAAAAGGGTTGGATCGTGCCAGACGTCTTCATGGCCGTTCGTTTCATCGAAGAGAAAACGCCAACCTGGCGCTAGTGCCAAAAACCTCAAGACGGTTGGTACGTACTGACCGAGGTGGCTGACATGTATCGGCTGAAAGAAGTTGTCGGCCATCGAAAACTTGTCATCGAGCCAAAAATACCAGCCTGTCGTATCGCCCTCGGCTGGGTGGCGAAGGCCGTGGACGACTTTTCGGGTGCCCCAGTCCTGACGCGACAGACCAACTTTGAAATTATCCCGGCAGGGGACCTCAGGCGAGCCGTAGCGACGGCAAATCAAGCGTTGCTCTACACTTAAACCGGCAACAGTTGTAAGCAACGGAGATTTCAAAAGCGCGTCTCCTCATGATTCACCCGACCATAGCATATGCCGACTTCGATCCCACCTCGCGCCGCCTGCGGCTCGATCCGCGCGAGAAGCGCTTCTACCAGGACCCGTATGAAACTTACGCCTGGCTGCACGCGCAAGGCGGCATCTTCTTCTGGGAAGAGTTCGGTTTCTGGTGCTTCGGGCGCTTCGACGACGTGAACGCCCTGCTGCGCGACCGCAGGCTCGGCCGGCAGAACCCGGCCGGCATACCGGACAGCCGCGGCGTCGGCGCGGACCGGACGCATCTGACATCCTTCGACGCGGTC
This sequence comes from uncultured Mesorhizobium sp., assembly GCA_964490065.1. Lineage (GTDB taxonomy): Bacteria > Pseudomonadota > Alphaproteobacteria > Rhizobiales > Rhizobiaceae > Mesorhizobium. Next base: position 1,509 of record CAZBBT010000316.1, on the reverse strand, counting down.
GAGGCGCATTCGCTGCTGGAGCTTGAGCCGCCGGTGCATACGCGGCTTCGCACACTGGTCAACCGCGCCTTCGTCTCGCGCCAGGTGGAACGGCTCAGGCCCAGGATCGAGGCGCTGGCGAACGAACTGATCGACCGGTTTCCGGCCGATCAGGCATTCGACCTGATCCCCGCCTACGCCACGCCGCTGCCCATCACCATCATCGCCGAAATGCTCGGCGTGCCGGTGGAGATGGGGCCGCAACTGCTCGACTGGTCTCATGCCATGGTGGCGATGTACACGCTCGGCCGCACCCGCGAGGCCGAGGAGACAGCCAACCGCGCCGCGCGCGATTTCGCCGACTTCCTGCGCGGTTACGTCGCCGAACGCCGCAGGATGCCGGGGGACGACCTGCTTTCGCTGCTGATCGCCGCGCATGAGGGCGACCAGAAGCTCTCCGAGGACGAGTTGATCTCGTCCGTCATCCTGCTGCTCAACGCCGGCCACGAGGCGACCGTTCACCAGACCGGCAATGCGGTGCGCGCCATCCTGATGCAAGGCGGCGATCCGCGCCGCTTCTTCGGCACGCCGGAGACGACCGCCGCCGCGGTGGAGGAATGCCTGCGCTTCGACGCGCCGTTGCACATGTTCACGCGCCACGTTTACCAGGAAACGGAACTGGCGCCCGGCGTGACCATCAAGCCCGGCGAGCAGATCGGCTTGCTGCTCGGCATGGCCAACCGCGATCCCGCCGCCTTCGCCGATGCCGCCACGTTCGACCCCAGCCGAGCGGACCAGAAGAACGTCTCCTTCGGCGCCGGCATCCATTTCTGCATCGGCGCGCCGCTGGCGCGGCTGGAATTGCAGGTGTCGCTCAAGACACTGTTCGAGCGCCTGCCCGGCCTCAAGCCGGCAGAGGAGCCGCGCTTCCGCGACAGCTATCACTTCCACGGGCTGGAGGCGCTGCACGTCCGGGCATAAGCCGCCGGCTCACAGCTTGATGACGTATTCCTTGCGAGTCGTTTCAACGACTTCCCAGCTTCCCTTGAAGCCGGGTCTGAGGACAAAGCTGTCACCGGCGCGAACCGTGCGCGCCTCACCGCCATCCTCTGCGATCACCGAGACCCCGGACAGTATGTGGCAGAACTCCCATTCGTCATATTCGATGCGCCACTTGCCGGGCGTGGCTTCCCAAAGCCCGGCGTAGAGCCCGCCGTCGCGCTCCTCGAGGTTCCAGGTGCGGAATTTCGGATCGCCCGCGATCACCCGCTCGGTCGCCGGCGCACCGTCCTCCGGTGTGACACCGGCGGGGTCGATCGTCAGGAAACGGGATTCACCCATGAGAAAGGCTCCGATTGCGGCGGAGCCTTTTCATGCCATGCGGTTCAGGCTTTCGCCAGCGCCTGGTCTAGATCGGCGATGATGTCATTGACGTCCTCGATGCCGATCGACAGGCGCACCGTGTCCGGCGCGGCGCCGGCAGCCGTCTTCTGCTCGTCGGACAATTGCCGGTGCGTGGTCGAGGCCGGG
>CAZBBT010000315.1:0-2371 GCA_964490065.1 uncultured Mesorhizobium sp. | reverse complement strand
TCGTCAACTGGACGAACGAGGAGGGCGCGCGCTTCGCGCCTGCCATGCTGGCATCGGGCGTCTTCGCCGGCGTGCACAGCATGGACTACGCCTATGCCCGCAAGGACATGGACGGCAAGGCGTTCGGCGACGAGCTGAAGCGCATCGGCTGGGTCGGCGAGGAAGAGGTCGGCCAGCGCAAGATGCACGCCTATTTCGAATACCATATCGAACAGGGGCCGATCCTCGAAGCCCAGAACAAGCAGATCGGCGTCGTCACCCATTGCCAGGGCCTGTGGTGGCTGGAGTTCACCCTGACCGGCAAGGAAGCGCATACCGGCTCGACGCCGATGGCGATGCGCGTCAATGCCGGACTCGCCATGGCGCGCATCTTCGAGATGGTGCAGGAAGTGGCGATGGGCGAGCAGCCGGGTGCAGTCGGCGGCGTCGGCCAGGTGAAGTTCGCGCCCAATTCGCGCAACGTGCTGCCGGGGCAGGTGGTCTTCACCGTTGATATCCGCACGCCCTCCCAGGAAAAGCTCGACCGCATGCGCGCGGCGATCGAAAGCCGAGCGGCTGCGATCTGCGAAAAACTCGGCGTCAAATGCGCGGTCGAGGCGGTCGGCCATTTCGATCCAGTGACCTTCGACCCGACCCTGGTAGGCCGGGTGCGCGCGGCTGCGGAAAAGCTCGGCTACAGCCATATGAACATCATCTCCGGCGCCGGCCACGACGCCTGCTGGGCCGCGAAAGTCGCGCCCGCCACCATGGTCATGTGCCCCTGCGTCGACGGGCTCTCGCACAACGAGGCCGAAGACATCTCCAGGGAATGGGCCGCCGCCGGCGCCGACGTGCTGTTTCATGCGGTGGTCGAGACGGCGGAGATGGTGGAGTGAGGGCGCAGACCGAAGCCTCCCTCCCCCTTGTGGGGAGGGATTGAGGGTGGGGGTGCTTTCGGTGCCGACTGGAATTGAGCCAGCGACAATAATCCGAGCCCGTCGCCTGCGACGGAGCATGACGAAAGGCGAACGGAAGCTTTGGTCGGAATTAAAGGAATTTCGCCGCTGGTATGGCCTCCATGTCCGCAAGCAAGCACCCGTCGGTCCATACATCGCTGATTTCGTAATCCACGAGAAAATGATTGTCATTGAGGTGGACGGCGAACACCATTTTCTGCCGGAACAGGCGGAAAAGGACTTCAGGCGAGACAAATGGCTAGCCGGACAGGACTACAAGGTGATGCGATTCACGACAGGCGATCTGGCGGATTCATTTGATGGCTGCATCGAGGAAATTTTGCGGGAGATTGGCCTGGTATGAGCGCTGCCAAGAATACCCCCACCCCTAACCCCTCCCCACAAGGGGGAGGGGGACTAGGCCGCGCCGACGTGCTGCTTCTCGCTACAGGTGAAAGCGCGGAGGTAGTACGATGACGAAATCAGCTTTGGAACGGCGGTTTGAAGGCGCGATGTTCGACATCTATCGTCGCGCGAAGTCGGAGGCAAAGTACAACGCCACAACCTTTCTTGGAATGGTGAACGATCGCGGCGGGCTGGCTACGGCTAAGACGTTAATAAATGCGGCAAAGCAATCCGACGGCTTCACCGCACTTCATTTAGCAAGAAAGCTGAACTTAACGGTAGAAGCGTTGGTCGTTGAGGATTCCAGATGGAAAGCACTTTTCCTGCCAGAGGAAATTGAGAAGGCGAGAATACGCCTTGAAAAGAATGGCTATTCGCCGGTTCAGAGAAACTAGCGCCAGGGGAAGCCCCATGTCCAAAGTCATCAAGAACGGCACTGTCGTCACCGCCGACCGCAGCTACAAGGCCGACGTGCTTTTCAAACACGGCCGGATCGAGGCCATCGGGCCGGATCTGCATGGCGACCACGAATACGACGCCACCGGCTGCTACGTGATGCCGGGCGGCATCGACCCGCACACGCATCTCGAAATGCCGTTCATGGGCACATATTCGTCCGACGATTTTGAATCCGGAACCCGTGCGGCACTTGCCGGCGGCACCACCATGGTGGTCGATTTCTGCCTGCCGGCGCCGCAGCAGTCGCTGCTGGAAGCCTTGCAGATGTGGGACAACAAGACCTCGAAGGCGTCTTGCGACTACTCCTTCCACATGGCGATCACCTGGTGGGGCGAAAAGGTGTTCGATGAGATGGCGACCGTCGTCGACAAGGGCATCCCGACCTTCAAGCACTTCATGGCCTACAAGGGCGCGCTGATGGTGGACGACGACGAGATGTATGCCTCGTTCCAGCGCTGCGCGGCGCTCGGTGCGCTGCCGCTGGTCCATGCCGAGAACGGCGACGTGGTGGCCGCGCTCAGCCAGAAGCTTCTGGCCGAAGGCAATAACGGGCCGGAGGGCCATGCCTATTC
>CAZBBT010000314.1:0-2418 GCA_964490065.1 uncultured Mesorhizobium sp. | reverse complement strand
GGCAATCCGGGCGCGAAATACGCCAACAACCGGCACAATGTCGGCTTCATGGCGGCGGACGCGATTGCCCGCCGCCATTCCTTTTCGCCCTGGTCGCGGAAATTCCAGGCCGAGATCGCCGAAGGCCGTCTCGGCGGCGAGAAGGTTCTGCTGATGAAGCCGCAGACCTTCATGAACCTGTCCGGCCAGGCGGTCGGCGAGGCGCTGCGTTTCTACAAGCTCGATCCCTCCGCCGTGACCGTCTTCTACGACGAGATCGAACTCCCTTCCGGCAAGGTCAGGGTCAAGACCGGAGGCGGCTCCGCGGGCCACAACGGCATCCGCTCGCTCGACCAGCATCTCGGCAAGGAATACCGCCGTGTGCGCATCGGCGTCGGCCATCCCGGCAAGGATATGGTCCACGGGCATGTGCTGGGCGATTTCGCCAAGGCCGACCGCGAATGGCTGGACGTCCTCTTGGACAGCATCGCCGACAATGCCGGCATGGTCGCGAAGGGCGACGAAAACGGCTTCATGAACAAGATCACGCTGACCTTGCGCGAAAAATTGCAGCCCACCGGCCCGGACGACACCCCGCCGCCTAAAAAAAAAGCGCCTAAGGTGCAGAGCCACATCCGCCAGGCACGCCAGCAGGCACCGGCCGCAAAGGTTCCCGAGAGCGGTCCGATGGCCGCCATGCTGAAGAAGCTGCTGGGAAACAAGGACTGAACCCACTCAGTCCGTTGCTTGATGCTGGAGCCTTTGGGCCCTACATTACACGAACTTCGTGTTTTCGTGAGATCGTGTCATGGGAAATGTGACGATATCGATGGATGACGACCTTCAGCGCGCCGTGCGGATCGAGGCGGCAAAGGCAGGCAAGAGCATGTCGAAATACATCGCGGACCGGCTCCGCGAGCCGATGGAACAGACGATTTCGCCCGACGAAACAGCCCGGCGCAAGAGTCACGTCGACGCCTTGCGCGAAGTCTTTGCCGGACCGAAATTCAGAATTTCCGATAACGGCCGGATGCCGACGGCAGACGAGCGCAATGCCCGTCGTTGACATCTTTATCGACACGAACGTTCTCCTGTACGCGGTCGACGAGACTGAACTCGTCAAGGGACCGTTGACGCAGCACTGGCTGCTGTCGCTCTCGCATCACGGAGCCGGCAGAACCAATCTTCAGGTATTGAACGAGACGACGAGCCTGCTGCTGAGACGCAGGCGGGAAGTCCATCCGGCGGATGTGTTCGCAATCGTTGATCGCTTCAGTCAGTTCGGCGCACAGCCGGTCGGATCGAAAGACACCTCCCTTGCGCGTACGCTGCACCTGCGTTTCCGTTATTCCTGGTGGGATTGCCTGCTCCTCGCTTCCGCACTCGAACTCGGCTGCACGCATTTCCTGTCCGAGGACCTGCAGGACGGCCAGATCGTCGAAGATGGCAACGGCAAGAGCTTGACGATCCTCTCCCCTTTCGCCCATAGCCCTGAGCAATTCTTCTCTTCGCGCTAGGATCGTTTCACCATGGGCTTCAAATGCGGCATCGTCGGCCTGCCGAATGTCGGCAAATCGACGCTGTTCAACGCGCTGACGCGCACCGCGGCCGCGCAGGCCGCGAACTATCCCTTCTGCACCATCGAGCCGAACACCGGCGAGGTGGCGGTGCCCGATCCGCGCCTGGACAGGATCGCGGCGGTCGCCAAGTCCAAGGAGATCATCCCCACCCGCATCTCCTTCGTCGACATCGCCGGCCTGGTGCGCGGCGCCTCCAAGGGCGAGGGCCTGGGCAACCAGTTCCTCGCCAACATCCGCGAGGTCGATGCCATCGTGCATGTGCTGCGCTGCTTCGAGGACGACGACATCACCCATGTCGAGGGCCGCATCGACCCCGTGGCCGATGCCGAGACGGTCGAGACCGAGCTGATGCTCGCCGACCTCGAAAGCCTCGAGCGCCGCATCGTCCAGATCCGCAAGCGCGCCCAGGGCAAGGACAAGGAAGCGCTGACCGTCCTGCCGATGATGGAACAGGCGCTCGCGCTGCTGCAGGACGGCAAGCCGGCCCGCATCCTGCGCAAAGGCATCGCGCCGGAAGACCTGAAGATCCTGGACGGCCTCAACCTGCTCACCTCGCATCCCGTCCTCTATGTCTGCAACGTCGCCGAAGCCGATGCCGCCGCCGGTAACGAGCATAGCGCGGCGGTGGAAAAAATGGCCGAGGCGCAGGGCGCCGGCACCGTCATCATCTCGGCGGCCATCGAGGCCGAGGTGGCGCAGCTTCCCGACGAGGAGGAGCGCGAGTTCCTCGCTTCCATGGGCCTGGAGGAGCCGGGCCTGGATAAGCTGATCCGCGCCGGCTACGACCTTTTGCATCTCATCACCTATTTCACCGCCGGGCCGAAGGAGACGCGCGCCTGGACGATCGAGAAGGGCACCA
>CAZBBT010000313.1:0-2437 GCA_964490065.1 uncultured Mesorhizobium sp. | reverse complement strand
CGGCCAAGGCCGAATCCATGCCGAAGGACAACATCCAGCGCGCCATCAACAAGGCGGCAGGCGGCGACATCGAGAATTACGACGAGGTCCGCTACGAGGGCTATGGCCCGGGCGGCGTGGCGCTGATCGTGGAAGTGCTCACCGACAACCGCAACCGTTCGGCCTCCAATGTGCGCGCCGCCTTCACCAAAGCCGGCGGCGCGCTGGGCGAAACCGGTTCGGTCTCCTTCATGTGGGATCGTGTCGGCGAGATCTATTATCCGGCTTCGGCGGGTGATGCCGACAAGGTGATGGAAGCGGCGATCGAGGCAGGCGCCGAGGACGTCGAGAGCGACGAGGAAGGCCACACCATCTATTGCAGCTTCGAGGACCTCGGCGAGGTGTCGAAGGCGCTGGAAGCCGCGCTCGGCGAGGCGGAATCGGTCAAGGCGATCTGGAAGCCGCAGAACAACGTGCCGGTCGACGAGGAGCGCGCGCAGTCGCTGATGAAGCTGGTCGCCACCCTCGAGGACGACGACGACGTGCAGAACGTCTACGCCAATTTCGAGGTGGACGACGCGACGCTGGCAAAACTGAGCGCGGCCTGAGCTTCGCCTGGGCGAGGTCCCCCCTGGGTGAAGCCCCCATGAATGAAGCCCCATGAATGAAGCGAAGCCGCGCATCGTCATAACCTACTGCACGCAGTGCCAGTGGCTGCTGCGCGCCGGCTGGATGGCGCAGGAACTGCTCTCCACCTTCGGCGCCGACCTCGGCGAGGTCGCGCTGGTGCCCGGCACCGGCGGCATCTACACGGTGGAGTGCGATGGCAAGCTCTTGTGGGAGCGCAAGCGCGACGGCGGTTTTCCGGATGCCGCGGAACTGAAGCGGCGCGTGCGCGACCTCGTCTGGCCGGAGCGTGAACTCGGCCATTCGGACAGGAAGAAGGCCGAAGGCGACGCGGTCTGATTGGCGCCTCCGGGGAAACGGAAGGCCCGGTCCGTCATGACCAAGGACGATCTCGCGAAAATCTATCGGGACTACATCGCCTGCATGAATCGGCAGGACTGGGCCGGTCTCGGTACCTTCGTTGCCGACGACGCGCGGCACAACGGGCGGACTTTCGGCCTGTCCGGCTACCGCGCCATGCTCGAGCAGGACTTTTCCGACATTCCCGACCTTCGTTTCAACATCGAAATGCTGGTGTCGGAGCCGCCCCGTGTCGCCGCGCGGCTCCAATTCGACTGCACGCCGAAGGGCCGGTTCCTCGGTCTGCCGGTGAACGGCAGGAAAGTGTCTTTCGCGGAGAACGTATTCTACGAGTTCCGGAACGGGAAGATCGTCAAGGTCTGGTCGGTGATCGACAAGGCGGCCATCGAAGCGCAACTCGGTCTCCGATAGGACCAAACAGGGCGTGGCATCATCCCGCCACTGGCGTCCAGATCACATCGTCGATGCGCGCCGCCCCGGTAGCCAACATCACCAGCCGGTCGAAGCCGAGCGCAATGCCGCTGGCTTGCGGCATGACGGCGAGGGCGGCGAGGAAATCGTCGTCGATCGGATAGCGCTCGCCATAGATGCGCTGCTTCTCGTCCATCTCGATGACAAAGCGGCGGCGCTGCTCGGCCGCATCGGTCAGTTCGCCGAAGCCGTTGGCCAGTTCCACGCCGCAGCAATAGAGCTCGAAGCGCTCGGCAACACGCGGATCGCGTGCGCTGGGTCGCGCCAGGGCCGCCTCCGAGACCGGATATTCGCAAAGCACCGTCGCGCGGCCCCGGCCGAGATTCGGCTCGACGTGCTCGACCATGACGCGGCTGAACAGGTCGGCCCAGTTGTCGTCCGGCGCGGTGCGGATGCCGGCCCTGACGAGCGCGGCGCGCAGCGCCTGCGTGTCGGTCGAGCCATCGGCGGCGACGGTCGCCAGGAGATCGATGCCGGCCTGGCGCTCGAACGCTTCCGCGACGGCGATCCGCTCCGGCTCGGCGAAAGGGTCGGCCTCGCGGCCGCGGAAGGCAAAGCGCTTTGTCCCCGCGCGTTCGGCGGCGAGCACAAGCAACGCCGCGCAATCGTCCATCAGCGTCTCGTAGGGCTCGCCGGCGCGATACCATTCGAGCATGGTGAACTCGGGATGGTGCAGCGGCCCGCGCTCGCGGTTGCGATACACCGGCCCGAAGCTGAACAGGCGCTTCTCGCCGGCGGCGAGCAGCTTCTTGCAGGCGAATTCCGGCGAGGTGTGCAGGTAGAACGGTTTTCGCGATCCATCGGGCTGGATCGCCTCCGTGGCGAAGGCGGAAAGATGAGCCTCGTTGCCGGGCGAGACCTGCAACGCCGCCGTCTCGACCTCGATGAAATCGCGCTCGGCAAGCCAGCCGCGCAGGGCGGCGGCGATGGCGTTGCGCGCGATGAGGCGCGGCCGGCGGTCGGCGTGGACCTGCGGGGTCCACCAGGGGGAAGCGTCGGT
>CAZBBT010000312.1:0-2441 GCA_964490065.1 uncultured Mesorhizobium sp. | reverse complement strand
AGCCTCGCCGACGGCACGCCGCTGGTCACCGGCCTGAAGAAGGGCAAGGGCACGCTGGTCCTGTTCCACATCACGCCGGAGGCTACCTGGTCGAACCTGCCGATCTCCGGCTCCTTCGTCGAGATGCTACGCCGCACCGTGCAGCTTTCGCGCAACCAGGGCAGCGTCGCCACGCAGGCCGGACAGCAGGCGGCGGCCCTTGCCCCCTACCGCATGATCGGTGCCGACGGCATGCTTGGGCCGCCATCGCCCGATGCGAGGCCGCTGACTCCGGCGCCGAACGCGGCGGTGACGCTTGAAAACCCGCCCGGCCTCTATGGTTCGGAAGCCGGCGTCGTCGCCCACAATCTTCTTGGCCAGGACGCGACCTTCGCGCCGATGGCGCGGCCAGAGGTCTCCGTGCCGGTGACGAATGTGCAATATGCCTTCGACGAATCGCAGCACCTGAAAGGCCCACTGGTGGCGGCGGCACTCTTCCTGATGCTGCTCGACACGCTGGCGGTGCTATGGATGGGCGGCCTCTTCTCGCGCCGGCCCGGCCGCCGCGCCCGGGCGACCGCCACCACGGCTGCGCTGCTGATTGCGTTCGGCGCGCTTGCGTTCCACCCCGATGCGGCCAGGGCCGACGATTCCAAGCCTGGCGACGACGTCGCCATCGCCGCGATCGAGAAGACCCGCGTCGCCTATGTCATCACCGGCGTCCCGGGCGACGATTCGATCAGCCGGGCCGGGCTGGAAGGCCTGACCCGCTTCCTCATCGAGAAGACGGCGCTGGAGCCGGGCGAACCCGCCGGCATAGACATCGCAAAAGACGAACTCGCCTTCTATCCCCTGATCTACTGGCCGATCGACCCGGCCGCGCCCATGCCCAGCCAGGCGGCGATCTCGCGCATCGACGCCTACATGAACCAGGGCGGCACGGTGCTGTTCGACACACGCGACCAGTATTCCAACGGCATCGGCGCCGATTCGACGAGCCCCGCCACCGAGCGGCTGCGCGATATCCTGTCCGGCCTCAACGTGCCGCCGCTGGAGCCGGTGCCGGCAGACCACGTGCTGACGAAATCCTTCTACATCCTTCCGGAGTTTCCGGGCCGCTTCAATGGCAGCCCGCTATGGGTCGAGGCATCCTCCGATGCCTCCAATCCCGACAACCGCCCGGTGCGCACCGGCGACGGCGTTTCGCCGATCATGATCACGGCCAACGATTTCGCCGGCGCCTGGGCGATCGACGCCGATGGCGAGCCGCTGCTGCCGACCGTGCCGAATGACCCGATGCAGCGCACCTACGCGCTGCGCGCCGGCGTCAACATCATGATGTATATGCTGACCGGCAACTACAAATCCGACCAGGTGCACGTGCCGATCCTGCTCGAACGGCTGGGGCAGTAGCATGAACTGGTCGCTGTCCTTCGAGCCGCTGCTGTCGTGGGCGCTGGTCGCCGCGGCGCTCGTGCCGCTGGCGGTGCTAGCCGCCGTGGCGCTGTGGCTGCGCCAGCGCGGCGCCTGGCTGCGGCTGGCGGCGCTTGCCGCACTGGCGCTCGCACTCATCAATCCGGTCTTTCTCGACGAGGTCCGCGACCCACTGAAGAGCGTCGTCGCCATCGTCATCGACCGCAGCCAGAGCCAGGACATCGGCGATCGCATGAAGCAGACAGATGCCGCGCTCGCCGGCGTCAAGGACCGCCTGTCGCGCTTCCCGCAATTCGACGTCCGGGTGGTGGAGACCGGCCAGTCGCAGGCCGCGGAAGAGCGCACGGAGACGCGGCTGTTCTCCGCCCTCGAGGGCGCCTTCCGCGACGTACCTCCGTCCCGCATCGGCGGCGCGGTGATGATCACCGACGGCGAGGTCCACGACGTACCCTCCGGCACGCCGGAATTCCATGCGCCGCTGCACGCCCTCATCACCGGCGAAGAGCATGAGAAGGACCGCCGCATCCGCTTCGAGAAGGCGCCGCGCTTCGGCCTGGTCGGCAAGCCGCTCGACATGACCTACCGGGTCATCGCCTCCGACGGCTCGACCGGCCCGGTCGACGTGCGCGTGTCGGTGAACGGCCAGCAGGCCTCGGTCGAGCGTGCCTTCATCGGTCAGGAAATGCCGCTGCAGGTGACGGTGCCGAATGCCGGGCGCAACATCGTCGAACTGTCGATCCCGAAGCTCGAAGGCGAACTGACCGAGACCAACAATCATGCCGTGGCCTTGATCGACGGCATCCGCGAGAACCTGCGCGTGCTGCTTGTCTCCGGCGAGCCCCATGCCGGCGAGCGCACATGGCGCAATCTCCTCAAGTCCGACGCCGCGGTGGATCTCGTCCACTTCACCATTCTGCGTCCACCGGAGAAGCAGGACGGCACGCCGATCAACGAACTGTCGCTGATCGCCTTTCCGACACGCGAGCTTTTCGTGGAGAAGATCGATCAGTTCGACCTGATCATCTTCG
>CAZBBT010000311.1:0-2487 GCA_964490065.1 uncultured Mesorhizobium sp. | reverse complement strand
GTCGCCGAAGGCGACAGAGGGGGTTGGTGCGGCCGCGCGCCAACCTGAAGCGACCCCTCCCGACCGGACTTCGTCCGGCCACCCTCCCCTCAAGGGAGAGGGAAAGCACCGCCTGGTGCTGCCCGCCTACGACCAGTGCATCAAGGCCTCGCACTGTTTCAACCTGCTCGACGCGCGCGGCGTCATCTCCGTTACCGAACGGCAGAGCTACATATTGCGCGTGCGCAATCTGGCGAAGGCGTGCGGGGAAGCGTTCCTGAGGACAGAGGCGGGCGGCCTGGCCGCCTGACCGCGACCGCTACGGGCAAGGCTCGATCGAGGCGTCGGCCACGGTGTAAGAGTCGAGCGAGGCGATCTGGACGGCCGAACTGCAGAACACCGGCGCCGGTTGGCCGGCAATGATGCGCAGCGCCTGGCGCACGCCCGGCATCGTGATCGCGCCATGGACCTGGGCGGCGAGCAGGGCGCCGAGCGCGAGCGTCTGGAGGAGTGTCGAGGCGGTCTTCATGGCCGTTTGCCCAATGGTTCCCTGCCTGAAGCGTTGGTCGCTTCAGCGCATCGTCCGGTTCAATTTGCGTTGTGCCCCTAGGACGGACGACCGCGGTCGTTCCCGACAGCGGTGCGAAAAAAATCTCGCGAGATATCGCGGGATCAGAGAGAGTAGGGGACTCGGATGCCGGGATTGTCCGGGCTGAAATCCCTGGTGTTGCGCGTCACCAGGAGCAACGAGTGAGCCTCGGCCGTCGCCCATATGATCGCGTCGGGAAGTTTTGTCCCGTGCGCGCGCCGCAAGGCTACGGCGCGTTCGGCAATCTCGTCGCCAAGGCCGAGGACCGCGAAACCGGAGAGGAACGCGCGCGTGGCCTGCTCCACTTCCGGCGGTGCGCCGACCAGAACTTCCATCCAGCTTATGACACTGATGTTGCGTGTCTCATAACGGGCGAGTTCGTCGCGCGCCTGAGGCACCGCGTTGAGATAGTCGATCAGGATATTGGTGTCGAAAAGAGCCTTCACCATTCGCCGCGGATCTTGTCCTGATAGGCCAGCCCGTCGATCCTGCGCTCGCCCCAAAGTCCGAACGCATCCTTGTCCGTGTCCGCCGTCCTGCGCTCAAGATAGTCTGTCACCGCCTCACGGATGACCGAGGCGCGGGAGCGCTTCTGGTTCTTCGCCAGGCGGTCCAGTTCGCGGACCTGCTTTTCGTCTATGTCGATAAGCGCGCGCATGTCTGCCTCATGGCAACTGATATCGGCAATATATATCATTTTCTTCTTGCATCCAAGATGGCACAACCTGCTACCAAAATGGTGACAAGCGCGGCCGGCCTTGGTAGGGCGAAGCGCCAACGAAAGACCTTCCGACATGCCCGACCTGCTTCTCGAACTCCGCTCCGAAGAGATTCCTGCGCGCATGCAGAGGAAAGCCGCGGGCGACCTGAGGAAGCTCGTCACCGACGGTCTGGTCGAGGCCGGCCTGACCTACGAGGCCGCCCGCGAATACTGGACGCCGCGCCGGCTGGCGCTCGATATTCGCGGGATCACCGCGCGCTCGAAGGATGTCCGGGACGAGATCAAGGGGCCGTCCACCAAGGCGCCGGAGCAGGCGGTGCAGGGCTTCCTGCGCAAGGCCGGGCTGGCTTCCGTTGCGGACGCTGAGATCCAGTCCGATCCGAAGAAGGGCGATTTCTACGTCGCGCACGTCGTCAAGCCGGGCCGGGCGGCCGAGGAGATCATCGCAGGACTGGTTCCCTCGGTGATCCGCGGCTTTCCGTGGCCGAAATCGATGCGCTGGGGCGCGGCTTCCGGTCCCAAGGGCTTTTCCTACGGCGGCGTCGAAGGGCGCGGCGGCGAGGCGCTGCGCTGGGTGCGGCCGCTGCAATCGATCGTCTGCACCTTCGGCCCGGAAACCGAGGATCCGGTCGTGGTCGATTTCGAGGTCGACGGCATCCGTTCCGGCAACGTCACCTACGGCCACCGCTTCCACGCACCGGAACCGATCGAGGTCAGGCGCTTCGACGACTACGCGGCGAAGCTGGAGGCGGCGAAGGTGGTGATCGACGCCGAGCGGCGCAAGGAGATCATACTCGCCGACGCGAAGAACCTTGCCTTCGCCAACGGGCTCGACCTCGTCGAGGATGAAGGCCTGCTGGAGGAGGTTTCAGGACTCGTCGAATGGCCGGTCGTGCTGATGGGCGAGTTCGAAAAGGATTTCCTCGCCATCCCCGCCGAGGTGATCCGGTTGACGATTAGGGCGAACCAGAAGTGTTTTGTCACACGGCCTTCCCTCCCCCTTGAGGGGAGGGTCGGCGCCGCGGGCGCCGGGGCGGGGTCGCCGGCCGTGGAGCGCGACGCCCCTGTTGAAAACAGAGTCGGCGCCATTGAGGTGACCCCTCCCCGCCCGTCGGGCCACCCACCCCGCAAGGGGGGGGGGGTGTTGGCGCCGCGCGTCGTCGTCACGGCCCACAACGCAGCGTCCCATGGGGGCGGC
>CAZBBT010000310.1:0-2552 GCA_964490065.1 uncultured Mesorhizobium sp. | reverse complement strand
CCTGCCCATGGGTCGCGCCCTGCCGGTAGGGCTGCTGCGCGCGAGGCTGCTCCTGGAGCTGCGATGCGGAAAATCCGCCATGGGGGTGGGCGTAGGGATCGGCATGCGGATAGCGCGGCTCGGCCGGGCGGGCGCGGTCGGGGCCGACGCGGCTTTCACCGCGCGACTGCTCCAGGCGCTTTTCCAGCGTCTCCAGCGACCGGTTGAGCTGCTCCAGCGTGGTGTTCGGCCTGCGCTGCCTGCCGACATTCACTGTATCGAGATAGGACCGCTTGGTATTCATCGAGACGCCCGTTTCCGAAATGGCTGGCCGGCGGCCAGTCCTCCTCAAATCCCCGTCGGGACGAAGGCGGCCCAGCGATCGCGCTGCGGCGGAAGCGAGCTTCCCGGGTTTTGACCCGCGCTCCGAGAAACCGTGAACAATTCGATACAGGATAAACACGGGAGACCGACACGCGCACAATTCGCCCAACGTGGTAAACAAGCCGTTAACCAAGCTTAAGAAGCATCAAGCCTTGCTCGGGGAACCCTGAATTGCATGCGGCGCATAGCCGGTTTGCGTGAAACCGCATTGCCTTTGGCGCCCGCCGCGGCTATACCCTTACGTAAACGTAAGTGGCGTGCAGATCGCGCCGCTTGCGGATTTTATTGTTGAAACGCGACTGGAAGCCAACACCCCGACCGCTTCCAAGGGCGACGCCGGCAGGGCCGCGCCGCCATATCCGGGGAAAAGTCTAGACCAATGAACATGATGACGGCCGGCAAGCCCGTGGCCAATACTGACGACGTGACGAATGACGCAACCGAAGATCTCGCCCGCATCGGCGAGATGGCCAAGTCGTTCGGCGTGACACTGCGCACGCTGCGCTTCTACGAGGACAAGGGGCTGCTCAAGCCCATCCGCGACGGCGCCACGCGCCTCTATACGCGCCGCGACCGCGCCCGGCTGAAGCTCATCCTGCTCGGCCGCAAGGTCGGCTTCTCTCTGCGTGACGTGAAGCAGATGATGGATCTCTACGATCCGACCGGCACCAACGCCCGGCAGCTTCGCGTCACCCTCGAAAAGTCGGAGAAGCAGCTCGCCCGGCTCAACAAGCAGCGGGCGCTGGTGGACGAGGCGATCGGTGACCTGCAGCAGTTGATGATGATCGTGCGCGATAAGCTCGCAACGCAGGGCGCGGCAGCAGCCAACTGAGTAGCCTCACCGAGGCGGATTGAGGGACGATACAGATGCAAGACGGGCGTGCCGCGCGAGCGGCGCGCCCGTCTTTGCATGGGCACGGAAAATTTTCGATCTGACTATGAATTGACGTTTACGCAAACGTCAATATTTGCTATCTCCAGCATCAACGTCAGTTCGGCCCGCGGCCAAACGCTTCGGCCGGCTCCAAAAACGCTTCGCTGGAGGATACGCGATGCCGATCTATCAGGCACCCGTGCGCGACACGCTCTTCGTGCTCAACGAAGTGCTCAGCCTGGAGCGCCATTCCAACCTGCCCGGCTTCGCCGACGCCACGCCCGACATGATCGAGGCGATCCTGACCGAAGGCGCGCGACTGGCCGAGGAAGTCATCCAGCCGACCAATCGCGCCGGCGACCTCGAAGGCTGCATCCGTAAGGACGACGGCTCGGTAACGACGCCGAAGGGTTTCAAGGAGGCCTACAGGCAATATTGCGAAGGCGGCTGGATGGGGCTGGCCGTGCCGACCGAGCATGGCGGCCAGGGCCTGCCCTATGTGCTCCACAACGCGGTCGGCGAATATGTTGCGGCCGCCAACATGGCGCTGCTGATGTATCCGGGCCTCACCCAGGGGGCGATCGCCGCTATCATCGCCCACGGCAATGACGAGCAGAAGAAGACCTGGCTGCCGAAGATGGTGGAAGGCGCCTGGACCGGCACCATGAACCTGACCGAGCCGCATTGCGGCACCGACCTCGGCCTTTTGCGCACCAAGGCGGTGCCGAACGGCGACGGCACCTACAGGATTTCCGGCCAGAAAATCTTCATCTCGGCCGGCGAGCACGACATGGCCGACAACATCGTCCATCTGGTGCTCGCCCGCATCGAGGGCGCGCCGGAAGGCGTCAAGGGCATTTCCCTCTTCGTCGTTCCCAAGCTCAGGCTCGACGCGTCGGGCAATCCAGGCGAACGCAATGGGGTCTCGTGTGGCTCGATCGAAGAGAAGATGGGCATCCACGGCAACGCCACCTGCGTGATGAACTACGACGAGGCGGAGGGGCATCTCCTGGGCGCGGAGAACGGCGGCCTCAAGGCCATGTTCGTGATGATGAACGAGGCGAGGCTCGGCGTTGGCCTGCAAGGCCTGTCGCAAGCGGTGGTCGCCAGCCAGAACGCGATCGCCTACGCCAAGGAGCGCCTGCAGGGCCGCTCGCTGACCGGGCCGAAGGCGCCCGAGAAGAAGGCCGACCCGATCATCGTCCACCCCGACATCCGCCGCAACCTGATGACGATGAAGGCATGGAACGAAGCCGGCCGCGCCTTCATGTTGTGGACGGCGCTGAAATCCGACATCGCCCACCGCTCGCCCGAC
>CAZBBT010000309.1:0-2576 GCA_964490065.1 uncultured Mesorhizobium sp. | reverse complement strand
AGCTCGGCGTCATGCTGGTCAAGCGCGGCTCGCGTTTCCAGGGGCTGACGCCGGAGGGCGTGCAGGTGCTGACCTGGGCCCGACGCATCGTCGGCGACACGCGCACCATGAAGGAGGAGATGCGCGCCGCCCGTCACGGCCTGTCGGGTCATATCCGCATCGCCGCGATCCCGACGGCGCTGGCCATGATCGCCCGGCTCACCACGCCGTTTCGCGAGAAGCATCCCGGCGTCACCTTCTCGATTCTATCGAGAACATCTATCGAGGTGCTGACCCTGCTCGGCAATTTCGACGTCGATGTCGGCATCACCTATCTCGACAACGAGCCGCTGGGCCGGGTGACCAGCGTGCCGCTCTATCACGAGCGCTACCAGCTCATCACCGCCCTCGGCACGCCTTTTTCGGACCGCGACCATGTGTCATGGGCCGAGGTGAGCCATCTGCCGCTCTGCCTGCTGACGCCCGACATGCAGAACCGCCGCATCATCGACCAGCATCTCACGGAAGCCGGCGTGGAGGTGCGGCCGACGCTGGAATCGAATTCGATGATCGTGCTGTTCTCTCACATCAGGACCGGCAAATGGTCATCGATCATGCCGCTCAACCTCATGGAAACATTCGGCTTTTCCGAACCCGTCAAGGCCATCCCGATCGTCGAGCCGGACGCCAGCCACGCCGTCGGGCTGGTCGCCGGACCACGCGTGCCGCACACGCCGCTGGTTTCGGCGCTGTTGGACGAGGCGATGGCGCTGGCAAGCGATTTCCGGACCCGCGGCTGATCTAAAAGGGTTATATCGACGGATTGATAGAAATTTTCTATCAAGCGACGAAAGAACTGTATTGATTTTGGCTGTTTCCTCCGTTTTCGTAAGGACTTAGCGGAGAGACCGCGACGATAGGGAGGGCGCTGCATGGTTGTGCAGCCGGCAAGTACCGAGATCGCGACGCGCACGGCGTCGATCATCCAGCAGATGCAAGGCCTGGAAGGCCCATTGCTGCCGATCCTGCATGGCATCCAGGAGGAATTCGGCTACGTGCCGCAGGACGCCCTGCCGGTGATTGCCAGCGCGTTGAACATCAGCCGTGCCGAGGTCCATGGCGTCGTCTCCTTCTACCATGACTACCGCAAGGCGCCGGCCGGGCGGCATGTGCTGAAACTCTGCCAGGCCGAATCCTGCCAGTCGATGGGCTCGGACGCGGTCGCCGCGAAGTTCAAGCAGCTTCTCGGCATCGATTTCCACGAGACGGCGCGCGACGGCTCGGTGACGCTGGAGCCGGTCTACTGCCTCGGCCTGTGCGCCTGCTCGCCCGCCGCGCTGCTCGACGGCGAACCGATCGGCCGACTGGACGATGAAGAGATCGATGCCATCGTCCAGGAGGTGCGCTCATGATCCCCCGCATCTATATCCCCGGAGATTCCGGCGCGCTCGCGCTCGGCGCCGACAAGGTCGCCAGCGCGATCGAGAAGGAACTCAAGGACCGCGGCGTCGAGGCCAAGATCGTTCGCAACGGTTCGCGCGGCGCCTATTTCCTCGAACCGATGGTGGAGGTGGCCACCGCCAACGGCCGTGTGGCCTACGGACCGGTGAAGCCGTCGGACGTGAAGAGCCTTTTCGACAGCGGTTTCCTGACCGGCAGCCCGCATAAGCGCTGGCTGGGCGACCCGGCGAAGATCCCCTTTCTGGCCAAGCAGACGCGCCTCACCTTCGCGCGCTGCGGTGTCATCAACCCGCTGTCGCTGGAGTCCTACGAGCGCCATGACGGGCTGAACGGCCTGCGCAAGGCGATCGCCATGCAGCCGGCAGAGATCGTCGCGCAGGTGACCGAGTCCGGCCTGCGCGGACGCGGCGGCGCCGGTTTCCCGACCGGCGTCAAATGGAAGACGGTGCTCGATACGGCGGGAGACCGCAAATACATCGTCTGCAACGCCGACGAAGGCGATTCCGGCACCTTCGCCGACCGCATGATCATGGAAGGCGATCCGTTCGTTCTGATCGAAGGCATGACCATTGCCGGCATCGCGGTTGGCGCCACCCAAGGCTACATCTACATCCGCTCCGAGTATCCGCATGCGATTGCGGTCATGAACGACGCCATCGCTGCCGCGCGGCGGGGCGGCATGCTGGGCAAGAAGGTCGCCGGATCGGCGCATTCCTTCGATCTCGAAGTGCGGGTCGGCGCCGGCGCCTATGTCTGCGGCGAGGAAACCTCGTTGCTCGACAGCCTCGAAGGCAAGCGCGGCCAGGTCCGCGCCAAGCCGCCGTTGCCGGCGCACAAGGGGCTGTTCGGCAAGCCGACCGTCATCAACAACGTGCTGTCGCTCGCCACGGTGCCGACTGTCCTCGAGAAAGGGGCCGCGTTCTACAAGAATTTCGGCATGGGCAGGTCACGGGGAACCATGCCCATTCAACTCGCCGGCAACATCAAGTATCCGGGCCTTTATGAAACCGCATTCGGTCTCACGCTCGGCGAGCTTGTAGACGACATCGGCGGCGGCACCGCGAGCGGCCGCCCGGTGCGGGCGGTGCAGGTCGGCGGGCCGCTCGGCGCCTACTTTCCACGCGCGCTGTTCGACA
>CAZBBT010000308.1:0-2578 GCA_964490065.1 uncultured Mesorhizobium sp. | reverse complement strand
GAACAGCGCCACGGCGCGCTGGTTGTTGGCCGGCGGATGGCGCAGCATGAAGCGGCGCAACGCGCGCAACTCCGCGATCAGATCCGCCGAGGCGACGATGTAGCCGAGCCGCAAGCCGGGCGCGAGCGTCTTCGACATCGAGCCGACATAGATGACGCGCCCCGATCGGTCGATGCTCTTCAGCGCCTGCTGCGGCGCCTCGTCGAGCAACTGGCTGTCGTAGCCGTCCTCGATGATGATGTGATTGTTGCGGTTGGCGCGCGCCAGAAGGTCCTGCCGCCGCTCCGCCGACAGCGGCACCATGGTCGGGCAATGGTGGCTGGGCGTGACGAAGACGAAGCCGGAATCGCTCGGAATGGCCGAGGTGACGATGCCGGACTGATCCACCGGCACAGGCTGAACGTCGGCGCCGGCGAGCTTGAAGATCGAACGGGCGTCGGGATAGCCGGGGTCCTCCATGGCCACCTTCGTGCCCCTGGTCATCAACAGCGTGGCGAGCATGTAGAGCGCGTTCTGCGCGCCCAGCGTGACGATGATCTCGTCGGGATTGGCGAAGATGCCGCGGCGCGGCAACAGACGCGCCTGGATCTGCTCGATCAGCAGCGGATCGTCGCGGTCCACCATGTCGGACGCCCAGTTGCGGATCTCCAGCACGGCCAGCGCCATGCGGTTGCACTCGCGCCATTCGGCGGTGGGGAACAGCGCCGGATCGAACTGGCCGTAGACGAAGGGGTATGACGACTTGATCCAGTTCTCGTGCTTGGCCGGCGGCGGCATGTCGCTGGCCGCGATCTGGCGGCGCTTCTTCCAGTCGATCTCGTTCGCCTGTTCCGGCGCCTTCTGCGGGCGGGCGGGCGTTGCCAGCACCTCCGGA
Source organism: uncultured Mesorhizobium sp. (assembly GCA_964490065.1). Lineage (GTDB taxonomy): Bacteria > Pseudomonadota > Alphaproteobacteria > Rhizobiales > Rhizobiaceae > Mesorhizobium. The sequence continues at coordinate 1,704 of CAZBBT010000308.1, read as the reverse complement.
TTGACGAAGTGGCCGCGCCGCTCGCGCGCCACCAGAAAGCCCTGGTCGACCAGTTGCTGGAAGGCGAGCACGACGGTGCCGCGCGCCACGCCCAGCTTTTCCGCCAGGATGCGGCAGGAGGGCAGCGGCATGGAGGCGGCGATCTGCCTGTCGAGAATGGCGGCGACGATCGCCTGGCGGATCTGCGCCTGCAGCGTCTGGCCGGATTCGGCGGAAATTCTGAACAAGCCGGACCAAATGGCCGTGTCGTTACGCTGTGGCATGATTAAAGGCTCCTCGATGGCCAGTCTTTTCCGCTTTGTGGACCAGCCGAGATTAAGCCTGGCATAAGGGGTTGCGCCAATCAATTTTTCTGATTTTTCCGATTTATGCCAGTGATCCATCGGAGCTCGCCGATGCATCCGATGCGGCACATCGGCGGTTGAAACCATCGAGCTCAACGCCGATAGTCCGCGCGCCTCGGACCTCGCGCCGCCGGTGCGCGGTCTGCTAAGGTAAGCCTAGAAATTCTCCGGGAGTCCGACGTGGATCATAAAGCCTTCGCCAAGCAGCTTTCCGCCCTCGAGGCGCACCGCGCCACGCTGCCCACGGACATGCGCGCCGTCTTCGCCGCCGATCCCGGTCGCTTCCAGCGCTTCTCGGCGAGCGACGGCGACCTTCTGCTCGATTATTCGAAATGCGCGCTCGATGCCGAGGCGATGCGGATGCTGGGCCAGCTCGCCGGCGCCGCGGGCGTCGAGGAAAAGCGCGCGGCGATGTTTGCCGGCAAGCACATCAACATCACCGAGGACCGCGCCGTGCTGCACACCGCGCTGCGCAATCTCGACGGCAAGGGGCTGAACGTCGACGGCCAGGACATCCAGAAGGATGTCCGTTCCGTGCTCGACGCCATGACCGCCTTCGCCGAGGCCGTCCGCTCGGGCAGGGCGGCAGGCGCCACGGGGAAAAAGATCACCGACGTGGTCAATATCGGCATCGGCGGCTCCGACCTTGGCCCGGTGATGGCGACGCTGGCGCTGGCGCCCTACCATGACGGGCCGCGCAGCCATTACGTCTCCAACATAGACGGCGCGCATATGCACGACACGCTGAAAGGCCTCGATGCCGAGACGACGCTGTTCATCATCGCCTCGAAGACCTTCACCACCGTCGAGACCATGACCAATGCCGAGACCGCGCGGCGGTGGGTCGAGGAAAAGCTTGGCAAGGGCGCGGTGGCCCACCACTTCGCCGCCGTTTCCACCGCGCTCGATCTGGTTGAGAAGTTCGGCATCCAGAAGGGCCGGGTGTTCGGCTTCTGGGACTGGGTCGGCGGCCGCTATTCGGTATGGGGCGCCATCGGCCTGCCGGTGATGATCGCGGTCGGGCCGGAGAATTTTCGCGCCTTCCTGGCCGGCGGCCACGAGATGGACGAGCATTTCCTGAACACGCCGCTGGAGAAGAACCTTCCCGTTCTGCTCGGCCTGGTCGGATTCTGGCATCGCGTGGTGTGCGCCTACCCGGCCCGCGCCGTCATCCCCTACGACCAGCACCTCGCGCGCCTGCCGGCCTATCTGCAGCAGCTCGATATGGAATCGAACGGCAAGAGCGTCACCATCGAGAGTACCCCGGTGACGACGCCGACCGGCCCGCTGGTCTGGGGCGAGCCGGGCACCAACGGCCAGCACGCCTTCTTCCAGCTGCTTCACCAGGGCACCGACATCA
>CAZBBT010000307.1:0-2585 GCA_964490065.1 uncultured Mesorhizobium sp. | reverse complement strand
GTCATGCCAGGCGATCTCCGATCAGGAATTGCAGCGCCCGGTCGAGCCTGATGTGCGGCAGCGAAAGCGTGACGCCCTCGGCGGTCTTCTCCAGCTTCGGCGGCCGGAAGCGGACGAAACGGAGCGCCGCGGTCGAATCCCTGTCCGCGGCTTTCTCGAAGACCTTTCCCGGTTTGTCCGGCAGGTCGCCGGGGAAAATCGCGGTCTCGGTCTTGCCGTCGAAGGTCTCGTCGCCGATCCTTTCTCCCGCGATCGGCGTGCCGATGATGACCGGCAACGTCTCGCGACCCTGCTTGACCGTGCCTTCGCGCGTGGCCCGCACGGCCGCCATGGCAACCACGTCGATATCAGCGCCGGTGAAGTTGGCGCGGGCGATGGCCCGGTCGGCAAGGCGGCGCACGATCGCCTGCAGCCGGTCATGGCTTTCGTGGTGCAGATGGTCGGCCTTGGTCGCGGCCACCAGAATGCGGTCGATGCGCCGTGAGAACAGGTCGGTGAACAGGCTGCCGCGTCCGGGCCGGAAGCAGGCGAGGATTTCGGTCACCGCGCGCTCCATGTCGGCCATCGCCTCGGAGCCGGCGTTGAGCGCCTGAAGCACGTCGATCAGCACGATCTGGCGGTCGAGCCGGGCTATATGCTCCCGGAAGAACGGTTTTATCACATGCGTCTTGTAGGCCTCGTAGCGGCGTTCCATCATCGCGCGGAGCGAGCCGGAGCGCGCCCTTGCGTCGTTCAGGCCCGGGAGCGGCGCGAAGGTCAGCGCCGGCGAACCCTCCAGGTCGCCGGGCATCAGGAAACGACCGGGCGGCAGCGTGGAAAGCGCCTTCTCGTCCAGCTTGCACGCCTTGAGGTAGGCGGCGAAGCTTTCGGCCAGCCCACGCGCCGTCATCTCGTCGGCCTCGCCCTCCGGATCGGCTTTGGCCGCCAGCGCCCGCCAGCCGGCGGAAAGGTCGGCGCGGACGGGCGATTCGGCCATGTCGAACGCCTCGCGGGAGAAATCGGCGAAGGATTTTCCCAAAAGCGGCAGATCGAGCAGCCATTCGCCCGGATAGTCGACGATATCGACCGAGAGCTTTCCCGCCGAGAACATGCGGTTCCAGGCCGACGCCGATTCATATTCGATGGTGAGCCTGAGTTCGGAAATGGCGCGGGTCGAATCCGGCCAGATGCGTTCATCGACCAGCGCGGCGACATGGTCCTCGTACTGAAAGCGCGGCACGGCGTCGTCGGGCTGCTCCTCGAGGAGGGCACGCGCGATGCGGCCGGATTTCTGCGCCTCGAACAGCGGCAGCCTGCCGCCACGGACGAGGTTATGGATCAGCGCCGATATGAAGACGGTCTTGCCTGCGCGCGACAGGCCGGTGACGCCGAGCCTCAGAGATGGCGAGAACAGGCCGGCGGCGCGGCCCGAAAGCGTGTCCAGCGCGATGCGCGCTTCGTCCGAGAATGTGGTGAGCGATGATGCCAAGTGCTTTTCCGACCCGCCGCGATCCGACGATGGCTGCCCGATAGGGCTCCCCGATATAAGAACTGTAGACCGGTTTTGGAATGCCGTCAGAGATTGGCCGGCGTCAGGAAGGCTTCCAGATAACCGTCGCCCGGTTCGGCCGCCGCCAGCCCCTTGTCAAAACGGATGGCGGCGAGGCCCGATGTCGGGAAGCCGTACGACATTATTTCCTTGGCGTTTTGATCGCCGCTGCCGGAGAGGGCCATGGCAAGGTCCTCCGTCATCGGATTATGGCCGATCACCAGCAGCGAGCCGATGTCGCCATGCTCGCGGATGATCGACAGATAGCCTGCGGCGTCCTCGGTGTAGAGCTTGTCGAAGAACAGCACCCGACCCGTATCGGCGTTGGCCGCCACGCCTTCGAGCGTCTCGCGGCAGCGCCGCGCATTGGAGCACAGGGTGAGATCGGGAACATAGCCTTCGATGCGCATCGCCTTGCCGATGGCCTCCGCATCCGCGGTTCCTGCTTCGTCGAGCGGGCGATCGAAGTCCCGCACTCCAGGCAGCGCCCAGCCGGCCTTGGCGTGTCTGAGGAGATAAAGCTTGCTCACCTGGCCCTTTCTCTGGTTGGCCGGCGCACGGCCGGGCAGCGACTTAGCCATGGAAAGCAGCTTCGCGCAACGCCCGGTGGAGGCGCCGGCGACCGCGGATTCAGGCGGCACGGCCAGGCCGCGAAAGCGGATTCCGGAGGCCGGCGAGCGGCTTAACAAAACCGTGACCGCATTGCCGATTGCGCTTGTGCAGGCCTTGAGCGGCGAATATATAGGCGCCAATTTTGGGGTTGTCGGGTGAGTCGAATGAACGATACCGTTGCCATCGATTACGTACCCTCCGAAGACGAGCCGTTCATGAACGAGCGGCAGAAATCCTACTTTCGCCAGAAGCTGATCACCTGGAAGAACGACATCCTGCGGGAAGCGCGGGAAACGCTGGAAATCCTGCAGCAGGAAAATGCCAACCATCCTGATCTGGCCGATCGCGCCTCTTCGGAAACCGATCGCGCCATCGAGCTGCGCGCCCGCGACCGCCAGCGCAAGCTGATCTCCAAGATCGATTCAGCATTGCAGCGCCTGGACGA
>CAZBBT010000306.1:0-2615 GCA_964490065.1 uncultured Mesorhizobium sp. | reverse complement strand
CGAAGGACGGGCGAGACCCGTGGCTCGCCCCGGCAAGGTTAGGGGTGGGGGTGCGATGCCATATGCAGTTGCCCTGCCATAAGCAGGGAGAGGAAGGAAAGGCCCTCACCACATCGATTTCTTCGCGCGCTCCGGCCATTCCTTGTCGTAGGCATCGCCGTCGATGCCGGCGCGGCTGGTGACTTCGAGGATACGGCCGGGTGTCGGCAGCGATTTCGGATCGACGTGCCTTTCGGCGTTCCACAGCTCCGAACGGTGGATTGCCCGCGCGCACTGGAAATAGACTTTTTCGACGGCGACCACGAGCACCGAGCGCGCCGGCCTGCTTTCCATGGCGAAGGATTCGCACAAGGCGGCATCGATCGAGATGTGGGCACGGCCGTTGACGCGCAGCGTCGTGCCGGAACCCGGCACCAGGAACAGCAAGCCAACGCGCGGGTCCGCGATGACGTTCTTTAAGGAATCGGCGCGGTTGTTGCCGCGCCTGTCCGGCATCATCAGCGTGCGGGGATCGACGATGCGCACGAAGCCCGGGCGGTCGCCGCGCGGCGAGCAGTCGAATCCCTCCGGCCCGCCCGTCGCCAGCGCGACGAAGGGCGAGGCCTCGATGAAGGCGGCGTATTCGGGGATGATGCGGTCGAGTTCCTTGACCAGCGACGCCTCGCCGGGCTGGCCGTAGAGCATTTCGAGCTGCTCGACCGTGGTAACGCGGTCCGAAGCCTCGGAAAAACTATCCACGGGAAAGTCCCTTTTCATCCAGTTCGTCGAGATAGCCCTGCCAGCGCTCGTCCTTCTCGTGGCCGAGCGTGTGCAAATAGTCCCAGGTGAAGATGCCGGTGTCGTGGAAATCGTCGAAGACGATGCGCACGGCGTAGTTGCCGACCGACTCGATCCTGCTGATCGCGACGTCGCGCTTGCCCGGAACGGTCACCCGCTGCTCCGGCGAATGGCCCTGCACTTCCGCCGAAGGCGACAGCACGCGCAGCATCTCCGCCGGCAGTTCGAACGGTGCGTGGCCGGGAAAGGTCACGGTAAGCAGCCTGCGGTCCTTCGAGACCCTGAGTTCCTTCGGCGCGGTCATGTCAGGCCGCGTCCGGGGTCACTTCGGCGATGATCCGCTCGCCAATTTCGCGCTCGGCGACCGCGAGCTCGAAGTTGGCCTGGAGATTCATCCAGAACCGAGCCCCATTGCCGAAATAGCGGCCGAGCCGCAGCGCCGTCTCCGGCGAGATGCCGCGCTTGCCGTTGAGGATGTCGGTGATCCTCCCGGAGGGCAGACGCAGAGCAAGCGCCAAGCGATTGGCCGACAACTCGCGCGCATCGAGTTCGCGCTTGAGAATACGGCCGGGATGAACAGGAAGCATGTCTCTCACCTCAATGATAATCGACGATTTCAACATCCCAGGCATTGCCATCCTCAAATCGGAAGCAGATACGCCAAGGACCATTCACGGTCATTGCCCATTGTCCTTTTCGGTCACGAGCAAGCTTATGCAACTCAACTGATCGTAACGGACTCAGGTCGGTCAACGACGTTGCTGCATCTAACGAAGCAAGCAGGTCCAACGCCTTTTCCTCGTTCAGTCCAGAAAATTTGGACTTGCCTTCATCTGCGAAACGGCGAGTGGCGCTGTTGGCCCACGACCTGATCATCCAGGTAACATACTACGCACAGCGTACAACGGCAAATCACCATCGCAGACCGACGCGGTGACGTCGGCCATGGAATGGGACCAAAGGCCGACGCCTTTTATCTTGAACACATCGCCGCTTCGTATCACATAGCGGTATATAACGACGCCGCGTCTTCGCGGCCGGGCATGGAAACACGGCATGGACATGATCGATCCGTTCGGTCGTACGATCAGCTATCTTCGCGTGTCGGTCACCGACCGCTGCGACTTCCGCTGCACCTACTGCATGGCGGAGGACATGACCTTCCTGCCCAAAAGGGACCTTTTGTCGCTGGAGGAACTCGACCGGCTCTGCACGGTCTTCATCGAAAAAGGCGTGAAGAAGCTTCGGCTCACCGGCGGCGAGCCGCTGGTGCGCAAGAACGTCATGCACTTCGTCCATGAACTGTCCCGCCATCTGAAAAGCGGCGCGCTTGAAGAACTGACGCTGACCACCAACGGCTCGCAGCTTTCGCGCTTCGCCGGCGAGTTGGCCGATTGCGGCGTGAGGCGCGTCAACGTCTCGCTGGATACGCTGGACCCGGAAAAATTCCACCGCATCACCCGCTGGGGCCATCTCGAAAAGGTGATGGCCGGCATCGACGCCGCACAGGCGGCCGGCATCAGGGTCAAGCTCAACGCCGTGGCGCTGAAGGATTTCAACGACGACGAAATCCCCGGAATGCTGCGCTGGGCGCATGGCCGCGGCATGGATTTGACGCTGATCGAAACCATGCCGATGGGCGAGATCGACGCCGACCGCACCGACCAGTACCTGCCGCTGTCGCTGATGCGCGCGCGGCTGGAGCAGCAGTTCACGCTCAAGGACATTCCCTACAAGACCGGCGGCCCGGCCCGCTATGTCGAGGTGGCCGAGACCGGCGGACGGCTCGGCTTCATCACGCCGATGACGCACAATTTCTGCGAAAGCTGCAACCGCGT
>CAZBBT010000305.1:0-2622 GCA_964490065.1 uncultured Mesorhizobium sp. | reverse complement strand
AAGAGGCGACAATGAGCATTTCAGCAGCACAGGTCAAAGAACTGCGCGACCTGACCGGCGCAGGCATGATGGATTGCAAGGCGGCCCTTGCCGAAACCAATGGCGACATGGAAGCGGCCGTCGACTGGCTGCGCAAGAAGGGCATCGCCAAGGCCGACAAGAAGGCCGGCCGCACCGCCGCCGAGGGTCTGATCGGCGTCGAGCCCGGCCTGCGCGAGGCGGCGATCGTCGAGGTGAACTCCGAGACCGACTTCGTTGCCCGCAACGACGCCTTCCAGCATATCGTCGCCAACGTCGCCAAGGTTGCGCTGGCCTATGGCGAGACCGAGGCCGTGGCGAATGCCAAATATCCGGGTTCCGACAAGAGCGTCACCGAGACGATCAAGGATGCCGTGGGCACGATCGGCGAGAACCTTTCCTTCCGCCGCTCCACGAAGCTGACGGTCGGGCAGGGCGCGGTCGCCACCTACATCCACAATTCGGTCGCCGACAATCTCGGCAAGCTCGGCGTGCTGGTCGCCATCGAGACGGCTGGCGATGCGGCAAAGGCCGGCGCCTTCGCGCGCCAGGTCGCCATGCACGTGGCCGCCACCAATCCGATGGCGCTGAGCGTCGAGGAACTCGATTCGGCCGCCGTCGAGCGCGAGAAGGCGATCTTCTCCGATCAGGCGCGCGCTTCCGGCAAGCCGGAAAACGTCATCGAGAAGATGATCGAGGGTCGCCTGCGCAAGTACTACGAGGAAGTCGTGCTCGTGAAACAGGCCTTCGTGCTCAATCCCGACCTCACGGTCGAGAAGGCGCTGAAGGACGCCGAGAAGGAGATCGGCGCGCCGGCGAAGATCGCCGCCTATGTCCGCTTCGCGCTGGGCGAGGGCATCGAGAAGGAAGAGACCGATTTCGCGGCCGAAGTGGCCGCCGCGGTCAAGAAGTAACGCCCCAAGGCGGGAATTTCGGAAAAGGGCCGGGCAAAGTGCCCGGCCCTTTTCGCATCCGCCGACGCTGTCGCTGCCATCGAGAACTTATGAAAGCGGGCGGTCCGTGGCAGCCAGGGAGCCAAGAACGAAATCGAGCATCGACTTCAGACAGGATGGATCCCGCTTCAGCCGACTGCGAAGCGCGGCACCCTCCCAACAGTCGACAAGCAGGTTTGCAATTGCGCGAGCGTCCGAACCGGCTGGAATCGCTCCCGCCAGCCGCGCGTCCTCGATGCTGACGGCCAGTCGCTCGGCGATCGACGAAAAACACCACTCGATTTTCCGTCGGAAAACGTCGCTCACGCCGGACAACTCCTGCCCGAGCCCGCCCATCAGGCATCCGAGATACCCTTCCTCCCTGTAGGATTCCTCGACCGTTTCGAAGAAAAGCCGAATCCGGTCCAGCGGTGGCATTGTCCGGTCGTTCACGCATCGTTCGAGGAGGGCGTGAACGTTGACGATATAGGCTTCCACCACGGTAAGCGCGAAGTCCTCCTTGCTCTTGAAATGATGGTAGAAAGAGCCTTTTGGGCTGTCGGTTGCGTCGAGCAGCGCCTGCACCCCCAAGCCATTATAGCCCTGCTCGAGCAGCATGCGCATGCCTGCGGCGATCATGCGTTCCCGGATTGAGCTTGCGCGTCCGCCGCCGGCATACATTTCGGGATAAACCCTATCCTCTTGTGCGAGCGATCATGTGATCGATCACGTGGCTATGTTCGTGCTGCGGGCTGAACATAACGATTTCGGTTTCCTCGTCGACCCTGACGTTATGGCCTGGCGGCCAATAGAACATATCATTGGTCTTGACGGTTTCGCAGCGTCCCGAAGCGTCGGTCGTCGTGATCTGCCCGCACAGGACGTAGCCCCAATGCGGACATTGGCACATATTGCCGTCCAATCCTTGGAACAGTTCGGTCGTATCGACGCCAGCCGCGAGGCTGAAATATTCTCCGCTGATCCTGCCGTAGCCCGTAACGTCCCCGAATTCCTTTTGCTGGCGTATCACCGCTCCGGGCAGATCCAGGCGAACCTCTATCTTTTCCTTGGCAATGTGCATGATTACCTCCCTTCATTATTGGACCGACCGGTCGGTCCAATAATGTGAGATTACTCTTCCGGCAAAGCGTGTCAACCGGATGAACCGTCGTGCAAATCAGGACCAGGCGAACCACGCAGCCTGGGTCCGCAGGCATGGTCAGGGCGCCGTTTTCACTTGTCGGAGGCCGGAGGGGGGGCACGTCGCGGCATGAAGAGTGGCCGCGTGACATCGCGGCGCCCTTCGTGTATCGGGTCAGGAATCATGAGAAGCGCCGGAGCAACGCCGGGCCGGTTCGCCGCCCGATTGCTCCGCACGATGGCTACCGAGCGAGGACAGATGAAGCCGATCTACCGACGTGTCCTGTTGAAAGCGTCGGGCGAAGCCCTGATGGGGGAACAGCATTTCGGCATCGACGTCTCCGTGGTCGACCGTATCGCGGCCGACATTGCCGAGGCGAGAGCACTTGGCGTCGAGGTCGGCGTCGTCATCGGCGGCGGCAACATCTTCCGCGGTGTCGCCGTCGCTTCGAAGGGCGGCGACCGGGTGACCGGCGACCATATGGGCATGCTCGCCACCGTCATCAATTCGCTGGCGCTGCGCACCTCGCTG
>CAZBBT010000304.1:0-2643 GCA_964490065.1 uncultured Mesorhizobium sp. | reverse complement strand
AACTGCGACTCGCTGCTGATCGGCGACCAGTGCGGCGCGCACACCGTGCCCTACATGGAAGCCAAGAACTCGACCGCGCAGTTCGAGCACGAGGCGACGACCTCGAAGATCTCCGAGGACCAGAAGTTCTACGTCATGCAGCGCGGCATTCCGGAAGAGGAAGCCATCGCGCTCATCGTCAACGGCTTCGTCAAGGACGTCATCCAGGAACTGCCGATGGAGTTCGCCGTCGAGGCGCAGAAGCTGATCGGGATCAGCTTGGAAGGAAGCGTGGGGTGAGCAGCATCATCACCCTTTACCGACCCGTCGGGCCAGAGGAGTTAGCGCTGATCGAAGCTAGTGGTTGGAAAGCGTTTCCCCCGCGGCTGCCGGAACAGCCGATCTTCTATCCGGTGACCAATGAAGGCTATGCGGCGCAAATCGCGCGGGATTGGAATACGCGTCATGGCTCGAAGAAGGGTTTTGTAACACGCTTCGACGTCGACAGCGATTATGCGGGCAAGTTCGACTGCAAGATTGTCGGTGGACGTGAGCACGAGGAGTTGTGGGTGCCGGCGGAGGAACTCGAGGAGTTCAACCGGCACATCGTGGGTCGGATCGAAGTGACGCAGCGCTTCGAAGTGGCCGTGGAAAGACAATAGAGCGGAAACGAAAAATGCTTGAAATCAGAAACCTGCACGCCCGCATCGCAGACGAGGGCACCGAGATCATCCGCGGCCTGAACCTGACCGTGAACAAGGGCGAGGTCGCCGCCATCATGGGCCCGAACGGTTCGGGCAAGTCGACGCTGTCCTATATCCTCGCCGGCCGCGAGGACTACGAGGTGACCGAGGGCGACATCCTCTACAACGGCGAATCCGTCTTGGAGATGGATCCGGCCGAGCGCGCGGCGAGCGGCATCTTCCTCGCCTTCCAGTATCCGATGGAGATACCGGGCGTTGCGACGATGGAATTCCTCAAGGTGGCGATGAACGCCCAGCGCAAGGCGCGCGGCGAGGAGCCGCTGAAGGTTCCGGAACTGCTGAAGAAGGTGAAGGACGCCGCCGGCACGCTGCAGATGGACATGGGCATGCTGAAGCGTCCGCTCAATGTCGGCTTCTCCGGCGGCGAGAAGAAGCGCGCCGAGATCCTGCAGATGAAGCTGCTGGAGCCGAAGCTGTGCGTCATGGACGAGACGGATTCCGGCCTCGACATCGATGCGCTCAAGATCGTCTCGGACGGCGTCAACGCGCTGCGTTCGCCGGACCGCGCGATCGTCGTCATCACCCACTACCAGCGGCTGCTGGAGCATATCGTGCCGGACACCGTGCACGTGCTCTACAAGGGCCAGATCATCAAGTCCGGCGACAAGTCGCTTGCCCTCGATCTCGAGGCCAACGGCTATGCCGGCGTGATCGGCGAGGCGGCCTGAGGGGTGGTATGACGCTATGAACATTCATACGCCAATCCAGAACACGCCGGCCGAGGCGGCATTGCTCGACGCTTTTTCCGAGCGCTTGTCGCTGCTGCCCGGCGACGGCGAGGTGATGCTGAAGCGCGACGCGGCGATCGAGGCGGTCAAGGCCGGCCTGCCGACGCGGCGCGTCGAGGCCTGGCATTATACCGACCTGCGCCGCCTGCTGGCCAAGGTGCCGGCCTATGACGACAGTGCCAGGGCCGAGGCCGTGCAGCCGTTGCTCGAAGGCTCCGCCGTGCTGCCGGTGCTCAACGGTGTCTCCGGCAAGGCGCCGGCGATCGAGGGCGTTACCGTCCAGCCGGTCTCGGAGAAACTGCGTGACGGCACCTATGCGCCAGCCCTTGCCCAGCAGGGCAATGACGACGCCATCGGCGCGCTGAACGCCGCACTGGTCGGCGACGGCTGGTTCCTTGATGTCCCCGACGGCACGGTGCTGGACAAGCCGGTCGAGTTGCAGAACCTGCAGGCTGGCGGCCAGGTCCACACGCGCTTCGCCGTCAGGGTCGGCGCCGGCGTCACCGCCACCATCGTCGAGCGGCAGGCCGGCACGGGCGAGGCGCTGGTCTCGTCGGTCGACAATGTCGTGGTCGGCGACGGCGCCGACGTCGCCTGGCTGATCGTCCAGGAGCAGCCGGAGACGGTGACCCAGCTCGGCCAGTTCAACGCCTGGATCGGCAAGGATGCGAAGCTCAGCCTGTTCGTCATGAATGCCGGCGGCAAGCTGGTGCGCCAGGAGATCCGGGTGACCGCGAAGGGCGAGGGTTCGGACTTCCAGTTGCGCGGCGTCAACCTTCTGGCCGGCGACACGCACACCGACGTGACCATGGTTCTGGACCACGCCGTGCCGCACACCGGCTCGCGCGAACTGGTCCGCAACGTGGTCACCGGCAAGGCGCGCGGCGTGTTCCAGGGCCGCATCAACGTGCACCAGCCGGCGCAGAAGACCGACGCCAAGATGGCCTGCAACACGCTGCTGCTTTCGGACGACGGCGAGTTCTCGACCAAGCCGGAACTGGAGATCTTCGCCGACGACGTGGTCTGCGGCCACGGCGCCACCGTCACCGAGATCGATCGCGATCATCTGTTCTACCTCATGGCGCGCGGCGTGGACGAGAAGACGGCGCGCGGCCTTCTGGTCAAGGCCTTCGTCACCGAGGTGATCGAGGGGCTGGAAGACGAGAAGCTGA
>CAZBBT010000303.1:0-2652 GCA_964490065.1 uncultured Mesorhizobium sp. | reverse complement strand
CGTTGGAGCTGTTGAGATAGCTCACCGCCCGCAGCGCCGCCTGCCACTGGCCAGGTGTTGCCGTCGCCCCCGAAGAGGTCAGCGTCAGCACGCCGGTGGCGTCATCATAGCTGGCGGCGATGTTGCCCATGGTGGCGCCGTCATTGACGAAGCCCAGCACATCCTCGCCCGTCACGAAGCCGCCGGTGATCGACACCGTCGCCGAGGCCAGGCCGGCACTGTCGACATCGGCCAGCACCAGGCCGGGATCGACCGCGACGGCAGGATCGTTCTCCATGTAGCTGGCAGAGCCGCCGCTCGTGGTCACCTCAGGCGCGTCGTTAGCGGCCGTAAAACTCAGCTCCGTCTTGTCCGCGACGCCCATGAACGTCTGGCCAAGCGAACCGAAGAAGGCCCGCTTGCCGATAAGGACATAATAGCCGGTGTTCCCCGTCAGCACAGTCGTTGGATCGATGGTGATGGTGTCGGTGCCGAAGCCCGTCACCTGACCCGAATTGCCTGCGATCGTCTCGATCAGGGCATCGTCGGATGCCCGATAGATCTTGATCGCGCCCTCTCCGCCGGAGGCGATGGCTTCGTCAAAGGTGATCTCGATATTGCCGTCGATTGGAAAGGAGATGGAACCGGCAGGTGACGAAACGATAACAGGAGGAGAATCCGATTGTTTGTAGAATTCGTTTGTTTCCTTATTGTAGATGTCGTCGTCACCATCGCCGTCCCAATCGCCGACCAAGGTATTTGACCGAGTGAAATTCCTACCGGTACCATTCAAACTAATGGCGGCAAATGGACCAGAGGCGCCAGCCTGTTCGGTGAATGTGCCGTCGCCGTTGTTGCGCCACATAACGACGCCAGTGTTGGACGTATTGCGGACAGCGATGTCGGTGAAACCATCGGCGTTGAAGTCGCCCGTGACAAAATCATTATTTAGGAGATAGCCTGAACCCAGACCGCTTAACGGATTGTTGGCGCCCGTCTGCACACTGAACACAGTCCCATCGTTACGATAGAACTGGTTCAGTTGCTTGTTGTATATGTCATCGTCACCGTCGCTATCCCAATCACCGGCCGTAACGTTCTGGCTAATGAAGCCCAACCCCAACTCGTCACTCGTGTCAACGTCAGCAAAAGGATTGGAGGCGCCGCTCATCTCGGTGAAGGTGCCGTCGCCGTTGTTGCGCCACATCACGACACCCGTATTGGAGGTATTGCGGACAGCGACGTCGGTGAGGCCATCGGCGTTGAAGTCGCCTGTGACAAAATTGTTGACCGACGAATAAGCTGAGCCCAAGCCGCTCAGTGGATTGTTGCTACCAGTTTGAACGCTAAAGGTCGCACCATCGTTGCGATAGAATTGATTTAGTGCCTTGTTAAAAATGTCAATGTCGCCGTCGCCGTCCCAATCACCAGCCATAATATTGAGCAGAGAGAAGTTCCCACCGTTCCCGCCGACATCAATGGCGGCAAAGGGACCAGAGGCGCCAGCCTGTTCGGTGAAGGTGCCGTCGCCGTTGTTGCGCCACATCACGACGCCAGTGCTGGAGGCATTCCGGATAGCGATGTCGGTGAAACCGTCGCCATTGAAGTCGCCTGTGACAAAATTATCGCCAATCGGATAGGGGCCGTCCATTGGATTGGCCAAACCTAGGTTATCCAGCGGGTTGTTGCTGCCGGTCTTTACGGTAAATCTCGTGGCGGCTACGTAGCTGTTGTTGACGACACCAGATCCATCGGCCTGCACGTTTTCTCCGCCGGTGTTGGCGCCTGCTCCAGCACTCCCAACGGAATTGCCATTCTCGTTGTTGCCGCCATTACCGCCGGAGCCATAATTTCCGTTGTCCATACCGACCAGATCAACGGTTATACTCTGGTAATTCAGCGTCCCAAGAACGTAAATTCCACCGACGCCGAATCCACCATTCTGCGCATTAGTGGAGAGGCTCGAACCGGCGCCTCCGCCACCTGCCGCCAGGTTGTCCGTTATAGTGGAACTTGCAATATTGACGACAGCGCCACTAGCGATGTGCATCGCAGCGACCGCATTTCCACCACGCCCACCACCCGGGGCACCACTGGCACCAGCGCCAGCACCGCCGCCACCAATCGTTACGCTGCCGCCACCTGCAGTGCCGCCGGCACCTCCCGTCGAAAAGCCACCACTTGTGAGGCCGCCTTGCCCACCAATGCCATCGCCTCCCTTGCCTGCTTGGGCATCGGTTGAATAGAAACCGCCTCTGCCACCTGCCCCACCTCCTCCGATTTCGCCGGGATTGAATCCGTTGTATGAGCCACCATTGCCGCCACCGATGCCATTGAAGCCACCGCCACCGCCGCCACCGTAACCATAGCCTGCTCCTCCTCCGTTTCCGCCGCCGCCTGCTGCCCGGTTGCCACTGATTGCAACGCCTATGAGGGTTAACTCGCCACTGGAAACACGGATGCCGGCACCAAGTGCATCTCCACCGTTCAAAGCGTTGTAAGAACCGCCATTACCGCTGACCAAGCCTTCCCGAATGGTAAGGTTGGAGATTTCCACGGTGCCTGCGCGCACTTCCAGCACACGTCCGTAGTAGTTGGCATCGAGGGCGTGGCCACCACCGACGATGGTCAACGTCTTGCCGTCGGTGATGTTGATGTCGACCATGGTACGAT
>CAZBBT010000302.1:0-2662 GCA_964490065.1 uncultured Mesorhizobium sp. | reverse complement strand
GGTGATTTGGTTGTTCTTGCTGCGAAAGGAAAAACACTGAGAACAGCACTTCGGAAGAAGGCCGACATCGTGCCTTCGCCGGCCGGGATAGGCGTCAGCGACGCATCCTCCCGCGCCCTCGAAACAGTCCTTGCCAGTCTGGAAGACTCCAAGGCCGAAAACATCGTCTCCATCGACATCCAGGGAAAATCGAGCCTCGGCGATCACATGGTCATCGCCTCGGGCCGGTCGCACCGGCATGTCTCGGCGGTCGCCGACCATCTCCTCAAGGCGCTCAAGGATGCCGGCCTCGGCAATGCGCGCGTCGAGGGCCTGGCCAGCGCCGACTGGGTGCTGATCGATTCCGGCGACATCATCGTCCATGTCTTCCGCCCCGAGGTCCGCGACTTCTACAATCTGGAAAAGATGTGGCAGGCGCCCGATCTCGAAGAGGAAACCCTTCACTGAGCCGCATCGCGGCTTTCTAAGGTAGTCCTGAGACAAGGATGAAGATTTCTGTCCACGCCGTGGGCCGCATGAAAACCGGCCCCGAAAGGGAATTGGCCGCCCGCTATTTCGACCGATTCGCCAAATCCGGATCGGCCATCGGGCTGGAGTTCGCCGGCGTCGCCGAGACGCCGGAGAGCAGGGCGCAGACGGCAAGCGAGCGCCGCCGCGAGGAGGGCCGTGCCCTCCAGGCTCATCTGCAGGCCGGCGCCGCGCTTCTGTTGCTCGACGAGCGCGGCCGCAGCTTTTCCTCGGAGGAATTCGCGGGGCGGCTCGGCCTGCTGCGTGACGGCGGCCGCAAGGCGCTGGTGATCGCCATCGGCGGCGCCGACGGTCACGACGCCTCGCTCCGCGACCAGGCGGATCTGGTCATTTCCATGGGCGCCATGACCTGGCCGCACCAGCTCGTGCGGGTGATGCTCGGCGAACAGCTCTACCGCGCCGCGACGATCCTCGCGGGCCATCCTTACCATCGAAGCTGATTGCCCGGATTTTCGCCCCATTACCGGGAAAGAAGGAGGGACGGGCCGCAGCCGGCCAACATGGTTGATGGTTCGTTAACGAAGCCGCGGCTAGAACGGGAGTGCATGGCAGAACGGCGCAAAGCGGCAGGTCTGGGGAGGCGCGGCGGTATCGTCGCTGCCATGACCCTGCTTTTCGTCCCGCTTGGTTCGGTATGGGCTGAAACCGCGCTCGAGGCCGCGCCCGATCCGGACAAGAGCCGGGCCGAATACGAGCGCGTCGTCGGCGAGGTGACGCTTTCGACCGAACGGCTGGCAAAGCTCGCGGCAAGCATCGCCACTGTCAGGAAGGACCGCGCCTCGATCACGGCCGCGCTGATCCAGTCGGCCAAGACGGAACAGAAGCTCGGCCAGGATATCGAGGACATCGGCGCCAAGCTGGAAGGCCTGAAGGACCAGGAGAATACGATCCGCGCTTCGCTCGCCGGCCGGCGCGACGTGCTGGCCGAAGTTCTGGGCGCGCTGGAGCGCATGGGCGTAAACCCGGCGCCGGCAATCCTGGTCAAGCCAGAGGATGCGCTGTCGTCGGTGCGCAGCGCCATCCTGCTCGGCGCCGTCGTTCCCGAGCTGCGGCATGAAACCGACGTGCTGGTGGCCGAACTCAGGGAACTGACGCGGGTGACCACTTCGATCGAGACGGAGCGCGCCCGGCTGACCGCCGCCGTCACCGAGCAGGCGGCGGAAAAGCAGCGGCTGACCCTGCTGCTCGAAGCCAAGCGCAAGCTGCAGGCCGACACCGAGACCGCGCTCGTCGACGAACGCAGGAAGGCCGCCGATCTCGCCGCGCGCGCCGCCAGCTTGAAGGACCTCATCGCCTCGCTCGAGAAGGAAGCTGAACGCGCGCGCAACGCGGCCGAAGCAGAGCGCAAGGCGGCTGCCGAAGCGGCGGCCGCCACGGCAAAGCTGGACGAGCGGCGAAAGGCAGCGGAAGCGGAGCTGGCCGCCCTGCCGGTGCCGGAAGCGAACCGGCTCGCCGAATCGGCGCCTTTCTCGGCCCTGCGGGGCCAGGTGGCACTTCCGGTCACCGGCAAGATCAAGCGGCGGTTCGGCGGCAGCGACGGTAACGGCGGCGTGATGCAGGGAGACATGCTTGCGACACAATCGGGCGCGATCGTCACCGCGCCGGCGGATGGGAATGTATTGTATGCGGGGCCGTTTCGTTCCTACGGCCAACTCTTGATCCTCGACGCCGGCGACGGCTATCATGTCGTGCTGGCGGGGATGGACAGATTGAGCGTCGCGTCCGGCCAATCGGTGCTCGCGGGCGAGCCGGTCGGCGCGATGGGCGAGGCCAGGGTCGCAAGCGCCGCAGCCACGCAGAATGGAAGTGCCACGCCGGAGCTCTATGTCGAGTTCCGCAAGGATGGAAAACCCGTCGATCCGACCCCGTGGTGGGCGGACCGTCTCTCTGGAAGGACTTGAATGATGCGGAAGTTCTCGCTCTTGCTTGCCGGTGCGCTGATGGGCGCATCCGCCATGAGCCTGGTCTACGGCGCTCCCGGCTCGACGGCCAATGCGGCGGGCTCGGAAACCTACAAGCAGCTCGCCATCTTCGGCGACATCTTCGAGCGGGTACGGGCGCAGTACGTCACCCCGCCCGACGACAAGTCACTGGTCGAGAACGCCATCAACGGCATGCTCACCTCGCTCGATCC
>CAZBBT010000301.1:0-2663 GCA_964490065.1 uncultured Mesorhizobium sp. | reverse complement strand
CCGCCTGACTTCTGCGGGCGAGGAGGTCCTCGAGTTCGCGGAGCAGATGGAAGCGTCATCACATTTGCTGGAGACGCGCGTCTTCGGTCGCGACCAGAGCGCGCGCGGGCTTTTGCGGGTGACGCTTCCGCCGTTCCTCGCCACACACCTGCTCATGCCGGATCTCGCCGACTTCGCGCGTCTGCATCCGGACATCGAGATGGAAATCGCGTCGTCCGGCGAGGTGGCGAATCTGACCAACCGGGAGGCCGATATCGCGATCCGCATCGTCGCCGACCGCAAGACGCTGCCGCTCAATCTTCACGGCTTGAAGGGACCGGAGCTATTCAGCGGCGTCTACATGTCTCGCGATCGACTGGCCGCGTGGCGTGCAGGCGCGCCTGAACCCATCCGGTGGATCGTCATAGACGATCATGGAATTCCGGACTGGGCGCGCGAGGGAGAGGTTCGCACCACGGGAGTTCCGTTCAGGACCCCGGACGCCGAGACGCAGATCGCAGCGGCGCAGCAAGGGATAGGGATGACGAAACTGCCGTGCTTCGTCGGTGATACCGACCCCCTGCTGGCGAAGGTGCCGGGCCCCAACCTGCCCATGGCTGGAACGCTCTGGCTTCTCACGCAGGGGGAAACACGCAAGACGAAGCGCGTGCGGCTCTTCACCGAGTTCATATCCCGCAGGCTCACCGCCTACGCTCCGCTTCTCGCGGGGCTGTCTGTATCGGGCGGCTGATGTCCGACGGGCAGCCCGAGTCTCCGCGGCAAGCATTTCGGTTATGGCGTGCCAAGGGGAACTGAGCCGCATCTACCCGCGATCGGTCGCGCGCGTCACGCGAGCTGCGTCTGCTCCATCGATGCGAGTTCATGGAAAATGCCAACAGCCCAAGGCGGTCGCGCCGTGCTTTGGTCTTGTCCGGTCAGCAGCTACTGACCTTACGCCAGCCAGCGCTTGCGGCGCTTGTAGTGCTTGACATCGCGAAACGACTTGCGCCCCTCGCCACCGATGCCGAGGTAGAATTCCTTGACGTCGGCGTTCTCGCGCAGCGCCGATGCCTCTCCGTCGAGCACAACGCGCCCCGATTCAAGAATGTAGCCATATTTGGCGTAACGCAGCGCAATGTTGGTGTTCTGCTCTGCAAGCAGGAAGGACACGCCCTGCTCCTCATTCAGCTTGCGCACGATCTCGAAGATCTCTTCGACCAATTGCGGTGCCAGCCCCATCGAGGGTTCGTCGAGCAGGATCATCTTTGGGCGACTCATCAGGGCCCGCCCGATCGCCACCATCTGCTGTTCGCCGCCGGAGGTATAACCGGCTTGGCTGGATCGGCGTATCTTCAGGCGCGGGAAATAGCTGTAGACCAGGTCGAGGTCGCGGCGCACCGCCACGCTGCCATCGCGGCGCGTAAAAGCACCGGTGAGCAGGTTCTCTTCGACGGTCAGGTGACCGAAACAATGCCGCCCTTCCATGACCTGGATGCAGCCGCGCCGCACCAGCAGGTTGGGCGAAAGCGCCTGCACCTCCTCGCCGTCGAAGACGATATTGCCCTTTGTCACCTCGCCGCGCTCAGCGCGAAGCAGGTTCGAGATTGCCTTCAGCGTTGTCGTCTTGCCCGCCCCGTTTGCGCCCAGCAGCGCGGTTATGCCACCGCGCGCGACCGCGAACGAGACCCCTTTCAACACCAGGATCACGTGGTCGTAGATGACCTCGACATTATTGACCGAAAGGATCGTATCGGTCGCCATTGCGGCAGCGCTCTCAGCACTCATGACGTCCTCGCAACTGGATCGAGCGACGTCGGTCCGCAGACGCGGACCGACCGGCTGCTCGGGTCACTTGGCCAGACAAGCCTCCTCGCGCTTCGGCCACGGAGCGTTGGCCTCGACATATTCTTTAGCCGCCTGATCGAGCAGCGGCCTGACCACGTCGGTCATCGGCGCGTACCAGTCGCCGGATTTCTGCCAGTCCTTGCCGTCCCACTCGACGACATAAACCTGGTGGTGGCCCGAATGGTCCGAGCAGGACAATTTCACCGGCCGCACGAAGCCCTCCATGCCAGCTTCCTTGATGCGTGCCTCGTCGATATCGAGGTTTTCCAGGCCCGCGCGCATGTCGGCTGCGTCGATGACCTTCTTGCCGCTGAGTTCCTGGGCGGTGCGAATGGCCTCGCCGATCAGCATCGAATTGTAGACGCCGCGGTTGTAGAGGTTGTCGGCGAAATCAGCAGCCTCGACCTGGCTCTTGCCTGCGTCGACGACATATTTCTTGATGTCCTGGATGAGGGGATAGTCCTTTCCGACACCGTGGAAGTTGACGGTCCGGTAGCCCTTGGCTTCCGCGCCGCCGGCAGCCGCGTCGGCATTTCCACCCGACCACCAAATGCCGTAGAAATGATCCATCGGGTAGCGGATCTTGACCGCCTCCTTGACCGCCGTGGGGTTCATCGCGCCCCAACCCCACATGATCATGTAGTCCGGCCTGTCGCGGCGCACATTGAGCCATTGTGACGACTGGTTCTGCATTTCCTTGCCGGGGACCGGATACTTGGTCAGTTCGAAGCCGTACTTCTTGGCGAAGTCCTCGAGCAGCGGAATCGGCTCCTTGCCGTAGCCGGCGTCGAGATAGATGTAGCCGATCTTCTTGCCCTTCAGCTTGTCGAGGCCGCCTT
>CAZBBT010000300.1:0-2691 GCA_964490065.1 uncultured Mesorhizobium sp. | reverse complement strand
CGCGGTGGAACACGACGCCGTCATAGGCGCCCTCGCGCGCCAGTTCCTTGATGCGTTTGACATGGCCGGGCGCGAGGTCCGGCAGCATTTCGATGACGACCTTGCCCTTGGTCGTTTCCATGATGAGCGCGTTCTCGCGGTCCTTGATTTCGGCCATATGAAAATCCCTTCGTGATTGCCAGAATTACGACTGCTGGAATTACTTGTCCGCCGCGATGCGAACCTTGACCATGCGGTCGGGGTCGCTCACCGCGCCGTTCTGCGCATCGTCGCCCTTCTTGATCTTGTCGACCAGGTCCATGCCCTTCTCGACATCGCCGACAATGGTGTACTGGCCGTCGAGCGGCGGCGCCGGCGCGAACATGATGAAGAACTGCGAGTTCGCCGAGTTCGGATCCTGCGCGCGCGCCATGCCGACCACGCCGCGCACATAATGTTCCTTCGTGGTGAACTCGGCCGGCAGGTCGGGAAGCTCCGAGCCGCCGGTGCCGGCCAGGTTCGGATCGTAGCCGTCCTTCATGTCGCCATACTGCACGTCGCCGGTCTGAGCCATGAAACCGTCGATCACGCGGTGGAAGGCGACGTTGTCATAGGCGTGCTCGCGCACCAGCTTCTTGATCTGCGCGACGTGCTTGGGCGCAAGGTCGGGCCTCAGCGCGATGGTCACGTCGCCGTCCTTCAGCGTGATGATCATGGTGTTTTCCGGATCGGCGGCAAACGCCGAAACGGACCCGGTCGCAAGGCCGGCAAAAACGACGAGCGAGGCAGCAAAGCCCTTGAACTTCATGAAGCGTCTCCGAGAGAACCTTATTTCGCGAATTTGGCGGTGAGCGCCGGGGCCACGGCCGCCGGCACGAAGGGGCGGATGTCGCCGCCCATCGAGGCAATCTGGCGCACGAGTGTGGCGGTAATCGTGCGCACCGAAGGGCTGGCCGGCAGAAACACGGTCTGCAGTTCGGGCGCCATGGTCTCGTTCATGCCGGCCATCTGCATCTCGTAGTCGAGATCGGTGCCGTCGCGCAAACCGCGGATCATGATGGAGCAGCCGTGCTTGCGGGCAGCGTCCACCACCAGCCCGTCGAAGGCCACGACCTTGATGCGATCCTTGTCATGGCCGAGTTCCTGCCGTGCCGCTGCTTCGATCAGCGCCAGACGTTCCTCGAAGGAAAACAGGGGCTTCTTGCCCGGGTGTATGCCGATGGCGGCATAGATTGTATCGGCGACGGCGAGCGAGGCCTTGATGACGTCGAGATGCCCGTTGGTCAGCGGGTCGAAGGAGCCGGCATAGAGGGCGGTACGTTCGCTCATGGCAGGCTTCTAGCTGGCCGCCCTTGCAAAGGCAATTCGGCAAACGCGATTACGGGTCGAGCAAAAAAGGGGCCTACAATTTCAGGTCGTCAATATCTTCGTCTTCTGTTGCCGCTGTCGGCCGGACCAGAACCTTGGCCGCAGGTGCCGTGAGTTCCCACCGCACATGGCCGGGCTCGCGTGCAAGCGCGCTCCTGCCGCTGACCGACTGAGGCGCTATGCGCTGAAGCACGACGTTTCCGAAGCCGCGCCTCGACATATCGGCTTTCGTCTGTTTCGGCACGGACGTTTCTTCCCAGACCAGTTGAAACCCTTCCTCTTCCCCGGGCCGTCTCAGGACCTGCCACGTGACGGATATGCGGCCGACCGCACCGGCGAGCGCGCCATATTTGGCCGAGTTGGTGCCCAGTTCGTGGATCGCCATGCCGAGATACTGCACGGCGTTCGGCGCCAGCATCACCAGGGGCCCTGAAAGGGTGATGCGGTCTTCATGCCCGAACGGCTTGAGGTGCTCCTGCACCAGTTCGAACAGGCTGGCGCCAGACCAGTCGGACGAGACCAGCAGGTCATGCGATCTGGACAAGCCGGTAATTCGCTCGCGCACATGCTCGATGAATTCATCCTTGTCGCTGGTCCTGTTGGCGGTCTCCCGGATGATCGAGAGAATCACCGCGAACTGGTTCTTTACCCGGTGGTTCACCTCGCGAAGCAAGGTGCGGATGCGCCGCTCGCTCTCCTTCGTCGCTGTGATGTCGCGGGCGATCTTCGAAGCTCCCACGATATTGCCCGCCGTGTCCTTGATCGGCGAGATCGTCAGCGAGACATGGATAGGGGTGCCGTCCTTCCTCTGCCGGATGGTATCGAAACTGGCGACACGCTCGCCTCGCCTTACCCGCTCGATGATGTCGATCTCTTCGCCGCGCAAGCTCTCCGGAATGAGCACCAGCACCGATTGGCCGATGGCCTCGTCGGCCGTATAGCCGAACAGTTTCTCGGCTGCCGGATTCCAGTCCGTGATGATGCTGTTCAGGTCCTTGCCGACAATAGCGTCGAACGAGGAATCGACGATCGCTCCGAGGCGCGCTTCCGCCGTCAGGACCGCCGTTGGATGAAGCCCGAGAATTTTCGCCATCTCTAATTAACTACCGCCCCGGAGAAAAAAGGAAAGTCACAATTCGCCGGGCCCGCGGGCATGAACCTTTCGGAAACCATGAACGACAGATGAACGAGCCGGTCATGACCGGTTAAACCTCGCTCACGTACTGATGACAGCGTGGTGTGAAACCAATTCGCGGCTCGGCCGTTGTTGGGATCAGGAGAACCAGACAATGATGATCTTCATGCTCGCCGCCGCCATGACCGTCGCCATGCTGATCGCCACCG
>CAZBBT010000299.1:0-2694 GCA_964490065.1 uncultured Mesorhizobium sp. | reverse complement strand
ACGGCTGATCTCCCCCCTTGAGGGGGAGATGGCCGGCAGGCCAGAGGGGGGTGGGTACATACTCACATCACCCCCCTGATCGCTGGATAGAGCGCCTTGTAACGGCCATAGGCCTCGGCGAAAGCAGCGCCCAGCCCGGCGTCCGGCTCCACCGTCGCTTCCGTTTCCGGCGCCGTGCAGACGGCCAGCGGATCGGCTCCGGTCGCGGCGATCAGGCCGAGGCGTGCGGCGCCGAAGGCGGCGCCGAAATCGCCATCGGCCGGAATATCGACCGGAATGCCGAGCGCCGTGGCGATTGCCTTCAGCCAGTAGCGCGAGCGCGAGCCGCCGCCGATCGCCGTCACGCGGTCCAGCGTGGTGCCGGCAGTCTTCAGCGCTTCGAGGCTGTCGCGGAAGGCGAAGGCGACGCCTTCCAGCACCGCCTGGGTCAGCGCAGCGCGGCCGGACTCATGCTCCAGACCGACAAAGGCGCCGCGGATGGCGGAATCGTTGTAGGGCGTGCGCTCGCCCGACAGGTAAGGCAGGAAGGTGACGCCGCCCGGCGCCTTCAGGTCCTCACCCAACTCGCCCGTCAGTCCAGCGGCATCCTTGCCGGTGATGTCGCTCAGCCAATTCAGCGAATCGGTCGCCGACAGGATCACGCCCATCTGGTGCCAGGTGTCCGGCAGGGCGTGACAAAAAGTGTGCACGGCGCTTGTCGGATTGGGCAGATAGGCGGCGTTGGCCGCGAACAGCACGCCCGACGTGCCGAGCGAGACGAAGGCGTGGCCCTCGCGCACCGTACCCATGCCGCAGGCCGACGCCGCATTGTCGCCCGCGCCGCCGGCGACCGGAATGCCGGCCGCCATGCCCCATTGCGAGGCAAGCTCGGCGCGCAGGCCGCCGGCCTTCCCGGTGCCTTCCACCAGCGACGGCATCGCTTCTTCCCCGAGATCGGTCGCGGCCAGCAGTTCGGGCGACCAGCGCCGGTTTCCGACATCGAGCCAGGCGGTGCCTGCCGAATCCGACATTTCCGAAATGTGCTCGCCGGTCAGCCAGAGCCGCAGGAAGTCCTTCGGCAGCAGGACCTTCTTCACCCTGGCGAATATGGCGGGCTCGTTGTTCCTCACCCACACCAGCTTGGGCGCGGTGAAGCCGGGGAAGACGATGTTGCCGGTGATCTTCCTGAAGCGCGGATCGGCGTCCAGCGCGGCCGCCTCGGCGTGGCTGCGCGTGTCGTTCCACAGGATGCAGGGGCGCAGCACCCGGTCGCCGGCGTCCAGCAGCGTCGCGCCGTGCATCTGGCCGGACAGGCCGATGCCCTTCGCCGCGGCGAATTCCCGAGGGTGCGCGGTCCTGAGTTCGGCCAGCGCCTCCTCGCAAGCCCTGATCCAGTCGGCGGGCTCCTGCTCCGACCAGCCGTGATGCGGCCGCGAGACATCCAGCGAGCCTTGCCCTGCCCCGACGATCTCCTGGTCGTCGCCGATGAGCAGCGCCTTGACGCCCGATGTGCCGAGATCGAGCCCGAGATACATGCGTTGGCCTCCTCCTCAAGCCCGCCGCATTTTCCGCCACCTCATATTTTTCGAGGCTCGCAAAAATTACGATCGACCTCTCCTAGGGCAAGAACGCCCTGCCGTCAATTGTCCGACGATTGCGGCCGCGGAATCGATCGGCGTCAGGTCGATCGCGTCGCGCTGGGCGTGGCTGCCGACGAAAACGCTGCAATTGCGAAAGCGCCCGCTGATAATGGCCGAGCGCGGCGTCGCCGGCACCCGAGACGGACAGGCCGAGTGCGTCCTTCATCGCCGCCGGCGCCGCTCAGCCGTTCGCACGCATGGCGACGGTGGCGATGCCGGCGCCGACCAGCAGCGTGCCGCCGGTGCGGTTGAAGATGCGGATGGCGCGTTCGTTGCGCACGACGGCACGGGCGCGCGAAGCCACGGCCGCATAGCCCAGCGCATTGGCGAAGGCGAGCACCAGAAAGGTGCTTTCGAAGACGAGCATCTGGGTGAGAAAATCGCCATTGCGGTCGAGGAACTGGGGCAGGAAGGCGACGAAAAAGGTGATGCTCTTCGGGTTCAGGGCCGTCACCAGCCAGGCATGGGCCATCATCCTGATCGCCGACGAGGCATCCGTGCGGGGTTCGGCGCGGAGCGCGCCGCCGGCGCGGAACAGCTTTATGCCGAGATAGATCAGGTAGCCGGCGCCGATCACCTTGAGGATGGTGAACACCGACGCCGAAGCGGCAAGCAGCGCGCCGATGCCCAACATGGAGAGCGTCATGGCGGTGAAGTCGCCGAGCGCCACGCCCACGGCCATCGGCAGCGCCGTGCGCCAGCCCTGGCCGAGCGCATAGGACACGACCAGCAGCACGGTCGGGCCGGGAATCATCAACAGCACGGCGGAAGCGGCGGTGAAGGCCGCCCAGTTCTCGAAGGGCATCGTTTTCTCCTCGCACAAAGAGAAGGATAAATCCCCGGCCAGTGGAGCATGTAAAGAGGCAAAATGCCGTGCGCTTGCTCCCTCCTTGCGACATCGCAATCGCGTGTTCTCGCGGGCAGGCCGGAGGAGCGCTGCGCGGCCGATGTTCTCCTCTTACCGTGAACGGGAGGGCAATCGCATAAGGGCGGCGCACCCCCACCCCTGTCCCCTCCCCACAAGGGCCTGTTGCACAATTTGCGTGTTTGGCGTTTTTGGGGTGAAGGAATGAGC
>CAZBBT010000298.1:0-2701 GCA_964490065.1 uncultured Mesorhizobium sp. | reverse complement strand
ATGTTTGTGTAGGACTTCATGGCTTCGATGACGCCTTCCTTGTATCCGTTACCGGAGTCCTTGATACCGCCGAAGGGGGACATTTCGATGCGGTATCCGGGGACTTCCCAGATGTTGACGGTGCCGACCTTCAGGCCTGCGATGTATTTCTGCATGCGGCGGAAGTCGTTGGTGCAGACACCGGACGACAGGCCGAAGGCGGTGGAGTTGGAGAGCGCGATGAGTTGGTCGTCGTCGTCGGGCGCGCGCACGATCGGCACGATCGGGCCGAAGGTTTCCTCCATGACGAGTTCGGACTGGTGCGGCACGCGGTCGACGACGATGGGGGGAAGCAGCGCGCCGTTGCGGCCGGGATTGTAGAGGATGTCGGCGCCGGCTTCGGCGGCCATCAAGACGCGTTTCTCGAACAGAGCCGCCGCCTTCTCGGTGACGACGGTGCCGAGTTGGGTAGCGGGATCGCGCGGATCGCCGAACCTGATCGCCTTCGCCCGTTCCAGCACCATCGGGACGAACCGGTCGGCGACCTTCTCCTGGACCAGGATGCGCTTGACCGCCGTGCAGCGCTGGCCGGAGTTTTTCGTGGCGCCTGCCACCGCGAGGTCGGCCGCTTTTGCCAGATCGTCGTCGGACAGGTCGTTCAGGATAATCAGCGGGTCGTTGCCGCCGAGTTCCAGCACCTGCCGCCTGTAGCCGGCCTTCTGCGCGATCATCTTGCCCACCGGCACGCCGCCGGTGAAGGTGATCAGGTCGATGTTTTCGTTGGTGATCATCTCGTCGCCGATGTCGGCAGGCCAACCGGTGACGACGGAGAGCATTTGCGGCGGCAGGCCGGCCTCGTAGAGCACGTCGGCCAGCATCAGCGCCGTCATCGGCGTCAGTTCGGTGGGTTTCACCACCACGCAGTTGTTGGTGGCGATCGCCGGCGCCACCTTGTGCGAGACCATGTTGAGCGGATGGTTGAACGGCGTGATCGCCGAGATCGCCTTCAACGGCTCGCGGATGGTGAAGATCTTGCGCTGCTTGCCGTGCGGGGTGAGATCGCAGGAGAAGATCTCGCCGTCGTCATGGATGACCATCTGGCCGGCGAGGGTAAAAACGTCGAAGGCCCGTCCCACCTCGTAGAGCGAATCCTGCTTGGAGATGCCGAGTTCCAGCGTAATCAGGTCCGACAGTTCTTCCCTTCGGCCATCGAGCAGTTCGGCGGTCTTCAAGAGAATGCGCTGGCGCTCGTAGCGGGTCAGCTTCGGCTGGTAGTTCGCCGCGATCTCGAAGGCCTTTTTCGCATGCCCGGCATGGCCCGCCGGCACCGTGCCGATCACCGTGTCGTTCCACGGATAGCGCACTTCCAGCACCGTCTCGGCGTCCACTTGTTTGCCGGCGACGCGCATCGGCTCGTGGCGAACCTTGATGGAGGTTTCGGGTTTGGTCATGACACCGGTCCTCAACCCACCTGCGCGGCGGCCATCACCGCGTAATGGAACGCGTCGAAGTTCCTCAAGGTCGGCGCGTCCGGCAGGTCCTTCAGCACCCGGTTGACGATGAACGGCACTTCCTGCTCGCTCAGCCCGCCATGCGAGCGCAGCGGCTCGTCGAGCGCGGCCAGATCGTGCCGGTGCTCGGAGGTGCCGATCGTCTTGTTCTCGCCCGAGATCATGACGATGTCGCCGATGCGGTCCTGAGGCAGTTCGAAGCGGGTGCAGCCCTCCTCGCGGCCGAGCACCAGCGTGATGCCTTCGACCTTACGCAATCTCTCCATCACCGCCTCGCGGTCGGCGCCTTTCGGCAGATAGGCGGTGGCGAACGAGCCCAGCGCGCCGTGGTGGACGACATAGGGATCGGTGATCGGCAGGATGACGCGCGCCGCATCCTTGCCCAGCCACTCGTCGAGCAGGTCCTGCACGTAGACGACGTTGGGCGAGCCGTCGGCATGGTGCTTCGGCTTCATGCCGTGGTCGGCGGTGACTACGATCGCAGCACCCAGTTCATCCAGTTGCGCGAGGTACTTGTCGAACATGGCGTAGAAAGCGTTCGCTTGGCGAACGCCCGGCGCGTATTTGTGCTGCACGTAATCCGTCGTGGTGAGGTACATCACGTCCGGCCGGAACTCTTTCAGCAACCGCACGCCCGCGGCGAAGACGAACTCCGAAAGCTCCGCCGAGTAGACCTCCGGCACCGCCAGCCCAAAATGCCTCGAGGCGTTGTCGATGCCGTGCTCGGCCAAGGTCGTCGTATCCGACTTCTCCGCCGAGAAGCAGACCGCCCTGCCGTCGTCGAACTTCAGACCCTTGCCGAGCAGCGCGCGCAGCTTGTCCTTGGCCGTCACCACCGCCACCTTGGCCCCGGCGTCGTAAAACCCCTGGAACACCGTCGGCGCCCGCAAGAACTTCGGGTCGTTCATCATCACCTCCTCGCCCGTCGCCGGGTCGTAGAGGTAGTTGCCGCAGATGCCGTGCACCGCCGGCGGCCGACCAGTCGCGATCGACAGATTGTTCGGGTTGGTGAAGGACGGGATCACCGAATGGGCAAACCGAACCGTGCCCTTCTCCTTGATCCGCACCAGAGCCGGCATCAGACCCGCACGAATAGCCTCGTCCAGATACGCCGGCTCGCAGCCGTCAAGGCAGATCGCTATCGCCGGTACAACAGGCCACCCATACGAACGGCCGTTCACCGATACACTCAATGGCGACATCTCGTTCAT
>CAZBBT010000297.1:0-2749 GCA_964490065.1 uncultured Mesorhizobium sp. | reverse complement strand
GCATCGAGCCGATGGCGGTGGCATCGCTCGCGGTGCTGATCGGCACGTCGGAAAATGTGCAGGCGATGCCCACCATGGCTGAACTCGCCGAGCATTTCGACCCCGCGGCGACCTCCAAGTCGGCGGCGAAGTTCGATCCCGACGAGCTTCTGGTCCTCAACCGGACGCTGCTTCACCACATGCCGTTTTCGCAGGCGCGCGGCCGGCTGACGGCGCTCGGCATCTCCGACGACCGGGCCGAGCCGTTCTGGAACGCCGTGCGCGGTAATCTCGAAAAGCTGTCGGACGCCGTTCCGTGGTGGAAGATCGTCAACGAAGGCCCCCAGGAAAAGCCTGAGTTTTCCGCCGAGGACCGCGAATTCCTCGATCAGGCCTTCGATCTGGTGCCGGACGAGCCGTGGGATTCATCGGTCTGGCGCACCTGGACCGGCAAGATCAGGGAAGCGGCCGGCCGCAAGGGCAAGGCCTTGTTCATGCCGCTACGGCTGGCGCTTACGGGGTTGTCGTCCGGGCCGGAGCTCGCAGATCTATTGCCCCTGCTGGGTCGGGAAGGAACTTTGGCCCGACGACCCTGACATTGCGCTGTTCGTCGCTCAGCGGCGCTTCAGTGGCTTCCGGCGCGGGTGTGGCCTCGTCTCGATCAGGCTGCGGTTTCGGCGCTTCCGGCGCCGGGAACGATACGATCGAGGAGGAAACCGCGGTCGCATTGTCCTGCGGCTGCCCTGAAGTCGAGCCGCCGACGATGGAAAAATCTCCCGCGGCACGGCAGCCGCACTGCGGCACCGAAATGTCGGTGCGCTTGTAGAGATAGGCCGTCGGCAGTTCGCTGTAGGGATGTCCGGTCCTGGCCGAGGTCATGCTGGCGGTGTCCTCGTCCAGCCCGCGTGTGTAGAACACCTGCATCTCGGTTCCGGGGCAGCTCGATTCGCAGTTCTTCTGGTCGCGCTCGAAATCACCGAGTGTCGCGGCGTTGGACATGGGAAAGAAGTAGCCGTCGCAGGTGCGAACGCACATGGTGCGGTATTCGCCGGTTCCCTGCGGAGGCATGGGAATCTCGATCGGCACGCCCGGCTGCTGGTTGAGGACGCGCTTCACCCGGCCGGAGTTGTCGTTGTCTCCTAGCGCGAGTTCGTCCCCGGCATCCATCTTTTCCGGCTGGTCGTCATCGAGAAGCTTGCGGAAGATGCCGGCCGACCCGTGGTCGCCGACCGGATTGCGGGCGACCTGCTCCTTGACGGCCGGCTTGCCGCTGCAGCCATTGGCTTCGAGCCGGGCCAGGATCCGCTGCCGGTTGCGCGCCGATCCGCCGCCCGTCAACCTTGCGCGCTTCGCCTGGAGCTTGTCCAGGTTGTTGCCCATACGCTCGATGGCCGCGTTAAGCATGGTGCATTGCGAGCGATCGCTGCCGAAGATTGCGAAGAAGCATCCGGCGCGGCGCGCCTGGCTGCGCGCCTTCTCGATTTCACGGCGCTGCCTGTCGATGGCGTCGTCGTATTTGGCGACGAGCCGCGGTTGCCCGCGGCCGCTCGAACCGCCGGCGAGCTCGGCCTGAAGCTGGCGGCAGATGCGGGACGCGGCATCGGCAGGCAGGGCGGTCGCCAGCATCGCCGCGCCGAAAAGCGCGACGGCGGCAATTCGCCTCGATGCCTTGCTCTTCATCGAAATCCCGCCGGCCTGTTCGACGAGCAAGCTAGCGCCTGCGCGGTTAACCTTTTCTTTAGCTTGCCGCCGTTTCGAGCTTCGCCACGGCCTGCGCCTTCTGCGAAGCCTCCACCACCGCCAGCGCCGTCATGTTGACCACGCCGCGCGAGGTGACGGAGGGCGTCAATATGTGGGCAGGACGGTCGGTGCCGAGCAGGATCGGCCCGACATGCAGGGCATCCAGCATGGTGCGCAGCGCCGTCAGCGTGATATTGGCGGCATCGAGGCTCGGGAAGACCAAGAGGTTCGCCTCGTCCTTGAGCCGCGAGTGCGGATAGACGCGCTGGCGCAGATGCGCCGACAGCGCCGAATCGGCGTGCATTTCGCCGTCGCATTCGAGGTCGGGCGCGATGCGATGCAGGATTTCCACCGCCTTGCGCATCTTCTGCGCGCTCGGGCAATCGCGCGAGCCGAAGTCCGAGAGCGACAGCAACGCCGCCTTCGGCTCGATGCCAAATCGGCGGATTTCCTCCGCAGCCAGCACCGTCATCTCGGCGATCTCCTCGGCGGTCGGGTCGATCGTCACATAGGTGTCGGTGAGAAACAGCACGCCGCGCTGCGAGATCAGCATGGAGAGCGCGGAAAGGTCCTTGTCCGCGATACCGGGGCGCGAGCCGATGATGAGGTTGACGTTGCGCAGATGCCGGGCGAAGCGGCCTTCCAGGCCGCAGATCATGGCGTCGGCCTCGCCCCGCTTCATCGCGAGTGCCGCGATCACCGTGTTGTCGGTGCGCACCATGGTGCGCGCGGCTTCCGGCGTGACGCCGCGTCGGCCGCCGAGTTCCAGCAGGAGGTCGACATAGTGCCGGTAGCGCGGGTCGTCCTCGGGGTTGATGAGGTCGAAATCCTTGCCGTGCCTGATCTTGAGGCCGTAGCGCTTGAGCCGCACCTCGATGACATGCGGGCGGCCGATCAGGATCGGCTCGGCGATGCCTTCCTCCAGGACCACCTGGGCGGCGCGCAGCACGCGCTCGTCCTCGCCGTCGGCATAGATGACGCGTTTCAGGCTCGCCGTCTTCGCTGCCGAGAAGACCGGCTTCATGACCAG
>CAZBBT010000296.1:0-2758 GCA_964490065.1 uncultured Mesorhizobium sp. | reverse complement strand
GACGGGGTTGACCTCGCGGTCGTAGAGGTCGACCCCCTGGTACAGGACGTGGCCGCCGACCCGGGCCGAGTCGATGAGGTCGTTCATGCGGTTGAAGCACCGCAGCACCGTGGTCTTGCCGCACCCGGAGGGACCGATGAAGGCGGTGACGCTGCGCTCGGGAAGCGACAGCGTGATGTCCTTCAACGCCCTGGACTGGCCGTAGTGGAAGTTGAGGTTCCTGACCTCGATCTTGACCTTTTCCGCGACCGGCTCGGCTGCGGTGAGTTCGGTGGACAACATCGGTTTCATCTGTCCTCTCTGCTTGCCGTGAGGCTGCGGGCGAAGATCGACAAGGCCAGCACCGTCAGCGTGATGATGAGCGCCCCCGTCCAGGCGAGCTGCTGCCACTCCTCGTAGGGGCTGAGCGCGAACTGGAAGATGGTCACCGGCAGGCTGGCCATCGGCGCGTTGAGATTGCTCGACCAGAACTGGTTGTTGAGCGCGGTGAAGAGCAGCGGCGCCGTCTCGCCCGAGATGCGGGCAATGGCGAGAAGGATGCCGGTGACGATGCCCGAAAGCGCCGCCCGATAGGCGACCGAGCGGATGACGATCCAGCGCGGCGCGCCGATGGCCGTGCCCGCCTCGCGCAGTGCGTTGGGCACGAGGTTCAGCATGTCCTCGGTGGTGCGCACCACCACCGGAACGACCAGGATGGCCAGCGCCACGGCACCCGCGAGCGCCGAGAAATGGCCCATCGGCCGCACCATCAACTCGTAGACGAACAGGCCGACGACGATGGAAGGCGCGGACAGGAGGATGTCGTTGATGAAGCGCACCACGGCGGTCAGTTTCGAGAAGCGCCCGTACTCGGCCATGTAGGTGCCGGCCAGGATGCCGATCGGCGTGCCGACGGCGACGGCGATGATCGTCATGGCGATCGAACCGGCGATGGCGTTGGCGAGGCCGCCGGCGTCGCCCGGCGGCGGCGTCATCTCGGTGAAGACGGCCAGGTTCAGTCCGGCGAGCCCCTTCCAGAGCAGCGCGCCGAGGATCAGCGCCAGCCAGGCAAGGCCGATGCCGGCCGCCACCATGCTGAGCATCATCATGACGGTGTTCTTCAGCTTGCGGCGGGCGTGGAGCGAGGCGGCGGACATAGGTCAGCCTCCGGCGCGCCGCTCGATGCGCATGAGCATGTAGCGCGCGGCGGCGAGGATCAGGAAGGTGAGAACGAACAGGATGAGGCCCAGCGCCACCAGCGAAGCGGTATAGAGTTCGCCGTCGGCCTCGGTGAATTCGTTGGCGATGGTGGCCGAGATCGTCGTGCCCGGGGCGAACAGCGAGGCCGAGATGCGGTGCGCGTTGCCAATGACGAAGGTGACGGCCATCGTCTCGCCCAGCGCACGGCCCAGCCCCAGCATGACGCCGCCCATGATGCCGATGCGCGTGTAGGGTATGACCACGCGGCGCGTCACCTCCCAGGTGGTGCAGCCGATGCCGTAGGCCGATTCCTTCAGCACGGCCGGCACCGTCTCGAACACGTCCTTGGTGATCGAGGTGACGAAGGGCAGCACCATGATCGCCAGGATCAGCGCCGAGGTGAGCACGCCGATGCCGTAGGGCGGCCCGGCGAAGAGGTCGTCGAGCAGCGGAACGCCCTTGAACAGGTCGATGACGAAGGGTTGCAGATAAACCTGAAGGAAGGGCGCGAAGACGAACAGGCCCCAGATGCCGTAGATGATGGAAGGGATGCCGGCGAGAAGCTCGACGGCGATGCCGATCGGCTTTCGCAGCGGCCGCGGGCAGAGTTCGGTGAGGAAGACGGCGATGCCGATGCCGATCGGCACGGCGATCAGGATGGCGATGGCCGAGGTGATCACGGTGCCGTAGATCGGCGCCAGCGCGCCGAATTTCTCGGTCACCGGGTTCCACGATTGCGTGGACAGGAACGAGAAGCCGAAGGTCGACAGCGCCGGCCAGGCGCCGACGAACAGAGAAACGCCGACGCCGCCGAGGATCACCAGCACCAGCAAGGCGCTGGCGCGGGTCAGTGCATGGAAAACGGTGTCGGTCAGCGCAAAGCGCCGGACCACGGCTGCGCGCCGGGCGGCGACTGCTCCTGGCATGGCTTCGGATAGGACGGTCATGGATCCTCGCGTCAGGGCGCAAAGGCAGGAGGGCGCAGTGGCTGCGCCCTCCCGCAGCGTGTCTTACATGGCCGAGAAGAGCGGCTTGCCGTCGGAGCCGACGATGTCCTTGCCCCACATCTCTTCGATGCTCTCGACCACGTTGTCGGGCATCGGCACGTAGTCGAGTTCGCCGGCCATCTCGTCGCCCTTGCCGTAGGACCAGGAGAAGAACTTCAGCGCCTCGGCGGTGGCCGCCTGGTCTTGCGGGTTCTTGTAGACCAGGATCCAGGTGGCGGCTGTCATCGGCCAGGATTCCGCGCCGGGCTGGTTGGCGAGGATGACGCCGTAGCCGGGCTGCGAAGACCAGTCGGCATGGGCGGCGGCGGCCGAGAAGGACGCGGCGGTCGGCTCGACGGTCTTGCCGTCCTTGTTGATCATGTCGGCATGGGTCAGGTCGTTCTGCTTGGCGTAGGCATATTCGACATAGCCGATGGAGCCGCCGGTCTGCGCGACGTTGTTGGCGACGCCCTCGTTGCCCTTGGCGCCGATGCCGACCGGCCATTCGACGGCCTTCTCGACTCCCACCTCGTCCTTCCAGGCGGGGCTCGTCTCTCCCAGATAGTAGGTGAAGTTGAAGGTCGTGCCGGAGC
>CAZBBT010000295.1:0-2762 GCA_964490065.1 uncultured Mesorhizobium sp. | reverse complement strand
TCGTCGCCTCGTCGGCGCCCTCGACCGGCTACTGCAACACGATGGGCACGGCGACCACGATGAATTCGCTGGCCGAGGCGCTCGGCATGCAGCTTCCGGGCTCGGCGGCCATCCCCGCGCCCTACCGCGAGCGCGGCCAGGTCTCCTACGAGACCGGCAAGCGCATCGTCGAGATGGTGCACGAGGACCTGAAGCCCTCCGACATCATGACCCGCGAGGCGTTCGAGAACGCCATCGTCATCAACTCCGCCATCGGCGGCTCGACCAACGCGCCGATCCATCTCAACGCCGTCGCCCGCCATCTCGGCGTGGCGCTCGACAATGACGACTGGCAGAAGGTCGGCCACAAGATCCCGCTGCTGGTCAATTTGCAGCCCGCCGGCGAATATCTCGGCGAGGACTACCACCATGCCGGCGGCGTGCCGGCGGTGGTCGCCGAATTGATGAAGGCGAATCTTTTGCCGCACCCGGACGCCGTGACCGTGAACGGCAAGTCGATGGGCGAGAACTGCGCCAGGGCGGAGAACCTCAATCATGATGTCATCCGCACGGTCGCCGATCCGCTGAAGAAGGAAGCCGGCTTCATCAATTTGAAGGGCAACCTGTTCGACTCGGCGATCATGAAGACCAGCGTGATCTCCAAGGAGTTCCGCGACCGCTATCTGTCGAACCCGGACGATCCCGACGCCTTCGAGGGCAAGGCAGCCGTCTTCGACGGACCGGAGGACTATCACGCCCGCATCGACGATCCGGCCGAGAACATCGACGAGCACACCATCCTGTTCATGCGCGGCGCGGGACCGGTCGGCTATCCGGGCGGCGCCGAGGTCGTCAACATGCAGCCGCCGGCCTACCTCATCAAGCGCGGCATCCACTCGCTGCCCTGCATCGGCGACGGCCGCCAGTCCGGCACGTCCGGCACGCCGTCGATCCTCAACGCTTCGCCGGAAGCGGCCGCGGGTGGCGGGCTGGCGCTGTTGAAGACCGGCGACCGCGTGCGCATCGACCTGCGCAAGGGGACGGCCGACATATTGATCCCAGCCGAGGAACTGGCGAAGCGACGTGCCGCGCTCAACGGCAATGGCGGCTACCATTTCCCGAAGCATCAGACGCCGTGGCAGGAAATCCAGCGCGGCATCGTCGACCAGTTCGACCAGGGCATGGTGCTGAAGCCCGCGGTGAAGTATCAGGACGTGGCGCACACCAGCGGCGTGCCGCGGGATAATCACTGAGGCATAGTGGCGGTACGTCGATCCACCTCTGCCCGCCCGCTTGAAATCGTCTGCCGGCGGCTTGCGCCGGTGGCATCCTGTCCATGAAACGGGGAAGCAGCATCGTGGCCGCTCGCCGCTCGTCGCTGGGCTTTCTTGGTCTGTTCGGTCGCTCCCACGACCTGCGCCAGCTCGATGCTGCCTTGCGCGCGGTCGACCTGCATCCGGCCCTCGTGCCGGAAGGCGTGAAGCTCACCGTCGTCAATCTGATGAAGGATCATTGGCGCGACGAACCGCCGGCCTCGTCCTATCCGCCAGTGGCAGAGCTGTTCGCCTATTGCGTGGCCGGGCCGGAAACCTTCGAGCGGGTCAATGGCGGCATGCGCGCGAGGGAAGCGGAACGCCGCATCGAGAACGCGCTGGAAGCGCCGGACGGCCTCGATTCCCAGATCCTGCTCCTGGCCCTGCACGCCAAGCTCATGAACGCGGACGTGATCGACCGTTTCGACTTGAGCGCGGACCAGGCTTGAACCGGCATCAATAGCCCATGCCGCTCCGCGGCAGATGGATGAGATTGCCGAAACGGGCGCGCAGCCTGTCGTCGATCGCCTTCGGCACGTGGCGCGGAAAGCGCTCGGCAAGCACACGCTTCTTCTCCGCGATCGCCCGCTGCAAGATGTCGGGCTTGCCCTTCTCGTTCCACTCCTTGGGCGAGAAGCGGTCGCCGACCGCCGGATAGAAATATTCGGTCTGCATCAGCCTGAGCGTCTGCTCGTGGCCGAGATAGTGGCCGGGGCCGTTGAGGCAGACGTCCGCTATGGTGTCGATCGACAGCGCGGCGTCGCTCACCTCGATGCCGCGCACGCAGCGCTGGCACATGCCCAGCATGTCGTTGTCGATGATGAGGCTCTCCAGGCAGAAGCCGAGCAGCGAGGCGTGCATGCCGGCCGATTCATAGACCAGGTTCAGCCCCGACAGGCCGGCCATGGCGTTGGTGATGCCCTTCTCGAAGCCGGACTGGATGTCCGGCAGCTTCGAATCCGTCATGCCCGCGGCGGAACCGCCCGGCAGGTCGTAGAACTGCGCCATCTGCGCGCAGGCCGCGGTCAGCACCGCCTGCTCGGCCGAACCGCCGGACATGGCGCCGGTCCTGAGGTCGGAGACGAACGGCCAGGTGCCGAAGATCGCCGGATGGCCGGGCTTGATCGCATTGACGTAGACGAGACCGACCAGCACTTCGGCCACTGCCTGCACCACCGCGCCGGCGATCGCCGCAGGGGCGGTCGCGCCTGCCTGGCCGGCCGAAAGGAGCAGGATCGGGATGCCGCCTTCGACGCAGGCTTCCAGCACGCCGCAGGCGTCCTCGGCGAACTTCATCGGCGGCACGACGAAGCAGTTGGAGTTGGAGACGAAGGGCCGGGCGCGAAAATTTTCTTCCCCGCCAGCGATGGCGTAAAGCATTTCCAATGCCGGTTGCACGTTCTCGCGCACGGTGAACGAGGTGCCGACATGCTTGGCCGTGCCCATCACGCAGGCGTAGAGCGTGTTGAA
>CAZBBT010000294.1:0-2781 GCA_964490065.1 uncultured Mesorhizobium sp. | reverse complement strand
CCTGATAAATCCGAGCCGCCGCCGGCCGCGCTTCGTGGGCGATGCGGGAAAGCCGGTGTCGACAGCCTTCTTCCCCCACGATGCTGCGATCAGTTCGCCGCGATCTTCAGAAGCTTGATCGCGTTGCTGTCGAGCAACCCGCCACCGACGCGCTTCGTCGCGTAGAACATGACGTAGGGCTTGTTGGTGTAGGGATCGCGCAGGATCTTCACGCCCTGGCGATCGGTGATCAGGTAGCCGCGGCTGAAGTCACCGAAGGCGATCGGGTACGCGTTGGACTCGACGTCCGGCATGTCCTCGTCGATCTCGACGGGATAGCCGAGCAGGCGATCGGGGGCGCCCTCGATCAGAGACCGCTGGACGAGATAGAGTTCCTCGGTCTTCGACTTCAGCTTCAACACCTTCGCCATGGTGGCCGAGTTCATCAGCCAACTTGCGCCCTGCCGATACTTCGCCTTCAGGCTGAAGACCAGATCCTGCAGCGCGTCGGCGCCGTTGTGGGTGCCGTCGGTGAGCGCCGAGGCGACGCCGCTCGGCAGATACTGCAGCTTGCCGAAGTCTCGAGAATCATCCGCCGTCGAAACGATGTCGTAGGTCAGGAAACCCCTTGGCTTGTTGATGCCGTCGCCGGTGATGAAGGCGGAGCCTTCCTTCGCCGTGAAGGCGTCGCCGATCTCGGTCGCGATGAACTGGCCGAGGTCATAGGCGCTGTCGTCAAGCAGGTTCTGCGTGATCGCCGGGTTGGCGTAGACCTCACCGGCGGGCACGTCGATCAGCGCCAGGTCAGGGCCATCGGTTTCCGGGCGGGACTGCCTCTCGCCGACCCAGCCGCTCGCCGCATTGTTCAGGCTGAACGGCTGCTTGAAGCTGGCGCTGCTGGTCATGACGACACGGGCGATGCGGCGCATCGTCGAGTCGTTGCGCTGGATGCGCAGGATCTCGGTGGCGATCTCCTCGCCGACCACATAGCCGCCGTCCGGGCCGGAATCCCGGCTCATCGAGGCGTTGACGGTCAGGCCATCGGTCAGCGCGTCGACGTTACCGGTGCGGCCGAACTTGCCGAGCGCGTTGAAGGCGGCGCGGCGGTTGCGCGGCAGACCGTCAGAATCATCACCGCCGATGCCGCCCACCCGGAGCGCCGAGACGGATGCATTGAGATCGTCCACCGCCTTCTCGAGCTTGTCGACCTTGCCGTTGTTGCGCGCCTTGAATTCGGCGAATGCGGTGTTCAGTTCGGCGATCACCGCCATGGGCGATGCGCTGTTGGCTGATGCGGCAATGAGGCCGCGGCTGCGAATATGCGCGTTCATAGCGCTGTCCTTTCGTCGCTTTCGGGATCGGCGGCCGGCTGATCGACTGCCTGGGCAATGAGCCGGCGGCGCTCGGACCGGGACAGTCCGGCCTTGGAAAGCGCCTCGTCGAGGATCCTGAGCGGCGAACGCAACTCCCGCCCGGTGGCCATCGCGACCAGCTCCGCCTGGGCGCGCGTCAACATGCGCGTGACCCCAGAGGGTTGAAGTTTGGGAAACTTGTGCGACAGCGCCCGGCATGTCGGTTACCGCAGCGCCCGGCATGCGGCCTGTCCGGTTCTCCGGTCGAGATCAGCGGCAGCGCCCGGCATGCCGTGAACGGATCGATCATCGAAGCGAACGCGGTCACGATACGACTCGCAGTTTCGGCCGGTCAAGATGCCGGAAGCCTTCGCCCACAGTTTCGAGAAGATCGGCGACGTCTTCGGCGCTTGCGTCTGTGCCTGCCATGAGCGCCACCGCGCCACCCTTCACCGCGCCCTCGAAGATCGCTTCCGGCGAGAAGCCGGCCGGGCCGAAGCGCGGCAGCAGCCTTGCCACGGCGTCGGTAACGGCCTTCACCTGGCGATCATGCAGTTCGATGTCGTCATTTCGGTCCATGATGGTTTTCTCCATGAGAGTTTCCCGCCGGATGAGCCTTGCGTAGCCGATAGCCGGCATTCAGCGCGCGGCGAGCTGCGCGACGGCAATCCGGGCCGCAGAAGCGTGGCAGGCGGCCACGCCTGCATGACGGTGCGGGAAACGCCTCGCCGCAGCTCCAGCACGTCAGCGCGTCCGGCGACGCGGCGTCCGCATGGCTTGCGGTCCATCGCGAGCGCTGCTCCGCAGCCTGGTCGCGCCTGCATTGTTCGGAACAGAACCGCCGAGGCCGGCCTGCTCGCTTCGGCGCCGGTACAGGCTTTCCGCAACGCAGACACGTCCGCGTCGAAGGCGGCAGACCCGGCAAATCGGGCTGGCTCAGAAATGCAAGAATATCGCCGGACTTGCCGCATTCGCCATGGCTATCACTTATTACATCTTTGTTTTCGCTTGCCTTTTTGTGCTGCGCGTTCGACATCGACAGGGTCGAAGGCTCCAAAATCGGTTCGGGCAAGAAAAAACTCTCCACATGAGGGGGACGCGGGTCTAGCGCCAGCGGCCTTCCAGACTTTTGACCTACCCCCCGGCTCATGGTCGTGCCTCCATCGCCGCCAGCCAAGCGGCCTCCCGCTCATGCCTCGGCAGCTTGCCGATCTGGTCAGCCAGCCGGCGATCTCCTGCCGCGTCGGCGGCATCTTGGCGCGAAGGCGGCTTACCACCTGCGATTGCATGGACGAGGAAGCGCTGTCGTTGCCGCTCGATCTCCCTTTTCCTGAGCCCCTTGCGACCGTCTTCCGAGGCAGGACGGTGGGCAATTTCGCCACCGTTCTCCGACCCCTCAACCTGCACCGTCGGTTTCTTCTGCCGGTTCCTTCTGTCGGTTTGTGTCGCA
>CAZBBT010000293.1:0-2795 GCA_964490065.1 uncultured Mesorhizobium sp. | reverse complement strand
CGGCGTCTTCGAGGCGTTCCAGAAGAAGCGGGTCGCCGGCGCCAATCCGTGGGGCGAAGGCGCCACGACGCTGGAATGGCAGTTGCCCTCGCCGCCGCCGTTCCACCAGTGGGAACAGTTGCCGAAAATCAAG
Organism: uncultured Mesorhizobium sp.; assembly: GCA_964490065.1. Classification (GTDB taxonomy): domain Bacteria; phylum Pseudomonadota; class Alphaproteobacteria; order Rhizobiales; family Rhizobiaceae; genus Mesorhizobium. The sequence continues at coordinate 2,662 of CAZBBT010000293.1, read as the reverse complement.
TAAGCGGGCATCCCGCCCCTGCGAAGCCGCCGCAAAGCCGGCGGCTTCGGCCAGACGGAAGAAGCGGATTTGAGTACGAATGGCCCTGGTTGACGAAACACGCATGGAGGAGACGGCCTTCCGGATGTCGGAAGCGACGGCCGGCGATTTCTTCGCGCTGCTGAAGCCGCGCGTCATGTCGCTGGTGGTCTTCACCGCCTTCGTCGGACTGGTCGCCGCCCCGGCGACGATCAATCCGCTGCTCGCCGTCTTCGCCATTCTCGCCATCGCCATCGGCGCGGGCGCCTCGGGCGCGCTCAACATGTGGTACGATGCCGACATCGACGCGGTGATGACGCGCACCGCGACCCGGCCGGTACCGTCGGGCCGTGTCTCGCCCGGCGAAGCGCTGAGCTTCGGCCTTGTGCTGTCCGCCCTTTCGGTCATGACGCTGGGCGTGCTGGTCAACTGGCTTTCGGCGGCGCTGCTCGCCTTCACCATCTTCTTCTATGCCGTCATTTACACGATGTGGCTGAAGCGCTGGACGCCGCAGAACATCGTCATCGGTGGCGCGGCCGGCGCCATTCCGCCGGTCATCGGCTGGGCGGCCGCGACAGGGACCGTCAGCCTGGAAAGCGTGATCCTGTTCCTCATCATCTTCCTGTGGACGCCGCCGCACTTCTGGGCCCTGGCGCTGTTCAAGAGCCAGGATTACGAGCGTGCCGGCATTCCGATGATGCCGAATGTCGCCGGCGAAGCCTCGACCCGGCGGCAGATCTTCGCCTATGCGGTGGTTCTTGCCCCGGTCGGCGTTCTTCCCTGGTATCTGGGCTACACCAGCGCCGGATACGGCGTCGTCGCGGCCATCCTCGGGCTCGGCTTCGTATGGTATTCCTGGAAGGTATTCCTGATGCCCGACAGCGACCGCGCCATGCGGCCGGCCAAGGCGCTGTTCGGCTATTCGCTGCTCTATCTCTTCGCCATTTTCGCCGCCTATCTCGCCGACAGCGTCCTGGCGCGGGCGCTCGCCATGGGTGGAGCATGACGATGGCCGACAACAAGCTGGACCTGGTCACGCTCACCGAGCCGCAACGGAAGGCGCGCCGCAGTCGCTCCGTCGCCATCGGCGTGGCGCTTGCCGTCCTGGCCATCATTTTCTATGCGGCGACCATCATCAAGTTCGCCCCGTCCCTCTTCGAGCATGTGATGTGAGGGTCGGATGAGCACCAAGCCCGAGACCGCGGCAGCAGGAAAGCAGAAGGCGAATCGCGTCGTCGCCGCGGTCTGCCTGTCCTTCTTCGTCGGGATGATCGGCATGGCCTATGCGGCGGTGCCGCTCTATACGATGTTTTGCCAGGCGACCGGCTATGGCGGCACCACGCGCCGCGTCGAGCAGCAATATGCCGGCAAGGTGCTCGACCGCGACATCACCATCCGTTTCGACGCCAACGCGCCCGGCATTCCGTGGGATTTCCAGCCAGTGAAGCGCGCCATCACCATCAAGATCGGCGCGACGGCTGAAGCGCATTACACGGCGACCAACCGGTTCGATACGCCCATCACCGGCCGCGCGACCTTCAACGTCGTGCCGGAACTCGCCGGCGCCTATTTCAACAAGGTCGAGTGCTTCTGCTTCACCGACCAGACGCTGCAGCCCGGCCAGACGGCCGACATGCCGGTGATCTTCTATGTCGATCCCGACATCGTCCATGCGCCGGAACTGAAGGACATCAAGACCATCACGCTTTCCTACACCATGTTCCCGGTCGACGGGAACAAGCCGGTCGCTTCGGCGCCGGAGGCAGGGAAGAACAAGGCAATCACCGATACCGCAGGGACCCTCGGGGGCTGACATGGCAGACGCGCACGCAAAACCGCAACACGACTACCACCTGGTCAATCCGAGCCCCTGGCCGTTTATCGGCTCTGTCGGCGCGCTGATCATGGCGATCGGCGGCGTCGGCTGGATGCAGGACATGAAGGGCAACGAGTTCCACCTGTTCGGCGCCAATCTGGCGACGCCGTGGATTTTCTTCATCGGCCTGCTGGTCGTTCTCTACACGATGTTCTCCTGGTGGTCGGACACGATCAAGGAAGCGCATGAGGGCCATCACACGCGGGTTGTGTCGCTGCACCTGCGCTACGGCATGATCATGTTCATCGCCTCCGAGGTGATGTTCTTCGTCGCCTGGTTCTGGGCCTTCTTCGACGCCAGCCTGTTCGCCAACGAGGCGCAGCAATATGCCCGCGCCGCCTTCACCGGCGGTATCTGGCCGCCGAAGGGGCTTGAGGTTCTCGACCCCTTCCACCTGCCGCTCTACAACACCATTATCCTTCTGCTCTCCGGCACGACGGTAACCTGGGCGCACCATTCGCTGATCCATGGCGACCGCAAGGGACTGGTCAACGGCCTGGTGCTGACGGTGGGTCTGGGAATCCTGTTCAGCTTCGTGCAGGCATACGAGTACATGCACGCGCCGTTCGGTTTCCGCGATTCGATCTACGGCGCGACCTTCTTCATGGCGACCGGCTTTCACGGCTTCCACGTCATCATCGGCACCATCTTCCTGACGGTCTGCCTGATCCGCGCCATTCGCGGCGACTTCACGCCGAAGCAGCACTTCGGTTTCGAGGCGGCCGCCTGGTACTGGCATTTCGTCGACGTGGTGTGGCTGTTCCTGTT
>CAZBBT010000292.1:0-2803 GCA_964490065.1 uncultured Mesorhizobium sp. | reverse complement strand
TCTCCACCCGGAACGGGGGGAGAGGTGGCTCGGCGAAGCCGAGACGGAGAGGGGGGAACCTCAAATGCAATTGCCCTGCCTTGGGAAGATAGAGCCGGCGCGCCGTCAGCCTGTGGACAATTTCACAACCGCCCAAACAAACTGTCCAGTCTTTTCAGTCGGTTAAGGCCGCCAGCCGCCGAAAACTATCAACACCCACCGCGCCTCTCCCATACTGTGTCCGCCCGAAACGGAGACTGGAATGGCTGGTTGGGACAGGAACGCAGACTGGAACCGCGATGTGCTGGAGCGCATCGTGGCTCTGCTGTTTTCGCTGGCCTGCCTGGCCGAGCTTGCCGCCTGCCTTCCCTGGCTTCGTCGTCAGCAGTTGCTCGGGATTCTCAGCCACGGCGAGGCCGAGGCGTGGGCCTTCGTCATGGGCCTGCCGCCCGGCGCGCAGGTTCCCACGGAAGCGCCGGACTCGCCGGCCGACGCTTCGCGCCTCGCGGCAAGCTTTCGCGCGCTGGCGCTGGTGCTGTGCGCCCTGCTGGCACGGGCGGCGCTGTTCGTTCAGCCCGGCGCCGGCGGCTCACAGGCCGACGGGAAGTCGCATGGGGTGTCCGCACTGGCTCGCTGGCCGAGCACCTCGGCGCCGGCTGTGCCCGATACGTCGTAGCGCGAGGTCCGGCGTTCGTTTCCCACTTCTCCTTGGCTCAATCACGGACCGGGAGCGTTCTTTGACAACAGCCAGACGGACGAAAATCCGGGCGTGGCGATGATGAAGCGCGCCTATGCGACGCCATCCCGGATACCGATCGGAGCCCTTCGGCTGCCGGCGGCAAGAGCCGTGGCAGCGGCCGGGATGACGAAAACCGGGGCGTCACCCGTCTTCGGCCGGGATGGCGTTCGGCATCGTCAGACCCGCACCTTGACATAGGTTCCCGGCGCGTCGCCCAGCGGCTTCAGGCCCTTGCCGGGTGCGCGGGCCGGAACGCGTTCCGCGTTCTTGTCCTCGATCCATTCGTGCCAGTGCGGCCACCACGATCCGGGGTGCTCGACGGCCTTCGCTATCCAGTCCTCGAAGGCGCCGGCCGGCTTGCCGCCGGTCCAATACTGGTACTTCTTCAGCGCCGGCGGGTTGACGACACCGGCGATGTGGCCGGAGCCGGCCATGATGTATTCGACATCGCCGCCGAAATACCGGCAGCCGAGGAACACGGATTTCGCCGGGGCGATATGATCGTCTTTCGTGGCGATGTTGCAGACCGGGATGGTGATATCCGAAAGGGATATCGTGCGGCCCGCCATTTCCATGCGGCCGCCGGAGAGATTGTTCTCGAGGTAGCAGTTGCGCAGGTAGAACGAATGGTTGGCCGCGCCCATGCGCGTGGAATCGGCGTTCCAGTAGAGCAGGTCGAAGGGCAGGGGCTCCTTGCCGCGCATGTAGTTGTTGACGACATAGGGCCAGATCAGGTCGCCGGAGCGCAGCATGTTGAAGGCCATCGCCATGCGCGTGCCTTCGAGATAGCCCTTCTCGCTCATCGCCTGTTCCAGCGCGGCGATCTGCTCCTCGTCGACGAAGACCTTGAGGTCGCCGGCATAGGTGAAGTCGACCTGCGTGGTGAAGAACGTCGCCGTTTTCACCCGCTCGTCGCCTTCCTGCGCCAGCAAGGCCAGCGCCGCCGCCAGCAGCGTGCCGCCGACGCAGTAGCCGATCGCGTTGACTTCGCGTTCGCCGGTCGCCTTCTCGATGATGTCGAGGCCGTATTGGATGCCTTCTCGCGTATAGGCTTCCCAGGTCTTGGTGGCGTGCCGTTCGTCGGGGTTCACCCAGGAGATGACGAAGACGGAATGGCCTTGCTCGACCGCCCAGCGGATGAAGGATTTTTCCGGGTTGAGGTCGAGGATGTAGAACTTGTTGATCCAGGGCGGGCAAATCAGCAGCGGGCGCTTCAGCACCGTGTCCGTGGCCGGCGCATACTGGATGATCTCGGCGACGTCGCTGCGGCCGACCACCTTGCCGGGCGAAACGGCGATGTTCTTGCCGATCTCGAAGCGCGAATAGTCGGCCTGCCTGAGTTTCAGCTCGCCATGGCCGGCGGCGATGTCTTCCGCCAGCATCCTCATGCCCCGCACGAGGTTCTCGCCGTTGGAGGCCATCGTTTCCCGGAACAGTTCCGGATTGGTCAGGATGAAGTTGGAGGGCGAGATCGCGTTGGTGACCTGCTTGACGTAGAAGCCGGCCTTGTGACGGGTGTGCTCGTCCAGCCCTTCGGCGTGTTCCACCAAATCAGCCGCCCAGCGCGACGTGACGAGATAGGCCTGCTTGAGGAAGTCGAAGAAGGCGTTCCGGCCCCATTCCGGGTCCTGGAAGCGCTTGTCGCGCTTGTCGGGCTTGATCTCATCCGGCGCGGTCTCGCCGCCGTTCACCTTGGCGATGGCGTTCGCCCACACGCCCATGTAACCGGAAAACAGCCGTGTCTGCGCCTCCAGCGCGCGCTGCGGGTCCGACAGCCAGTATTCGGAGAGTTTCGAGAAGGTGCGCACCATGTCGGCCATAGGCTCGGCGACGTGGTCCCGGTACTCGCCTTTTTCGCGAGGCTCGGCCCAGGCGGAAGCAGCCTTTCCGGCCTGCTCGATCATGTGCGCGACATTGAGCGCGAAGCGCTCCGGATCCTTCACCAGATATTGCTCGACGGGCGAGGTGCTCTCTTCGTCCGTCCTGTCGGGACCGGGTGCGTTGGCCATGGTGCGCGCAGTTCCTCCCGAAAGCGTTTTCTTGACATAATATCATGGGACATCGGATAGGGTCCAATGCGCATTA
>CAZBBT010000291.1:0-2813 GCA_964490065.1 uncultured Mesorhizobium sp. | reverse complement strand
AGCCACGAGACCAGAAGGATGAGGACCAGCGCCAGCACGAAACCGGTGGCGGGCGAGAGCACGATCGCCGCAACCGTCTTGCTCAGCCCGCCCCAGACGATGGCGCCGGTGCCTGCCTTGGCGACGCCGGCGCCGACCAGCCCGCCGATCAGCGCATGCGAGGACGAGGACGGGATGCCGAGCCACCAGGTCAGGATATTCCAGACGATGGCGCCCGTCAGCGCCGCGAAGATGACGGCGGGCGTGACGATCTCGGCCGAGACGATGCCCTTGCCGATGGTCTCGGCGACGTGCAGGCCGAAGAACAGGAAGGCGATGAAGTTGAAGAAGGCCGCCCAGAACACGGCGTATTGCGGCCTCAGCACCCGCGTCGAGACGATGGTGGCGATGGAATTGGCGGCGTCGTGCAGGCCGTTGAGGAAATCGAAGAACAGCGCGACGGCTATCAATCCGACGAGCAGCGGGAAGGCGAGCGAGGCGTCCATAGGGTCCTTTCGCTGCCTAGACGTTCTCGATGACGATGCCGGAAATCTCGTTGGCGACGTCCTCGAAACGGTCGACCACCTTCTCCAACTGACCGTAGATTTCGGAGCCGATCAGGTAGGCCATGGCGTCGCTTCGACCGTGCCGGTGGAACAGGTCCTTCAGCCCCTGTTCGTGCAGATCGTCGGAGCGGTCTTCAACCTGGGTGACCTTTTCCGCGATGGTCGTAAGTTGCGCCGCGTTGGCGCTCACCTTCGACAGAAGCGGGATCGCCTCGGCGACGAGATGCGCGGCCTCGACGATCGTCGTGCCCATGTCGCGCATCAGCGGGTCGAACTCCGTCTTCTCGAACAGCCGCACCGTCTTGACCGTCTTGTGCATCGTGTCGATGGCGTCGTCCATCGACTGGATCAGGTCCTTGATGTCGCCGCGGTCGAAGGGCGTGATGAAGGAACGGCGCACCGCAAGCAGCACTTCCGCCGTGATGGTGTCGGCCTCGTCCTCGAGCTCGACGATCCTTTGGCAGTTGGCCTCGACATCCTCGCCGGACAGAAGCCGCTCCAGCGCTTCCGCGCCGCCGACGACGGTGCGGACATGGCGATCGAACAGATCGAAGAAGCGATCCTCGCGCGGCAAAAGCTTGCGAAACCATCCCAGCATGGCGGCGTCCCCAGCGGTCGATGACGACCCTTAACGCCAAAGCCGCGCGCCGCAAACCTTAGACGGCGCAAAAGATGGGGATGCTCGCCTGCAAGGCCTGTTCTGTTACACGAACTCCACCTCCACATGCCGCTCAGTCTGAGAGATCACGCGGCATGGCGTTTCGAAGCCGTCGGAGCGGATCATCAGATTGAATTTTTCGGGCAGGCCGTAGGAACTCGTCAGATCGAGCCCCGCCCCGTTTTCGGCCAGCGTGCGCACCGTGCAGTCGACCGTCGACATGCGGTTGTTGAAATGGATGACGCCGGCCTTGAGCACGCGCCGGCGCACATTGGCTTCCGGCAGTTTGTGGTTGTGCCAGGCAACCACGAGATTGCGGCCGCGGGCTTTCGCCTGGTAGAGCGCGGCGTCGGCATTGGCGAGCAGCCCTTCGATCGTCGTCGTTGCGATATCGAGCGTCGAGACGCCGAAGCTGGCGGTCAGTTGCCGTGCCGTGCCGTCGGGCTCGAAGGGCAGGCCGGCGAGCGCCCGGCGCAACCGCTCCGCGACGCTCAGCGCGCTGCGTCGGTCGGTATGCGGCAGCAGAATGGCGAATTCCTCCCCGCCGATGCGGCCGAAGATGTCCGACGAGCGCATGCACTGGGCGAAGGTCGCGGCGATTTCGGCCAGCGCCTGATCGCCGGCGGCGTGTCCGTAGTCGTCGTTGATCGCCTTGAAATGATCGATGTCGAAGGCGATGAGGCTGAGGTTGTATTTGTGGCGGTCGGCGAGCGCCACGGCCCGCGTCCCCTGCGCCTGGAAAGCCCGGCGCGACAGCGCGCCCGTCAGCATGTCTGTCTCGGCGAGCCGGCGGGTTTCCAGATGCTCCATGGCGAGCGCCGCGAGATCCTCCAGCATCGCGACGTCGCGATCGGCGAACTCGCGTGGCTTGGTGTCGATGGCGCAGACCGTGCCGATGTTGTGGCCGTCGGCCGTGCGCAGCGGCGCGCCGGCATAAAAGCGTATGAAGGGCTCGCCGGTCACATGCGGGTTGTCGGCAAAGCGCGGATCGAGCGTTGCGTCGGGAACGACGGTGGGATGCGGGCTGAGAATGGCGTGTGTGCAGAAGGTCGTCCTGCGCTCTTGTTCCTCTACTTCCAGGCCCAGGGAGGCCTTGTAGAGCTGGCGGTGGGCATCGAGCACCGAGACGATGGCGATCGGGACATCGAAGATGTTCCTGATCAGCCTGACGATGCCGTCAAAGGCTTCGTCATGCGGTGCGTCGATGGCGTCGAGCCGGGCAAGCGCCTCGAGACGCTCCGCCTCCTGGATTTCGGCTTGCGAAAGGGCGTGCGAACGCGCGGTTTGATCGAGGGGCAAGAAAGCCTCCGCTGACAAACCCTACCCGTCGACCCGCATCGAGCTTGACGCAGGAATATTAGCGAAGCGTTAGTGGCGCCGTTAACGATAATGGCCGGCTTCCCGCGGCGAAGCGAAACGTCCTAGACTGGCGCGATGATCGACAAGCTGGAATTCTTCATAGCACTCGCCCGTGAGGAGCACTTTGGCCGGGCGGCGGAAATGTGCGGCGTGACGCAGCCGACGCTGTCGGCCGGCATCAAGCAGCTCGAGGACCAGCTCGGCGTCATGCTGGTCAAGCGCGGCTCGCGTTTCCAGGGGCTGACGCCGGA
>CAZBBT010000290.1:0-2821 GCA_964490065.1 uncultured Mesorhizobium sp. | reverse complement strand
CGGAAACTATTTCGCAAACGCCGGATACGCTTCCGTCAAACCGTGAAAGGCTCTAACTGGCCTGGCGTAGCGCCTCGATCTCGGCGAGTTGGGAGCCCATCTCGACGAAGGCCGTGAGCACCGGGAAGCGGTCCGGGATGGCCACGCGCGCAAGGGCGGCGAGAATGCCGGCATTGACGCCGCCGGCGACGGCGCATGCCTCCCCCTCGTTCGACGCGGCTCCGTTTGCCACAGCCTCGGTGGCTGCGAGCGCCACCCGGCCGGCCGGTGTCATGGCGCGCGGCGCCGCCATCTCGGCAAGTCTCGCGCGATGGTCCGGATCGTCGGGCGCGGCAACCCAGTCGGCGATGGTCTCAAGCAGCCGCAAATCCTCCTCGTCCAGCAGCTCGGCGAGATGGTCCAGGCATTCGTGCGCCCACCATATGGCGGCTCGCCCGGGCAGCAGGTGGGCGCAGAAGGTGATCGCCTCCTCCGGCGTCGGTCCGTCGAGCAGCGCGCGGCAGAAATCGAGCGAAGCCTGTCCGGTCGGCGCGGTCAGCATGTGACGGGCTGCGCAAGGCTGCGCCGCGAAGAGATCGCGCGCCGTCTCGTATCGAAGTCCGCTGGCCATCGCTGACGCGTCCCCGCAACAGGGTCAGTGAAGCCTGACGGCAGGCGCCGGTCAAGGCTCGATGAGAGGTGCCGGCGCGCTCCCTGCCCAAGGGGCATGTTGCGCACACGTTAGAACAGCGCTTCCAGTTCCGGCTGCTTGTCGTTGACCAGCCAGCCGTAATAGTTCTCCTGCGGGAAGCGCTCGGGTTCGCCGGCGGCGCGGTGCTGGTCGTTTTCCTGCTTCAGCGCGTAGGCGCGTGCTTCCGGATTGCCGACATTGTAGAGCGTGGCGGTGACGCCCGGATTCTGCGAAATGTCGAAGCCTGCGATCGACTTGTAGGCGTCGATGGATTTTTTCAGCGTCGCCGCCACGTAGTTCAGCGTGAGGTCGGGATCCATGATCGTCTTGTAGACGGCGTTGGGATCGCCGACGTCCAGCCTCGGCAGGCCGGAGACCTTGTGCACCAGGTCGCTCATCTGAAGCGCGGTGAGCGGGTTGAGCTGGCCGAGCCCGAAGGTCTGGCCTGCATAGTAGGGCTGGAAGAAGACGGCGCCGAATCGGTTGTCCGGGAAGCTTTCGCCGCCGACCGTCTTGCCGCGGAAGGCGCGGTTCCAGACATTCTCGCGGCAGGTCCAAAGATCGTAGCTGCCGCTCTTGGCCGAGCATGCGGCGAATTGCGGCCGCTGCACGAAGTCGGAAATATCTTCCCCCTGATAGGCGAAGGACAGCTTCGACGATAGGTAGGAGATCGCCTTGACGTAGTAGGTCTGTAGCCGGTCATAGGCGTCGACATTGTAGGTGTGCTCACCGACGATGGCGCCGACGACGTGCATGGGGCTGATGCCGTAGGCGGCGGCGGCCTGCTTGATCTTGGCGCGCAGCTTTCCGTCGTTCTTCAGCAGCGCGTAGACCTTGCGGTACTTGGCCTGGAAGGTGGTGTCGGTGGCCTGCGTGCGGTGTACCGACGCGCCGGGAATGGGCGGCTGCTCGGCATTGCGGTTGCCGGGCGGCACCAGCGTGACGGCGTGTGCCGTCGTCGCCGCCATCGCCAGCATCAGGCCCATAGCAAGGGAAAGAAGTCTCTTCATGCGCCGCCCAAGGTCTCGATCGCGCGCAAATTAGGGTGCGGTTGTGGTGAAGTCGAGGCTTCCGGCGCTCGATAGGACGAAAGGCGACCGGGTGCTTCCGTTTCGCCACAGGTGGAGCGCTTTCACCCTCCCCGCAGCGGGGAGGGTGGGCGGCTCACAGAATAAACCGCGACAGGTCGGTGTTCCTGGCGAGATCGCCGACATGGTTCTTCACGTAGTCGGCGTCGACCGTCACCGCCGTGCCGTTGCGGTCCGGCGCGTCGTAGGAGATGTCGTCCAGCACCCGCTCCATCACCGTCTGCAGGCGGCGGGCGCCGATGTTCTCGACGCTGGCGTTCAAGTCCACCGCGATGCCGGCAAGGCTGTCGATGGCGTCGTCGCTGAAGTCGAGCGTCACGCCCTCGGTCGCCATCAGCGCGATGTACTGCTTGATGAGGCTGGCCTCTGTCTCGGTGAGGATGCGGACGAAGTCCTCCTTCTCCAGCGCCCGCAGCTCGACGCGGATCGGCAGACGGCCCTGCAATTCCGGCAAAAGGTCCGACGGCTTGGAGACATGGAAGGCGCCCGAGGCGATGAACAATATATGGTCCGTCTTGATAGGCCCGTATTTCGTCGCCACCGTCGTGCCCTCGACCAGCGGCAAAAGGTCCCGCTGCACGCCTTCGCGCGACGGTCCGCCCGAGACGTCGGAGCGCGCCGCGATCTTGTCGATCTCGTCGAGGAAGACGATGCCGTCGTTCTCCGCCGATTCCAGCGCGCGCCGCACCACCTCGTCCTGGTCGAGCAGCTTGTCGCTCTCGTCGTTGACCAGCACCTCGTAGGAATCCTTCACCGTCGTCTTGCGCGTCTTGGTGCGCTTGCCGCCCATCGCCTTCGACAGCATGTCGTTGATGTTGAGCACGCCGATGTTGGCGCCGGGCATGCCGGGAATTTCGAAGCCGGGCATGCCGCCGGTGCCGGTGTCGGCCACCTCGACCTCGATCTCCTTGTCGTCCAGTTCGCCGTCGCGCAGCTTCTTGCGGAAGGAATCGCGGGTGGCGGGGCTCGCCGTCTTGCCGACCAGCGCCTCCAGCACACGCTCCTCGGCGTTGACGTGGGCGCGCGCCTTGACGTCCTCGCGCATCTTCTCGCGCTGCAAGGT
>CAZBBT010000289.1:0-2844 GCA_964490065.1 uncultured Mesorhizobium sp. | reverse complement strand
CATGAACTGGGATGACGTGCGCATCTTCCTCGCTGTGGCCCGCGCCGGGCAGATCCTGGGCGCGGCGAAGCGGCTGGAGCTCAATCATGCCACCGTGTCGCGCCGTGTCGCGGCGCTCGAGGAGGCGCTCAGGACAAAACTGTTCCGGCGGCTGACCACCGGCTCGGAGCTGACGCCGGCCGGTGTGCGCTTCCTCGAGATCGCCGAGCGGATGGAAGCCGACATGATCGCGGCGCGCTCGGCCGTGGCGGGAGAGGGCGAGGAGGTGTCGGGCACGGTGCGCATCGGCGCCCCCGACGGTTTCGGCGTCGCCTTCCTGGCGCGCCGGCTCGGCGAACTCACCGCTCAGCATCGCGAACTCACCATCCAGCTCGTGCCGGTGCCGCGCTCGTTCTCGTTGTCGCGCCGCGAGGCCGACATCGCCATCACCGTCGAGCGGCCGACCGAAGGGCGGCTGGTGGCCGGCAAGCTGGTCGACTATACGCTCGGCCTGTTCGCCTCACGCGCCTATGCCGAGCGCCACGGCCTGCCGCAGACGCCGGCGGATCTGCCGGAGCATACGCTGATCGGCTACGTGCCGGACCTGATCGTCAGCTCCTCGCTGGACTACGCCGCAGAGTTCAGCCCGCACTGGCGCTCTTCCTTCGCCATTTCCTCGGCGCTCGGCCAGGCCGAAGCGGTGCGGGCCGGCGCCGGCATCGGCATCCTGCACACCTTCATCGCCCGCTCCATGCCGGAGTTGGTGCCGGTGGAAGCGGTGCAGCCGATCCGCCGCGCCTACTGGCTGGTCTATCATGAATCGGTCCGGCCGCTGCGCCGCGTCCAGGCGGTGGCCGATTTCATCGCCAAGGCGGTGGAGCGGGAGCGCGACCTGTTTATCTGAGCCTCAATTGTACCGCCCCGGCCCAAGGTCGCGGACGTCGATGTCCGGCTTCCTGCCGGATACTATGTCGGCCAGCACGCGGCCGGAGCCGCAGGCCATGGTCCAGCCCAGCGTGCCGTGGCCGGTATTGAGATAGAGATTGGAGAATTTCGAGGCGCCGATGATCGGCGGTCCGTCCGGCGTCATCGGCCTGAGACCGCACCAGAAGCTGGCGGCTGAAACGTCGCCGCTGCCCGGGAACAGATCGGTGACCGAGTGCTCCAGCGTTCTGCGCCTCGCCTCGTGCAGCTTGAGGTCGTAGCCGGAAATCTCCGCCGTGCCGCCGACGCGGATACGGTCGCCCAGCCTTGTGATCGCCACCTTGTAGCTCTCGTCCATCACCGTCGAGACCGGCGCCCTGGCGGCGTCGGTGATCGGAACGGTGATGGAATAGCCCTTGATCGGATAGACCGGAATCGACTGGCCGAGACGGCGCATCCATTTCGGCGAGTAGGAGCCCATGGCCATGACATAGGCGTCGGCCGTGCGCTCTCCCGCGCTGGTGGAAACGCCGGTCACCTTGCCGGCTTCGGTGCGGATCGCATCGATCGTCACGCCGTATTCGAAATTCACGCCGCGCGCCGCGCATAGCGCCGCCAGCTTCGTGGTGAACATGTTGCAGTCGCCGGTCTCGTCGCCGGGCAGGCGCAGGCCGCCGACGAATTTCTCGCGCACCGACGCCAGCCCCGGCTCGGCGGCGATACAGCCGGCGCGGTCGAGCACCTCGAAGGGCACGTCGTACGCTCTCAGCACCTCGACGTCGCCGCCGATGCCGTCGAGCTGCTTCTGCTTGCGAAAGAGCTGCAGCGTGCCCTTCGCGCGCTCGTCATAGGCAATGCCGGTGGACGCGCGCAGCGCCTTCAGCGTGTCGCGGCTGTATTCCGCGATCGGCACCATGCGCGACTTGTTCACGGCGTAGCGCACGGCGGTGCAGTTGCGCAGCATGGAAAGGATCCAGCCCCACAAATGGCTGTCCAGAACCGGCTGGATCCGCAGCGGGCCATGCGTCATCAGCAGCCACTTCACCGCCTTCACCGGAATGCCCGGTCCCGCCCAGGGCGAGGAATAGCCGGGCGACACCTCGCCGGCATTGGCGAAGCTGGTCTCCAGCGCCGGCCCCTGCTGGCGGTCGATAACCGTCACCTCATGGCCGGCCTCGGCCAGGTACCAAGCCGATGTGACGCCGATGACGCCACTGCCCAACACCAGAACTTTCATCAGGATTTCCCCTACGCGGCCGTCGGGCCGGGATCATCGTCGCCTGTCCATCCCTGCCGCATTTTTTCCGGCCAGCCAAGGGGCTGCCAATCGCTGCCGGCGTCGTGGACCAGAACCAGTGCGGGGCGGCTGCGCTGCGGCGTCGTTGCGATGCCGCCGCGGCGTGCCGCCTCCGGCTGGTAGAGGACCTTCTCCAGGCGGAGCGTCTCGTGGCCGCCGCCGCGGCGCGCGACCGGGGCCTGCTCTCCCTCGGCCATGCCGAGTATGGCGAGGCCGCGCCGCGTGTCGATCGGCAGGCCACGGCCGACCGCGCCGCGCCCTTCATGGCGCACCAGCGTGCGCTCCTCCGCGGGCAGTTCACCGATGCGGAAGGCGACGCGGCTGTTCAGCGTGGCGATGCCGGCATCGATCTCGCCGGCCGAAACCACGACCGCATCCGCCAGCTTGCGCTCGATCAGCTCCGCCAGCGGATCGCCGAGCGCGGCCCGGCGCGACAGCATCGCCTCGAGGATGGCGTAATCCCGCTCGGTCAGGCAGGCGGCGCTGGTCATGACGGCCTCCCCTGCTCGACGGGCGGCTCGACGGCAACGATTTCGAGCGTCAGTTCGCGCCCGCCACGCCCGATCCAGCGGACCGACTGGCCGGCACGGACGCCGATCAGCGCGGCGCCGAGCGGCGTCAGGACGGAGATCCGCCCCGCCGCG
>CAZBBT010000288.1:0-2907 GCA_964490065.1 uncultured Mesorhizobium sp. | reverse complement strand
GCGGCATCCTGGAGACCAAGAAGATCGCCGCCATGGCCGAGGCCTGGCACGTCCAGGTCGCGCCGCACTGTTATTGCGGGCCGATCGTCGGCGCAGCCAACATCCAGCTCGCCGTGACGCTGCCCAACTTCCTCATCCTGGAATCCCTAAAACAGTGGGACGGGTTCCACGAAAAACTCCTGAAGAAGAAGATCGAATGGCAGGACGGCTATGTCATCCCCTCGAACGAGCCGGGGCTGGGCGTCGAACTCGACGAGGCGGTCTGCGAGGCGCATCCCTATGCCGGCAAGGATTTGCATCTGCAGATGATGCAGACGCCGCTGCTGCCGTGAGGAGTAGGTTTCCGGGGCCGAAATCATGACAGAGAGCTACGCCTTCGTAGGCCTCGGCCATCTCGGCGGGCATCTCGCGGCGAGCCTGCTGCGCAACGGCTTCGCCGTCACCGTCTTCGACCGCGATCCCGCTGCAGTCGAGCGCCTCGTCGCGCAAGGCGCCACGGCCGCGAAGACTCCGGCCGAAGCCGCAGCACGGGCCGGCAATGCCATCACCTGCCTGCCTTCGCCCAAAATCAGCGAGGCGGTGCTTGCCGGGCCGGATGGCCTGCTCGAAGGCCTGCCGCGAGGCGCCACCTGGATCGAGATGTCGACCAACGGCAGCGACGAGATTTTGCGGCTGGCAGCGCTCGCCGCCGCCAGGGGCGTGGACACTCTGGAATGTCCCGTCACCGGCGGCGTCCATCTCGCGGCGCAAGGAAAAATCACCGCGCTGGTCGGCGGCGACAAAACCCTTTACGAGCGCCACCGCCCGGCCATTGCGGCGATGTGCGCGAAATCGTTCCTCATGGGACCCATCGGCTCGGCGGCGGTGATAAAAGTCGTCACCAACATGCTGGCCTTCATCCATCTCGTCGCCGCCGGCGAGGCGCTTATGCTGGCCAGGAAGGGCGGGCTCGACCTCACTCAGGCCTACCACGCCATTGTCGCCTCGTCGGGCAATTCCTTCGTCCACGAGACCGAGAGCCAGCTTGTGCTCAACGGCTCCTACGACATCGGCTTCACCATGGACCTTGCATTGAAGGACCTCGGCTTCGCGCTGAGGATGGGCGAGGAGAGCGGCGTGCCGCTTGAGCTTGCCTCCCGCGTCGCCGCGATCTTCGAACAGGGCAAGGCCGCCTATGGCGGCTCGGCCTGGTCGACCATGATCGTCAAATTGCTGGAGGACGCGGTCGGAACCGAACTGCGCGCGCCCGGTTTCCCGTCACGGCTTGAAGCGTAGAGAGCGATTCATATTCAAGCAGTTGGCAGTCGGCCTGGATTCGTCTTGGCAACATCCTGAATCGCCGCGTGAAGCGGTTGAATCAGAACCTCAGCGTCAGCGCGCCGGGCAGAATCTCGAATGTCGCCGGTATGCGCCCGGGCGATTCCCCGTCTATGTCGACCAGCGCGCCGTTTCTCTCCACGTCGCCGAGCGGCTCGACCGTCACCTTGCGGCCGCGCAGGATGGTGATGGCCGGATGGTCGCGGTGGCGTCCGCCATAGACCAGTCGCAGATCCCGGATCAGCCGCGCCTTGCTGGCGGCCCGCAGGACCACGACATCGAACTGGCCGTCGTCCAGCGCCGCGTCCGGCGCGATCATCATGCCGCCGCCGAAGAACCGTCCGTTCGCCACCGCCACCAGCGCGATCTTGGCCTCGACCGGCCGGCCGTCGTCCACCGTGATGCGGACCTCCTGGAAGCGATAGCGCAGGAACTCGAACACGGTGCGCCAATAGAACAGCGCCCTGGCCGAGACGCGGCCCTTGCGCTTGTCGGCATTGACCGCGCGGTCGGTGGCGCCGGAAAGGCCGAGGCTGGCGATGTTGATGAAATGGCGGCTGGCCAGCGCGCCATGGTCGTCGACATAGGCGATCCGGCCGGCATCCACCGCCCTGCCCTGCGCCTCCGCCATGCGCTTCACCAGCGCGTCGAGATCGCGCGGCAGGCCGAGCCCGCGCGCGAAATCGATGCCGGTGCCGCAGGGCAGCAGGCCGAGTTCCGCCGTGCGGCTGTGCTCGCTGGCCGCCTGCAGCAATCCGTCGGCGACCTCGCTGGCCGTGCCGTCGCCGCCGGCGGCGATGACCAGGCCGAAACCGTCGGCGGCGAGGTCCAGCGCCAGCCGCTCGGCATCGCCTTCCGCCTGCGTTTCCCTGAGTTCGAAATCGCCGAAATGCCGCTTCAGCACCGCGCCGACCCGCGGCCATTCACGCTTGAGCCTGCCGCCGCCCGCGACCGGGTTGAGAACCACCCCCACCTTCACGCGCGTCCTCCCGCGCGAACCAGGGCAATCGCATAGGGCGTCGCACCCCCGCCCCTGTCCCCTCCCCACAAGGGGGAGGGGGATTCTGCGGCAACGCCACACCCTGCAAATCTTGAACGAAACGGCGGTGTCGGCGTCTCCCTCCCCCTTGTGGGGAGGGGACAGGGGTGGGGGTGCTGGGACGTCGAAAATTTCATATGCGATAGCCCTCCGCGACCAACGCCTTCAACCGCATTGAGCCTCGACTGGCCGTCCGGGGCAAGACCGCCCGCCGCATGGCCGTGGAGAATTTCGCCCCGCGCCGGCAAACCGGTCCGTTTATCGCAAAGATACCGATTTGCCAGCGGATATGCCCGATAACCACACTATCCACAGGGGGCCGACGGTTTCCAAGGCCGGTTCGCGGGCATACAGTCAACCCATCTCAGGCGGCCACGGATCGCCCGCCGCAAGGCGAAACGACCACGAGGAGCGCTTGAGGCCCGTACGGCACGACGGAAGGCGGGCTTGCCCGCAAGAAGACGGAGCCGAGACCTACGGGGCCGCTTAAAGCGTGCCAACGCCGATGGCGGACCGATGCAACCATGAAGGCCGGGAAAGTCCTTCGATGG
>CAZBBT010000287.1:0-2912 GCA_964490065.1 uncultured Mesorhizobium sp. | reverse complement strand
CGCCGCAGGCTTCGAGTGCGGCAAGCGCATCCGCCTTGGCGTCGAACACGCCGACGGGAGCGGCATTGCCGTCCCAATGGCGGCCGGCGCCTTCCAGGCCGGCCGTGCCGCGCCTGACACCGGCGGCGACGCGCCGCTGGGCGTCGGGCGTGTCGCCCTCATATGTGCCGGAGACCTCGAACAGGGCGACATCGGAAAAACCGCGCGCGGCGTTGCGCTGCGCGGCGGCGATCAGGCCCGGCAGCAGCGAGGGCCGCATGTCCGACATGTCGGCGGCGATCGGGTTGGCGAGCCTGAGCGCCGGCTTGCCGCCACCGAACAGTTCGGCGTGTCTTGCGGGGATGAACGACCAGGTCAGCGCCTCCATCATGCCGCGCACGGCCAGCGCGCGCTTGGCGGCGCGGGTGCGCACCTGCAGGGTGGTGAGGATTTTCGGGTTGACCGCGTCATGGCTGGCGAGCGGCTGCGGCGCGATCTCGTCCACGCCGTGGATGCGCATCACCTCCTCGACCAGGTCGGCCTTGCCGTCGACGTCCGGCCGCCAGGTCGGTACGGCGATGTCCACGACCGCGCCGTCGTCCCGGCCCTGCGGCTCGAAGCCGAGGCGCTTCAATATGTCGAGGCTTTCCGCTCGGGGCACGTCGAGCCCGGTCAGGCGCTTCACCTCCGACAGCGGGAAGGCGATGATCTTCCTCGGCGTCTCGGTCTCGCCGGCGGTGAAGACCTCGCTCGGCTCGCCGCCGCAAAGCTCCAGCACCATGCGCGTGGCAAGCTCGATGCCTGGACGGTTGAAGGCGGGGTCGATGCCGCGCTCGTTGCGGTATCGCGCGTCGGTGATGATACCGAGGCTGCGGCCGGTGCGCGCGACGTTGAGCGGTTCCCACACGGCGGCCTCGATCAGCACGTCGGTCGTGTCCTCATCGCAGCCGGAATGCTCGCCGCCCATCACGCCGGCGATGGACTCCACGCTCCCCAGGCTATTGCCGGTGGAAGGATCCACGTCGGCGATGACGCACATATCCGGCGTCAGCTTGTAGGTGCGGCCGTCCAGCGCCAGCACCTCCTCGCCGTCCCTGGCGCGGCGCACGATGAGATCGCCGGCGACCTTTGCGGCATCGAAGACATGCAGCGGCCGGCCGCGGTCGAAGGTGATGTAGTTGGTCATGTCGACCAGCGCATTGATGGGGCGCAGCCCGATGGCGATCAGCCGCTGCTGCATCCATTTCGGCGACGGGCCGTTCTTCACCCCGCGAACCAGCCGCAGAGCGAACATGTGGCACAGGTCCGGCGCCTCGATCGTCACCTTCACCGGGCAAGGCCCGCTGCCGATATGCGGCATGATCTCGCCGCCGACCAGCCGGCCGAGGCCGCTGGCGGCCAAGTCGCGCGCGATGCCGTAGACGCCGGTGGCGTCCGGCCGGTTCGGCGTCAAATTGATCTCGATCACCGGATCGTCGAGATGGGCGTAGGCGGCGAAGCTCGTCCCCACCGGCGCGTCGGCGGGCAGGTCGATGATGCCGGTGTGCTCGTCGGAAAGCTGCAATTCGCGCTCCGAGCACATCATGCCGTGGCTTTCGACGCCCCTGATCCTGCCGACCGACAGCGTGACATCGATGCCGGGGATATAGGTGCCGGGCGCTGCGAAGGCCCCGACCAGGCCGGCCCGTGCATTGGGCGCGCCGCACACCACCTGCACCGGCGCCTTGCCGTCGCCAATGTCCACGGTCAGCACCCTGAGCTTGTCGGCGTCGGGGTGTTTTTCGGCCGTCAGCACCCTGGCGATGACGAAGGGCTTGAGCGCCGCCTTGTCGTCGACATGCTCGACCTCCAGCCCGATCGCAGTCAGCCGCGTGACGATCTCGTCGAGCGAAGCATCGGTATCGAGGTGATCCTTCAACCAGGAAAGCGTGAATTTCATCGATCGGTCTCTTCGGGTCTCGGGACGCTGCTCTTCAGATGCCTGGGCAGGCCGTCCGGCATGTGGAGGAAGGGTAGTTGTTCGCGCACATGGGCGTGCAGAGACGGCTTGAAATAGGCCGGCTGGTCGAAGACGCCGAGCATGAACCAGACATCGTCCGGCAGGCGGGCGTCGACATAGGCGATGGGCGAGCCGCAAGCGCCGCAGAAGGAGCGCGCCACCGGGCCGGCCTCGTATGTCTTCAACGTCTTGCCGTCGAGCGCCACCTCGCCGGCCTTGAAGCCGACGAAGGCGGACACAGGCGCGCCGCTTGCCCTGCGGCAGTCGCCGCAATGGCAATAGCTGATGTGGTGCGGTTCCGCGTTCGCCTCGAAGCGCACGGCGCCGCAACGGCAGCCGCCGGCGTGGACCGTCTGCACGGCCACGGAAATCTGTTCATTCATGGAAGCTCTCCGGTCCAACCCCCCGCAGAATCTCCACCAGTCTGAAGCGCTCGCAGACCAGTTCCATGCCCGGCGCAAAGCCGCCATTGCGCTCGAAATAGGCGCGATGCCCGGCCCGCCAGCCGGCCAGCGTGCGGTCGCCTTCGCCCTCGTCACGGGCGAAGGTCTCGTCCACGGCATCGAAGCGACGGATCGTCACCTCAGTCGTCTCGATCACCGCCGCGCGGCGGCCCTTGCCGTCCAGCACGACATCGCGCCGCCCTACCCTCGGCATCGCCTCGCCACCGTCGCCGAAATCCCGCAGCGCGCCGCAGGTCGCCGTCTTGCTGCCGGCCATGACCAGTGCAAGGAGCTCGTCGGCCATGGCCGACGAATCGCCGAACGAGAAGGTCACGGCGTCGGCATATGGGTCGACGGCTACCTTCATGCGCTCAGGCCAGCGAACATCGTCGGCATGTCGAGCGGGCGGAAGCCGTAATGCGACAGCCAGCGCACGTCGGCGTCGAAGAAGGCGCGCAGGTCCGGCATGCCGTATTTCAGCATGGCGATGC
>CAZBBT010000286.1:0-2924 GCA_964490065.1 uncultured Mesorhizobium sp. | reverse complement strand
GCGTGGCGGTAGAGCCCTTCCAGCTTCTGCGCCATGTCGAGCAGCGTCTGGACGATCGGCTCCTTCTCCGCCTCCTCGGCGAAGCGCGGCTCGTTACGAATAGCGTCCGCCAGCTTGACCGGATTGGCCGGATTCTGCGGCACCATCTTGCACAGCCGGTCGACCTGGCCGTAGGGCATCTGCAGCACGCGCCCCACGTCGCGCAGCACGGCGCGGGCCTGCAGCGTTCCGAAGGTGATGATCTGGCCGACCTGGTCGCGGCCGTATTTGCCCTGGACGTAGCGAATCACCTCCTCGCGCCGGTCCTGGCAGAAGTCGATGTCGAAGTCCGGCATCGAGACGCGGTCGGGGTTGAGGAAGCGCTCGAACAGCAGCGAGAAGCGCAGCGGATCGATGTCGGTGATGGTGAGCGCATAGGCGACGAGGCTGCCCGCACCGGAACCGCGCCCCGGCCCGACCGGAATGTCGTGCGCCTTGGCCCATTTGATGAAGTCCGACACGATCAGGAAATAGCCCGGGAATTTCATCTTCTCGATGACGCCGAGTTCGTATTCCAGCCGCTGCTCGTAGTCCTCGACCGTGTGCCCGACCGTCGGTCCGTGGGCGGCGAGACGCGCCTTAAGGCCTTCGTGTGCCTGGCGGCGCAATTCCTCGGCCTCGGCCCGTTCGGCCGCCTCGGCGTCGTCGGTGGCGCCGGTGAAGCGCGGCAGGATCGGCTTGCGGTTCTGCGGATAGTAGGAGCAGCGCCGGGCGACCTCGATTGTGTTCTCCAGCGCCTCGGGCAGGTCGGCGAAAAGGGCGGCCATCTCGGCCTGGCTTTTCAGGAAATTGTCGGGCGAGAGACGGCGGCGGTTGTCGGCGGCAATGACCGAACTGTCGGCGATGGCGATCAGCGCGTCATGCGCCTCGTAGTCCTCGCGCGCCTGGAAGAAGGCTTCGTTGGTGGCGACCAGCGGCAGTTCGTGACGGTAGGCGAGATCGATCGTCCCCTGCTCGATGCCGCGGTCGTAGCCGGCCATACGCTCCAGCTCGACATAGAGCCGGTCGCCGAAGAGCGCTTTCAGCATCAAGAGCCGAGCCTCGGCCAGTTCGCCATGCCCTTCCTTCAGCGCAAACCCGACGGGTCCGCGCGGCCCGCCCGTCAGGCAGATCAGGCCGTCCGAGCGCCCATCGAGCATCGCGGTCGTCAGGTGCACGGCCTCGCCGGGCGGCGTATCGAGATAGACGCGGCTGACCAGCCGGGCGAGATTGGCGTAGCCGGCCTCGGTCGCCGCGATCAGCACCACGGGGCGCATCTCCGGGCCATGCCGGCGGCGGTCGCGCTGGCCGTCCTGCGTCTCGTCCGAGAACGCCAGATCGAGCTGGCAGCCGACGATCGGCTGGACCCCCTCCTTCACGGCCTTCTGTGCGAATTCGAGCGCGCCGAACAGATTGTTGGTGTCGGTGACGGCGATTGCCGGCGCCTCGTCCTTCAGCGCGTGTCCGACGATCTTGCCGAGCTGCAAGGCACCTTCCAGCAGCGAATAGGCCGAGTGAACGCGCAGATGGATGAACGGGCGCGCCGCCGCCTCGGGCTTCGCCGCTTGTGCCATCGCCTCGCGCTTCAGAGGATCGCGGGGAAGTTTTTCGTCGGCCATGAGATTCGCGCAGCTTGCAGGGACTCGGGATCAACGCGAATGTATTAGCGCCCGCCAGGCGATGCCAGCCAGACATTCCCGAGTTCACAGCCTGAGCAACCGCGCCTCAGGCGAATTCCATGATGACCGCATCGACGGCCAGGCTATCACCGGGCTTGGCGTTGAGCTTCGCCACCGTGACGTCGCGCTCGGCGCGCAGCACGTTCTCCATCTTCATGGCTTCGACCACGGCCAGCGTCTCGCCGGCCTTGACCTCCTGGCCCTCCGCAACCGCGATCGACACCACGAGACCCGGCATCGGGCAGAGCAGCATCCTGGACGTATCCGGCGGCAGCTTGATCGGCATCAGCTTTTCAAGCGCGGCCGTGCGCGGCAGCATGGCGTGCGCGGCGACCGACATGCCCTTCCAGGCAATGCGCAGGCCGTTCGGCAACGGGCGAAGCTGCGCCGAAACGCTCCTGCCCCCGACCGTGCCGTGCCAGACCGTCTCGCCCGGCCGCCATGCCGAGGACACGGTGAACTTGTCGCCGCCGTCGACGGAGACGTCGATTTCCAGCGGGATCGAAACCATGCCGTCGAGGATCGAAACGTCGAGATAATCCTCACCGATCTTGACCGCCCATTCCGACTTCAATGCGCCCGAGTGCGGCGCCAGCCGGCCTGTCAGCCGATCGAGCCGGTCGCGGCGCAGAAGTTCGACGGCGGTGGCGATCGCCGCCAGCACCGCCTTGTCTTCGGCGGTCGGCACGATCGGCGCGAACCCGTCCGGATATTCCTCCGCGATGAAACCGGTGGAAAGCCGCCCTTCCCGCCACCGCGGATGCTGCATCAAGGCCGACAGGAACGGGATGTTGTGCTCGATACCGTCGACGACGAATTCATCCAGCGCTTCCGACATGGCATCGATCGCTTCCAGCCGCGTCGGCGCCCAGGTGCACAGCTTGGCGATCATCGGGTCGTAGAACATCGAGATTTCCGAGCCTTCGGTAACCCCGGTGTCGTTGCGCAGGACGATGTCCCCGCTCCGCCCCTCCTGCGGCGGCCGATAGCGGGTCAGCCGGCCTATGGAAGGCAGGAAATTGCGGTACGGATCCTCGGCATAAAGCCGGCTTTCCACCGCCCAGCCGGAGAGCTTCACGTCCGCCTGCTTGATGGCCAGCCTTTCACCGGCGGCGACTCGGATCATCTGCTCGACCAAGTCGACGCCGGTCACGAGTTCCGTCACCGGATGCTCGACCTGCAGGCGCGTGTTCATTTCGAGGAAGTAGAAATTCCTTTCCTTGTCGA
>CAZBBT010000285.1:0-2928 GCA_964490065.1 uncultured Mesorhizobium sp. | reverse complement strand
CGCACCCACAGGTCCATGATGCCGCCCTCGTTGACGAGGTCGTCGCCGACGGACTGGATGAAGCAGGCATGCGGCTGCGGGTGCTCGTAGGCGGACTTGGACTTGGTCAGCTTGCCGGTGAAGGGATCGACGTAGAAGTGACCCTGGCCGGGGCCGTCGATGCCGTAGGCCCAGTAGAGGCCGGTGTTGAACCACTGCGGCGAGTTCGGCGCCACGCGCTGGGCGGCGAGCATATGGGCGAGCTCGTCGCGGAAGGCGAGGGCGTCTTCTTCCGATTTGAAGTAGCCGCCCTTCCAGCCCCAATAGGTCCAGGTGCCGGCAAGGCGGTCGAATACCTGCCGCGCGTCGGTCTCGGAGCCGTAGCGCTCATCCTCCGGCAGCTTGGCGAGTTCGGCCTCGTCGGCCACCGAGCGCCACAGGAAGGAGGGAACGGAGGTCTCCTCGATCTTCTTCAGGCGCGCGGGCACGCCGGCCTTGCGGAAATATTTCTGGGCCAGAACGTCGGTGGCGACCTGGGAGAACTGCGCCGGCACGTCGATGTCGGCGAGGCGGAACACCACGGAGCCATCCGGATTCTTGATCTCGGAGAGCGCCTTGCGGAACTCGATCTCCGCATAGGGAGACTGGCCCGCCTTGGTGAAGTGCCGCTCGATGCGCATCTGTCTGTCCCTTTTCTCTATATATAGCGCTTTTCGCGGGAGTTTTCCCCGTCCCGTTTCGAAACGCGCAGGTCCGCCGTTCACCGGCACGGATAGCGCCGGCTCTCCCTTGTGCCGCGCCGTCCGCCTTCGCCGGAGCATCCCTCGCAAGATGCCTGTCCGACCGGTCGCCCGACGCTGCCTGGTCCCTCAAGACTGAAACATTTTCTCCGGCTTCATGCCGGAGCGAATTCACACTATCTAGCGTCGAGCCTATCTGCAAACACTAAATATAGTGTTAACAAACAATTTATTCCAGCCCGACAATCCTCCTTTTCACCGCCCCCGAAACCCGCGAAACCACCGCTTCCGCCGGCCTCGTAAACGGGCGGAATGCGGGCAAAACGCACAAAATCCAGGAAAAAAGACCGGGCTCGAAACTTTCCGGTCGCATCCGCAACAGGGACGCATGGCCTATAAAAGGCGACTCGCTTCGGCTCGTCAAGGAGTCGTTTTTATCGAATTTGTGACCCCAACATGTTGTGTGTCGCAAATGTGGATAACGGGGAAAGTCGGTGCCACCCACGGCGGACGACAGCACCGCCGCGACCGGTCGTCAGGCCGCCTATCGTGAGGGACCGGCAGAGAAGCTGGCGATGATCTCACCGAGATCCGGCTCGGCGACCGCGCGCGCGGCCTCGCCGCCGGCGAACCAGCGCCGTTCGCGCTCGTGGCGCTCCTTCCACCTGTCCGCCATCTGCGAGACCTGGAGCGAATAGACCAGCACCTCGCAGGGCACTTCCTGGCCGGAGGCAAGCGCCTTGGCGTAGAAATAGCGGCCGGCCTCGATGTGGGAAATGGTGCCGGCCACGCCGGCTTCCTCTTGCGCCTCGCGCGCCGCCGCTTCAGAGAGCGGTTCGCGCGCTTCCGGCCAGCCCTTGGGCAGCACCCAGCGGCCCGTGTCTCGACTGGTGATGAGCATAATTTCGATGCCGGCTTCGCCGATACGCCAGGGCAGGGCGGCGACCTGCAGCCGGCAAGGAACGGTGCCGAACAATTTTCGCACACGTTCCGCCAGATGGTTGTTCGGCACGCTCAGCACGCGAATCCCCAGTTCGTTTGCCGTCTCACGAATCCTACGGCTAATTATGCGCAATAAAAGTAAAAAATTGCGCAAGTAGCGGCAGAATCGCACGAAAGAGGTAGGCCGGACGCTGAAAAAGTATGCGCGCGATAGGCTCGCATGTGTTGCGTCGCAGTTTCGGATGTCTTTCCTCCGCGCAACGAAACTGCCCGATTCGTGTGACAATTTCACCCGGGCGAGGCGAGACTGGCCTCGGAGCGGTGCGCGGAATCAGCCGACGTGGTCGTCGGCGATCGGCTTCTGGTAGGTGAAGCCCATATCCCAGGGGAAGTAGATCCAGGTGTCCTGGCTGACCTCGGTGACGAAGGTGTCGACCAGCGGCCGCCCCTTGGGCTTGGCATAGACGGTGGCGAAATGCGCCTTGGGCAGCATGGCGCGCACCACGCCCGCCGTCTTGCCGGTGTCGGTCAGGTCGTCGACGATCAGCACACCGGCGCCATCGTCTGCGAGCAGGGCAGGGGAGATTTCCTTCAGCACCTGCATCTGACCCTGGCTGGTGTAGTCGTGGTAGGAGGCCACCGAAACGGTCTCGATCACCCGGATGCCGAGCTCGCGCGAGATGATGGCCGCCGGCACCAGCCCGCCGCGGGTGATGCACACGATCGCCCTCCACTGGCCGTTCTGGCCCGCCAGGCGCCACGCCAGAGCGCGCGCATCGCGATGGAACTGGTCCCAGGATACCGGGAAGGCCTTTTCGGGAAGGGACATCGTTCTAAGCACTCCCGCGCGGCCACGCGCGCCTGAGGGTTGGGAATGCGGGCGGAATTAGCCGGAAATTACGGGCCTTGGCAAGGTGGAGAAATGACGGTGCCCGGTATTTCCACATGGTGGCGTTCATTCCCTCTCCGCCTCACTTCGCCGAGCGAAGCGGAGAGGAGTATTCCGCGGTAGGCAGTCGTTCCTACGCAGCCGCCAGCATCGCCCTTGTGCGACCGATCGTCAGCGCGGCCTCTGCCGCCTCCCGGCCTTTCTTGACGAAGTGCTCGCGGAAGATGCGCGTGTGGTGCTCGGTCTCCTGGTAATGATGCGGCGTCAGCGACACCGACAGCACCGGCACGCCGGTATCCATGCCGGCGCGCATCAGCCCGTCGACCACCGCCTGGGCGACGAAATCGTGCCGGTAGATGCCGCCGTCGACGACGAAGG
>CAZBBT010000284.1:0-2933 GCA_964490065.1 uncultured Mesorhizobium sp. | reverse complement strand
CGACATCAAGCGCGTCATCGCCTATTCGACCTGCTCGCAGCTCGGCTACATGTTCGTGGCGCTGGGCGTCGGCGCTTATGGTGCGGCGATCTTCCATTTGTTCACGCACGCCTTCTTCAAGGCGCTGCTGTTCCTCGGGTCCGGCTCGGTCATCCACGCCATGTCGGACGAGCAGGACATGCGCAAGATGGGCGGCATCCGCAAGCTCATCCCCACCACCTACTGGATGATGGTGATCGGCACGCTGGCGCTGACCGGCGTCGGCATCCCGATGACCTGGATCGGCTTTGCCGGCTTCTTCTCCAAGGACGCCATCATCGAGGCCTCCTTCGTCGGCGAGAACGCGATGGCGACCTTTGCCTTCGTGCTGCTGGTCATCGGCGCGGGCTTCACCTCCTTCTATTCATGGCGCCTGATCTTCATGACCTTCCATGGCGAGCCGCGCGCCGACCACGAGACGATGCACCATGTGCACGAATCGCCGCCGGTGATGCTGGTGCCGCTCTATGTCCTGGCGGCCGGCGCGGTGTTCGCGGGCGTGCTGTTCTCGTTCTACTTCGTCGGCGAGGGCTACGAGCACTTCTGGAAGGCGTCGCTGTTCACGTCGCCGGAAAACCACGTGTTGCACGAGATGCACGGCGTGCCGCTCTGGGTGAAGCTGGCGCCCATCGTCGTCACGATCCTGGGTTTCCTGGTGGCCTGGCAGTTCTACATCCGCCGGCCGGCCGCGGCGCGCGAACTGGCCGAGCGTCATCGCGGCCTCTACGCCTTCCTGCTCAACAAGTGGTATTTCGACGAGGTCTACGACTTCCTGTTCGTCCGCTTCGCCAAGTGGCTCGGCTACACGCTGTGGAAGAAGGGTGACGGCGCCGTCATCGACGGTTTCGGTCCCGACGGGGTCTCGGCGCGGGTTATCGACGTGACCAACCGCGTGGTCAAGCTGCAGACCGGCTACCTCTACCACTACGCCTTCGCCATGCTGATCGGCGTCGCCGCACTCGTGACCTGGATGATGCTCTGATGGACTGGCCCATTCTCTCCACGGTCACCTTCCTGCCGCTGGTGGGCGTGCTGCTCATCCTGTTCGTGCAGGGCGAGAGTGATGCGGCGAAGCGCAACATCCGCATGATCGCGCTGTGGACGACGATCGTCACCTTCGTCGTCTCGCTGTTCATCTGGGCCGGCTTCGACAATTCCAATCCCGGCTTCCAGTTCGTCGAGAAGACCGGCTGGCTGGATTCGGGCATCTCCTACCATATGGGTGTCGACGGCATCTCGATGCTGTTCGTCATCCTGACGACCTTCCTGATGCCGCTCTGCATTCTCGCCTCGTGGGAATCGATCCAGAAGCGCGTCAAGGCCTACATGATCGCGTTCCTGATCCTGGAGACGCTGATGATCGGCGTGTTCTGCGCGCTCGACATCGTCCTGTTCTACGTCTTCTTCGAGGCCGGCCTGATCCCGATGTTCATCATCATCGGCGTGTGGGGCGGCAAGAGGCGTGTCTACGCCTCGTTCAAGTTCTTCCTCTACACGCTGCTCGGCTCTGTGCTGATGCTGCTGGCGATAATGGCGATGTACTGGCAGTCCGGGACGACCGCCATCACCGAGCTGTTGCACCACGATTTCCCGGTCTCGATGCAGACCTGGCTATGGTTGGCCTTCTTCGCCTCCTTCGCGGTCAAGATGCCGATGTGGCCGGTGCACACGTGGCTGCCGGACGCCCACGTCGAGGCGCCGACGGCGGGCTCCGTCATCCTGGCCGGCATCCTCTTGAAGATGGGCGGGTACGGCTTCCTGCGCTTCTCGCTGCCGATGTTCCCGGACGCTTCGGCCTATTTCGCACCGTTCGTGTTCACGCTTTCGGTCGTCGCCATCATCTACACCTCGCTGGTGGCGCTGATGCAGGAGGACATGAAGAAGCTGATCGCCTATTCCTCCGTCGCCCATATGGGCTTCGTGACGATGGGCATCTTCGCCATGAACCAGGAGGGCATCCAAGGCTCGATCTTCCAGATGCTGTCGCACGGCCTGGTGTCGGGCGCCCTGTTTCTTTGCGTCGGCGTCATCTACGACCGCATGCACACGCGCGAGATCGACGCCTATGGCGGGCTGGTCAACAACATGCCGAAATACGCCGTGGCCTTCCTCATCTTCACCATGGCCAATGTCGGCCTGCCGGGCACCAGCGGCTTCGTCGGCGAGTTCCTGACCATGCTCGGCGTCTTCCGCGTCAACACCTGGGTGGCCTTCTTCGCCGCCACGGGCGTGATCCTGTCGGCCGCCTATGCGCTATGGCTTTACCGCCGCGTCATCTTCGGCGCGCTGAGCAAGGACAGCCTGAAACAGCTCCTCGACCTGTCGCCACGCGAGAAGGCGATCCTCTATCCGCTGGTGGTGCTGACCATCTTCTTCGGCGTCTATCCGGCGCCGGTATTCGATGCCACGGCACAGTCGGTCAAGGCGCTGGTCACCGACGTTACCGCATCCTTGAACGCCGCGCAGACGGCGTCGGCCAACTGAGAGAGCACTTATGTCACTGGACCTTCTTTCCAGCCTTTCGCTCTCCACGCCGGAATTGATCCTGGCGGTCGGCGCGCTGGCGCTGCTGATGGTGGGCGCCTACACGCGCGAGAACACGAGCGGACTGGTCAACGGGCTCGCCGTCGTCGTCATCGCCATAGCCGGCCTGTGGATGCTGCTGCTGGGCGGGCAGGGTGTCGCCTTCGACGGCGCCTTCAAGCAGGACGATTTCGCGCGGTTCATGAAACTGGTGACGCTGGTGGGGTCGGCGGTCACACTGGTCATGTCTATCGGCTACGCCAGGGCGCAGCGCTACGACAATTACGAGTATCCGGTGCTGGTCATGCTGTCGACACTCGGCATGATGCTGATGATCTCGGCCAACAGCCTGATCTCGCTCTATCTCGGCT
>CAZBBT010000283.1:0-2959 GCA_964490065.1 uncultured Mesorhizobium sp. | reverse complement strand
CCGACCGCCAGGATCGTCGCGTGCGGCGGGTTGATGACGGCGGCGAAGTCCTTCACTCCGAACATGCCGAGATTGGAAACCGCCGTCGTGCCGCCCTGATATTCCTCCGGCTTCAGTTTTCGCGACCGCGCGCGGCCAGCCATGTCCTTCATCTCGTTGGAGATGGTGGACAGGCTCTTCTGCTCCGCCTTGCGGATGATCGGCGTGATCAGCCCGCCGGGGATGGACACGGCCACGCCGACATCGGCGTGCTTGTGCTTGACCATGGCGCTCTCGGTCCACGACACATTGGCGTCGGGCACCGCGACCAGGGCCAGCGCCATCGCCTTGATGATCATGTCGTTGACCGAGAGCTTGTAAGTGGCAACCTCGCCCTTGTCCGTCTTCTTCACGGGCGCTGCCGCATTCAACTGCGCACGCAGCGCCAAAAGCGCGTCCAGTTCGCAATCCACCGTCAGATAGAAATGCGGAATGGTCGACTTCGCCTCGACCAGCCTGCGCGCAATGGTCTTGCGCATGTTGTCGTGCGGGATCAGGTCGTAGGAGCCTTCCTCGAACAGCTTCAGCACCGCATCGTCCGACATCGGCTTCGGCGCGGCAGCGGGTGCGGTGGCCGGAGCAGCCTTGCCGGCTGGCGCGGCCTTCGCGCCGCCGGCGATCGCCGCCTCGACGTCCGCCTTCACGACGCGGCCGTGCGGGCCGGAACCCGAAATGGCAGCGACATCGACACCGGCATCCTTGGCGATGCGGCGTGCCAGCGGCGAAGCGAAGGTTCGCTCACTACCGGTCGATGGCGCTGCACCATTCGACACAGGCTTCGGCGACGGAGCAGACTGTTCCGCCTTCGCCGCTTCCGCCTTGGGAGCCTCCTGCTTCGGCGCCTCGGCTTTGGCCTCCGCCTTCGGCGCGGCAGCGCCATCGCCCTTGGCGGCAGCCGCCGCATCCTCGCCCTCGCCGGCCAGGATGGCGATCAGCGCGTTGACCTTGACGCCCTCTGTGCCAGCAGGCACGACGAGCTTGGCGACCGTGCCTTCGTCGACGGCCTCGACCTCCATGGTCGCCTTGTCGGTCTCGATCTCGGCGATCACGTCGCCCGGCGAAACATGGTCGCCCTCCTTGACCAGCCACTTGGCGAGATTGCCCTCCTCCATCGTGGGCGACAGGGCCGGCATGGTGATGTTGATAGGCATCTAGCGGTCTCCGGCGTAGTAGGGTGTGGGATCTTCGTTGAAACCGAGCGGCGGTTCGAGCGGCCACAGATCGGCAAGCGAAAAGGAAATGGCGTCGAAGGGTGGCGCGCGAACCTCGTCGTTCACGCCGAAGGCCGCAATCAGCTTCCAGTCACGACCAGATCGAGCCAGCACTCGAAGTCGTTTGGCGCTCACATCTACGATCCACGCATGACACACACCGAATGTGAAGTAGAGCGCAAGCTTGGACCTGATGGCAGGATTGGTTCGATCGTTGCTCGATATCAGTTCGCATATCCAGTCCGGTGGCAATTCGGAATGGCTGTCCGGAAGATATGGAAGGCGCTCAACCCGCCACGCCGCGATTTCGGGAACGAGAACTTCGATTCCGAGGCGAAGTTCGGGTAGCGGAACGATTTGCCAGCAAGCCTCGGGATTGGAACGCCTCTGCGCGAGCCGTCCTAACTCGACGCTCAAGGCGGTGCGGGCCATGGCCGGCAACATCCAGCCATGCGAACGCGTCACCAACTCCCCGCCGACGATCTCCGCGACCAAATGCTCCGGCACTGTCTCCAGATCGGCGTAGGTCGCGGGCCGTTTGGCAGATCCGGTCATAAGGAACTCTCTGGCGCGGGCAGGAATTCAAAATCGTACCGGTCTTCAGGCCAGCTTTCTCCATAGGCGAAGCATTCGAGCATTGAAATTTTGCCCCGCTCCTGAAAGAGCAAAGAACCGGCAAGGCCAAAGCCCACCTGCTCCCCAGATCCTGCATTCTGACCCCTGATTCCTCGTATCCGCATTTCGGGACCGTTCAAGACTCGCTCTGTGCCTCCCGAGATCAGAGGGCATTCATCCGGCACATCGAAATGGGTGAAGCACCCCACTCGGCTTCCATGGCGGTCAGCCACTGTAGCAACCGCAAACTGCTGCAAGATCGCAGGTCCTAGATCAGGATATGCTTCTGCGAAAACCCGCATCAGCGCAGCCTCGAATTCCGCCTGATTGGACGGAAGGGGAACCGTCTCCTCAAGCTCCGACATGCGTTCACCCCCGATACGTTACCGCCTTCACCGCCTCGACCACCTCGCCGACATTCGGCAGAGCGAGCTTTTCGAGATTGGCCGCGTAGGGCATGGGCACGTCCTTGCCGGCGATGGTGATGACCGGCGCGTCGAGATAATCGAACGCCTGGCGCGATATCTGGTTGGCGATGAAGTCGCCGACGGAGGACTGCGGGAAGCCTTCTTCCACCGTCACCAGCCGGTTGGTCTTCTTCACCGATGCGATCACGGTTTCGAGGTCCATCGGCCGGATGGTTCTCAAATCGATGATCTCGGCGTCGATCCCCATCTTGGCGAGT
The DNA here is from genome assembly GCA_964490065.1 of uncultured Mesorhizobium sp. Classification (GTDB taxonomy): domain Bacteria; phylum Pseudomonadota; class Alphaproteobacteria; order Rhizobiales; family Rhizobiaceae; genus Mesorhizobium. The sequence continues at coordinate 409 of CAZBBT010000283.1, read as the reverse complement.
TCCGCCTCGGCCTTGACCGCATAGGTCATGCCGATGCCCCACGACACGATGGTGACGTCCCTGCCCTGCTTGTGGATGCGCGCCTTGCCGATGGGCAGGACGAAATCGTCCAGCTTCGGCACGTCGAAGGAATGGCCGTAGAGAATCTCGTTCTCCAGGAAGATGACCGGGTTGGGGTCGCGGATCGCGGCTTTCAGCAGGCCCTTGGCGTCCGCGGCCGTGTACGGCATCACCACTTTCAGGCCCGGAACGTGGCTGTACCACGCCGCATAGTCCTGGCTGTGCTGGGCAGCGACGCGCGCGGCGGCGCCATTGGGGCCGCGGAACACGATAGGCGCGCCCATCTGGCCGCCGGACATATAGAGCGTCTTGGCGGCCGAGTTGATGATCTGGTCGATCGCCTGCATGG
>CAZBBT010000282.1:0-2980 GCA_964490065.1 uncultured Mesorhizobium sp. | reverse complement strand
ACGAGGCATGGCCGTAGACGGTGACGAGGCCGTCGTCGTGGCGCACCAGCACCGTATTGCCGAATTCCTTCAGGCCGTTGCCCGCATAGATGACGACGCCATTCTCCGCCGCCTTGATCGGCGTGCCTTCCGGCACGGAGATGTCGATGCCGTCGCCATCCTTGCCGGAGCCGAAGGCGGAGATGACGCGGCCGCGCACCGGCCAGCGCATCTTGCCGATGCCAGTGGGATCGGGCGCATCGACGTCGGCTTCGGCGGCCTGCTTGATGAGCTTTTCGGCCTTCTTCGGCGGCGTATAGGCGGCAAGCGTCTCGGTCGGCGTCGTCTTGGCCGGCGGCGGGGTCGAGGCTGTCTTGACCGGATCGAGCTCGGCCGGCTTCGCCTTCGCGGCGGGTGCCGCGCTGGCGACCGTGGATTCCTGGCCGCCCGGTATCTTCAGCGTCTGGCCGATGCGGATCAGCCCGTCCTGCATGCCGTTGGCCTGCTTCAGCGCGGTGACGCTGACGCCGGTCCTGCGCGAGATCGCCGACAGCGTGTCGCCCGACTGCACGGTGTAGGCGCCGGGCTGCGCCTTCGGCGCGGCGGCGACCGTTGCCGGCTTGGCCGGCTTGGTCGCCGGGTCGCTGGCCGCCGACGCGTTCAGCGACGCGGTCGTCTTCTGTTTCGGCTGCTGCGGCAGCACCGCCACCTTCTCGACAGGGGCGCGGACGGGCAGCGGCACCTTCTCGGCCGGCACGTCGAATTTCGTGCCGCGCGACGAGCGCGCATCGGCGACATTCGGATCGTGGTCCGGCGCGGAGACCGGCGCCTTGGCGGCGTAGACATAGGTGGGGATGACGACCTTCTGCCCCGCCTGCAGCCCGTCGGCGGTGGCAAGGCCGTTGGTCTTCATGATGACGTCGGCCGGAACGCCGTAACGGCGCGACAGGTTGTAGACGGTCTCGCCCTCGCGGATCGTGATCTGGGTGCCGCCGGCGCGCGACCAGCCGTTCGGGGCGCCGTCTTCGCTGGCCATGCGCGGCGCTTCCGGCGCGGCCTGCTTGAACGGTTTCTGCGCCACCGGCTTGACCGTCCCGGTCGCGGTGTTGTCGAGTGTCGGCCTGACGGGCGCGGCCGCTACTTGCGCCGGCTTCGCGGCAGGCTGCGATTGCGCGACGGGCGGCAGCGACTGGACCTTGATCGGCTCGATGCTGGAGCGGCTGACCGACTGCGTGTAACCGCCATTGGCAGGCGCGGCGGCCACGGTGTCGCCCGGGTAGGGCTGCGAGACCGGCTGCTTCTGGATGATCGAGCGCTGATTGTCGGTGGACGCGGTCGCCGTCAGGTCGATGCCGTCGCTGAAACGCGCCACCTGGGACGAGCATCCGGCCGCGGCACCCGCGACTATCAGCACGGCGCATCCGCGCGCCAGATTGCGGCCGTTTTCCCTCAACACACTGAAACGCATCGCACTTACCCGCATACCCGGTACAGACTCTGCATGGATTAAAGCGCGTTAATGTTACCCATCGGTTAAACCGTTAGAATCAGCCACGAATTTTCTTAAAACTTTTTCCGACGACGCTTCAGAGCCGCGAAGCCGTGCCCGGCAGGATCGGCTGAAGCCGCACCATGCCGATGTCCTCGCGCTCGAAGCGGGAGCCGACCTTGGTGAGCTTGGCCAGCACCTGCTCGCCCTCCTCCGGGCCGATCGGCGCGATCACGATGCCGCCGCTCGCGAGCTGGTCGAGCAGGTAGCGCGGCAGGCTGTCGAACGCCGTCCATACCACGATGCGGTCGAACGGGCCGTCGTTCAGCCCGTGGGAGCCGTCGAACTGGCGCGCAACGACATTGGTGATGCCGAGCGCCTCGAAACGCTGGCGCGCCTGCTCGACCAGCGTCTTGTAGCGGTCGATGGTGACGACGCGGCCGGCGAGCCTGGCCATCACCGCCGCGGTGAAACCGGAGCCGGTGCCGATCTCCAGCACCCGGTTGCCGGGCTCTATTGCAAGCGCCGCGATCACCGCGGCCTGCAGGTCGGTGCCTTCGATCGCCTCGCCGCATTCGATCGGCAGCATCCGGTCGCTCCAGGCAAGCGAGTGGTACTGCCCCGAAAGGAATGCGCGCCGCGGCGTCGCCTCGAGCGCTGCGATCAGCGGCTTGGGCACCGTGCCCTTGCCCCTCAGCCGCAGCAGGAGCGCGGCAAATCCCTCGCGATCTTCGGGAAGCACTGTCTGGCTCATGCGAGTGCCTTGGTCAGCCTGTCCTTGACTTCGTAAGCGGTGAAATCGAGATGCAGCGGCGTCACCGAGACGAAATTGTTGCGCACCGCCTCGAGATCGGTGCCGGCACGGCTGTCGGCCGGCTGGCGGCCGAAGCGCATCCAGTAATAAGGCAGGCCGCGCCCGTCGCGGCGCTCGTCCAGCCACAGGCTGTGCAGCAGCTTGCCCTGGCTGGTGACGACCGTGCCGGCGATCGCCTCCGGCGCGCAGTTCGGGAAATTGACGTTGAGCAGCACGCCTTCGGGCAGCGGCGTCTCCGTGAGCCGCTTCAACAGCGCCGGCGCCAGCGTCTCGCAGGTCTCGTAGGGCACGACGCGCTCGTCGCCGGTGTTGTGATAGGCCTGGCTGATGGCGATGGAGCGCACGCCGATCAGCGCGCCTTCCATGGCGCCCGCCACCGTGCCGGAATAGGTGACGTCGTCGGCCATGTTGGCGCCGGAGTTCACGCCCGACAGCACCAGGTCGGGCATGCCGGGCAGGATCTTCTTGGCGCCCATGATGACGCAGTCGGTCGGCGTGCCGCGCACCGCGTAGTGCCGCTCGCCGATCTTGCGCAGCCTGAGCGGCTCCGACAGCGACAGCGAATGGGCGAAGCCGGACTGGTCCTGCTCGGGCGCCACAACCCATATGTCGTCGGAGAGCGTGCGCGCGATGCGTTCCAGGCAAGCGATGCCGGGATCATGGATGCCGTCGTCGTTGGTCAGCAGGATGCGCATCAC
>CAZBBT010000281.1:0-3042 GCA_964490065.1 uncultured Mesorhizobium sp. | reverse complement strand
GTCGGTCCGCAGCACGCCGATCTGGAACTCGCCGCCCGACTGCTTGGTGAAAGCGATCCGGTCGCCGCGCGGCGACCAGACCGGCGTCGAATAGGTTCCGTCGCCGAAGGAGATGCGGTTCTGGTTCGAGCCGTCGGCGCTCATCGTGTAGATCTGCGCGCGGCCGCCGCGGTCGGAGGTGAAGACGATCTGCGAACCGTCCGGCGAATAGGAGGGCGAGGTGTCGATCGCAGTCGAGTTGGTCAGCCGCGTGGTGGTGCGGCTCCTCAGGTCCATGGCGAAGATGTTGGAATTGCCGTCGTCGCGCAGCAGCGACATGATCACCTTCTGGCCGTCCGGCGAGAAGCGCGGCGCGAAGGTCATGCCGGGGAAGTTGCCGACCAGTTCGCGCTGGCCGGTCTCGATCTGCAGGAGATAGACCCGGGGCTGCCCGCTCTCGTAGGACATGTAGGTGATTTCCTGCCGGTTCGGTGAGAAACGCGGGGTAAGCACGATGGAACCGCCGTTCGACAGATAGCGCACGTTGGCGCCGTCCTGGTCCATGATGGCGAGCCGCTTCTTGCGCGCGTTCTTGGCGCCCGATTCGTCGATGAAGACGATGCGCGTGTCGAAATAGCCCTTTTCGCCGGTCAGCCGCTCATAGATGGCATCGGCGATGATATGGCCGATGCGGCGCTTGTTGGCGTCGTTGGCGAAGAACTGCTCGCCGGAAAGCTGCTCGCCGGCGAAGGTGTCCCACAGCCGGTATTCGGCGCGGATGCGGCCGTCCGCCTCCTGGCCGACGCGACCGGTGACCAGCGCCTGGGCGTTGATGACCTTCCAGTCGTCGAAGCGGGGCGCGACATCGGGATTGGCGATCTTCTCGATGAAGGCGCCATGGTCGATCGGCGCGAACAGGCCGGAGCGCTTCAGGTCGGCCTCGACGATGCCCGAGATTTCCTTGCCCAGCGCGTCTCCTTCAAAGTCGGTTATGGCGATCGGCAGCGGCTCGATCGTGCCCTTGTTGACGTCGATCTCGACCAGCGCGCGCGCCGGCAGCGTGGCGAGCGCGCAAAAGCCGGCGGCGACGGCGCCGATCATCATCAGGGTGGCAAGGAATTTCTTCATATCGTGTGAGCCTCGTTTGCTGGCGGGCGGGCTTGAGGGTTCCGGGGCCTGAGGTTTTTAGAACATGTCGCTCGGATCGAAATTGACCACCACTTCGGCCCAAGTGTCGTATTTGTCGGAGGGGAGGTTGAAGGGCGCACATTTCTGCACGGCGCGCACCGCCGACTCCGCTGCAATGCGGCCGGGTCCGGACGGAGCGCCGCCCTTGACCACCTCCGGTCGCCCTTCCAATTGTCCCGAACGATCGAGGTTGAAGCGGACCGAAACCTTGTAGAGGTCTGCGTCGATGGTGCCAGGGTTGACGCTCCAACAACTGCTAAGTCTCTGGCGCAGCGCGTCCATCTCGTTCTGCGACAGCTTTTCGCCGCCGGTGTTCTTCTCGCCGCCGAGCGAGGCCTGCTCCCTGGAGCGCTTGGCGCCGCCGCCGGAGGCCTTTTCCTTGTTGAGCAATGCGGCGATCTTGTCGTCAAGCGCCTTGTCCTCGGACTTCGGCCGCGACGAGGCTTCCTTGGCCGGCTTGTCGGCATCCTTGCGGTCGGGCGCCTTGGCGGTCTCGGCCTGCGCGGGTGCGGGCTTCGGCTTGGCCGAAGGCGCCGGCGCGGTATCCGGCAGCTTGACGCTCTCTTCCGGCTGCTCGGCCGCGATGGCTTCGGCGACCGGGTCCGGCTTGTCGGGCTGCGGCTCGGCCTCGGCCGTCTTCTGTTCCGGCGGCTTCGGCGCGGGTTCAGGCTGCTTGACCGGCACGGGCCTCGGCTCCGGCTCCTTGACGGGATCGGGCTTGACCTCTTCCTTCGGCTGCTCTTTCGGCGCGATCTCGGTGGCGGGAACCGGTTTCGGCTCCTCCTTCTGTTTCGGCACGTCCTCGGGCTTGGGCTGCTCCTTCGGGGTCGGCGCCGGTGCCGGCGCGTTCGCCGTCTCGACCGGCTTGGGCTTGGCCTCCGGCGTGGGAGGTTTTTCCGTGTCGATGCTGTTCTCGCCGGTCTTTTGCGCGTCGGGAACGATGTCGGGGCGCTCCGTCGGCGTCGGCGTCGGCTTGTCGCGCATCGTCGCCTTCTTGTCGCCTTCCTGGACCTGCGTGATCGATTCCACCGGCACGATGTCGACCGGCAGCGCCTCGACATCGGCGACGTCGAAGGCCGCGGGCGCGCGCAGGGTAAACAGGCCGAAGGCCAGCACCGTGGCGTGCAAGATCACCGATGTGGTGAGGCCTGCCTTCAAGCTACTGGTCCTGTTCCTGCAGCGTGACGAGGCCGAGATTCTTGTAGCCGGCCGCCGAAATGCGCGCCATGACCTTCATCACCGTGCCGTAGTCGGCGGTCTTGTCGCCGCGCACATAGATGCGCTCGTCGTAGCCGGTCTTGGAAATGGCCTCGAGCTTCGGCACCACCTCGTCGATCGGAATCTCGGTTTCCTGCAGGAAGACCTTGCCGGCCTGGTCGATCGAGACGGTGATCGGCTGGGTGTCGGAGTTCATCGCCTTGGCCTGCGTTTCCGGCAGGTCGATCGGCACGCCGACGGTGAGCAGGGGGGCGGCCACCATGAAGATGATCAACAGCACCAGCATGACGTCGACCATCGGCGTCACGTTGATCTCGGACATCAGGCTGTGATGGCGGCCGCGCCGCCTGTGGCCTCGACCGCCGCGACCCGAGCCGCCAGCACTTGCAGACATACCCATGATGATTCCTCAGGCCGCCGCCTTGGTGACGACTTTTTCATCGATTTGGCGCGACAGTATGGCGGAGAACTCGTCGGCGAATCCCTCCATCCTGACCGCCAGCTTGCCGGCATCCGACGACAGTTTGTTGTAGGCGATGACCGCCGGGATGGCCGCGAGCAGACCGATCGCGGTCGCGAGAAGCGCCTCCGCGATGCCGGGCGCGACCACCGACAAATTGGTGTTCTTCGACGCCGCGATGGCCTGGAACGAGGTCA
>CAZBBT010000280.1:0-3042 GCA_964490065.1 uncultured Mesorhizobium sp. | reverse complement strand
CTGCAGCTCGCCGCAGCTCTGATATGGATGCGCTGAATGTCGATTCAGCCTAGAGGGATTCACTCCGGCAACGCAGAATGTAAGAAACCCCTTCGTCTCTTGGGACGCAGACCTGATCGTCTGCCACAACGGCAGATGATCGCCGTCCCAATGCTGGCCAAGATGGTTTGCGATCCCCGGCGTGATGAACTCGACCTCGTCTAAGAGTAGTACGACCTGCACTATTTCAGATTTGTCTTGAATCCACTTCACTGTCCGAATAAATGAGTTCGCCGCGCCAGCCGCATCAAAAGAGAGTTCAGCAGGAGTAGGACAGCCGCTCTTCGCTGCGGACTCTAACATTCGGCGCGAGAGTTCCTCCAGCACCGTCCACCAACGACTGCCGTAGATACCTGGACTTTGACAGTCCACGTATTCAGCAATGGCGCCCTTTTCGGAAAGTCGCCGCTGGATTGCGAATAGCACAGAGGTCTTGCCGGTCTTGCGTAATCCGAAAAGTCCAGACTGCTCCTTACGGATTAGCGCTCTCTGCACTAGTTCTTGGACGATCGCGTCCCGCCCATAAAAATACTTGTCGTGCTTGATCGGAGAAGACATCCCAAAGAGATCGAAACGGCCAATCGTTGCGGCCATTCTCAATCGTATGAGGAAGGTCTGCGCACCTTTGTCCTTCAATTCCTTCGCTGAAAATGGAACGATCACCCAATCCTTGCTCTGAGCCGCCAAGCCCTCAATCGACTCCTTATTGCCCTCATAGACGACCAGCGCGACGACGTTCTCCACCCGATGCCTAAACTCGGGTGCTCGAGAGATATTTTCAAGCGCGGTCAGCAGTCGTGCGTCCGCTCGCGGATGAGGCGAATACAGCGCGATCAGTTCACGCTGAAGGCCGAACCTTTCAGCCGCAAACGGCTTAGCTTGGCAAAGCCAGAACGCCTGTCCGAACTGGTTAGCACCATAAGTAATGTCGAATACCTCGTCGAGCGCAGCCGCAAGTGACTCCTGCTCGGGTCGCATCCGAAAAAACGCGTTCAGTGCATCCTCTTTAATCGCCATTTGTTCCCCTTACGCTACCCAATGCCACATAAATCGCGTGAGGTGACTTTGGCAATTGCCATCACCCAATGTGGCGTCCATGCCCCCAAGGTCTTCATTAATTCCGCTCCGAGATGTGGAAGCAAGTGTCTCCGGCGGCCCATCATGGCCCTTGCCTTTTCACGCCCGTTCCGCTTCAACGCCCGCATGACCTCTCCCCTCCTCATCGCCATCGACGGGCCCGCAGGCGCGGGCAAGGGCACGCTGGCGCGGCGGCTGGCGGATTACTACCATCTGCCGCATCTCGACACCGGGCTGACCTATCGCGCCGTCGCGCATATGCTGATCGCGAAAGGCTGGCCGCTGGGCGACGCGCCGCACGCCATCGAGGCCGCGAGGCTGGTGGACCTGTCGAAGCTCGACCGGGCGGTGCTTTCGGCGCATGCGGTGGGCGAGGCGGCGTCCAAGGTCGCGGTCATTCCCGAGGTGCGCAAGATCCTGGTCGAAAAGCAGCGCGCCTTTGCCGCGCAGGCCTCCGGCGCGGTGCTGGACGGACGCGACATCGGCACGGTGGTGTGCCCGGACGCCGGCGTGAAACTCTATGTCACGGCAAGTGCCGAGGTGCGCGCGCGCCGGCGGCTGGCCGAGATCGAGGCCAATGATGGCTCGGGCGATTTCGCCACCATCCTCGCCGACATCCAGCGCCGCGACGAGCGCGACATGGGCCGCGCCGACTCGCCGCTGAAGCCCGCTTCCGACGCGCACTTGCTCGATACGAGCGAAATGGATATAGAAGCCGCGTTCCGGGCCGCGCGCGACATCGTCGACGGTGTGCTCGCCAAACGGAACAGGGCCTGATCGGCTTTTTGCCCTCGTCTCCAATTGGAGAGGGACGGCAAGATACCCATATCAGGTCACGGCCTGCCGAAATTCCTTGAAGATCGGCAGTCCGAGTAACCAGCCTGCCAGCATTCTTACATGCGCCGGATTTGCCGCGAAAGCGGCCCGAAGGGCTTTTCGAAAAGCCCGGAATGCCGGCAGGCCGAACGCAACGCTAACCCACGGCGCCGGCCCTCAACGGGGCTTTTCAGGAGAACATATGTCTGCAGCTACCCCCACTCGCGACGATTTCGCGAGCATGTTGGAAGAATCATTCTCGACCGGCCATTCGGGCGAAGGCCAGGTCGTGCGCGGTCTCGTCACCGCGATCGAAAAGGACATGGCCATCATCGATGTCGGCCTCAAGGTCGAAGGCCGTGTGCCGCTGAAGGAATTCGGCGCCAAGGGCAAGGACGCCAAGGACGGCGGCCTCAAGGTCGGCGACACGGTGGAAGTCTATGTCGAGCGCATCGAGAACGCTCTCGGCGAAGCGATGCTGTCGCGCGAGAAGGCGCGCCGCGAGGAAAGCTGGGTCCGGTTGGAGGAAAAATTCAACAAGGGCGAGCGCGTCGAAGGCGTCATCTTCAACCAGGTCAAGGGCGGCTTCACCGTCGATCTCGACGGCGCCGTGGCCTTCCTGCCGCGTTCGCAGGTCGACATCCGTCCGATCCGCGACGTCACGCCGCTCATGCACAACCCGCAGCCCTTCGAGATCCTCAAGATGGATCGCCGCCGCGGCAACATCGTCGTGTCGCGCCGCACCGTTCTTGAAGAGAGCCGCGCCGAGCAGCGCTCGGAGATCGTACAGAACCTCGAAGAGGGCCAGGTGGTCGAGGGCGTGGTCAAGAACATCACCGACTACGGTGCGTTCGTCGACCTCGGCGGCATCGACGGCCTGCTGCACGTCACCGACATGGCGTGGCGCCGCGTCAACCATCCGACCGAGATCCTCAATATCGGCCAGACGGTCAAGGTGCAGATCATCCGCATCAACCAGGAGACGCACCGCATCTCGCTCGGCATGAAGCAGCTCGAGAGCGACCCGTGGAACGACATCGGGACCAAGTTCCCGATCGGCAAGAAGATCACCGGCACGGTCACCAACATCACCGACTACGGCGCCTTCGT
>CAZBBT010000279.1:0-3049 GCA_964490065.1 uncultured Mesorhizobium sp. | reverse complement strand
GCGAAGAAGGCGTTGAGCCCCATGCCCGGCGCCATGCCGATCGGCCAGTTGGCGATCAGCGCCATCACCGCCGAACCGAGCGCAGCGGCGATACAGGTCGCCACGAAGACCGAGGAACGGTCCATGCCGGTCGAGGAGAGGATCTCCGGATTGACGAAAATGATGTAGGACATCGTCAGGAACGTGGTCAGGCCGGCGATTACCTCGGTGCGCACGGTCGTGCCGTTCTCGGCGAGCTTGAAGAAGCGTTCAAACATTCATTCCTCCCGTTCGCGAACGCTCCGGGTTGTCGCTCCGCGCTCAGGCGGGAGCCTGCCGCCTCACCCTCCTCCGGGTACGCCAGGCGGCATCTCGTTCGCAGCCAGCCCGTGTAGGCGGCTTCGTCCAGCGACGCCACGCCCGGCACCGGCGAAACTGCTTCAAATGTTTTGCAACAATGCCGACAAGCCCGGGGGTCGGCGTCAGCGCCGCTCTCATACGACTGCCGGTTGCCGCCTACCGCATGCCAAGCTGCTCGATCACCTGTCGGGCCACGGCTTCCCCGGATAGCCGCGCGCCGCCGCAGGTCTGGATGAGCGGCCCGGCGACGTGCTCGCCGGCGAAGAAGATCTTCTCCGCCACCGGGTGCATCAGCATCGCGCGCGCCGCGGCCCGGCCGGGCCGCGCCACCGAATAGGCGCCGCGCACGTAGCGCTCGCCACCCCAGTTCGTCATCATCGCACGACCGACATGTTTCTTGATGTCGCCGCCGAAGACGCCGGCCAGCCGGTCGATCACGAAATCGACGCCCGCCGCCTCGCCCGCCGCCGACATTTCCCAGGCGAAGTCGCCGCCGACGAAGCCGACCATCAGGTCGAGGTCGAAGGGGAAGCACAGGAAATAGATGTCGTGCCGCGCCATGCGCTCGATCAAAAGGTCGTCGAAAGGCTTCAGGCCGAGCCGCGTGCCCTTGATCTCGACCGGCAGCTTCGTCAGCATCCCCATCGGCAGGTCGAAGAAGGCGGCAAAATGTTCGTCCGGCAGGATGGGCGAGAAGGCGATCTCCTCGAAGGCCAGCACCGCCGGCGAGGCGGTGACGATGGCCGCCCTGGCGCGCAGCGTGCCGCGGTCGGTAACGCAGGCGACGCCCGGCCCATCCCACAAAAGCCTGCGTACCGGCGTCGACAGGTCCACCGGCACGTCCTTGCCGAAGCGGGCGACCAGCGCGCCGAACCCCTCGAGAGTGAAATAGTTCGGGTCGAGGTCGGCCGCCGCCTGGAAGTCGCGGATCGATATCTCGTCCTCGTCTGCGCCGAAATCCATCGGTCCGGCGAAAGTCGCGGCGGCGCGCGGCGCGTGGCCGTGGGCGAGCAGCGCGCCCAGGCGGTCGTCGTCGCCCTCCTTCACCTCATGCGCGGCAAGCAGTTCGAACAGCCGCGCGTCGGCCGCCTTCATCTCGGCGACCTCGGCGTCGCTCGCCTTGCGCTTGCGGTAGTAGAGGTGGTCGACGTTCATGTCGTGGTGATGCAGCGACCATCCAGCCGCCTGCGCTTCCGGAAAATAGGGATTGCGGTCGGCTGCATGCAGCCATGCGCAGCCGATGTCGAACGGCACGCCGAAATGCTTGCTAGAAGTCCAGGCGCGGCCGCCGATGCGGTCCATCGCTTCGAGTACCCTGAAGGAGAAACCGGCCGCCTGCAGGGCCTTCGCGGCGGACAGGCCGGCGGAGCCCGCACCGACGATCGCAACGTCGACGTCTTCCATGTCCACCCCCCTTGAACAGAATGGAATCCGGAAAAAAGCCTTTTTCGAACCACCTTCGTCACAATTCGCGCTTGATCGTAAGCCAGTTCTCGGCGCTTCGCCAGAGCAGGCAGCATGGCGAACGGCGTGACAAGCGGGCATTTGACTGGCAAGTTCGCCGTGAGGGACGTGAGTCAGGCAATTCAGGAGAGAAGCATGGCAGTGCTTGCCAAGGGAAAGATGTTGGTTGCGGTGGGCGCGGCCGTCCTCGGTTTGTTGACCGGAGCGGCGCAGGCGGCGAGCTGCGGCAAGAGCGCGGCCGGGTTCGACCAGTGGAAGGCGGACTTCGCCCAGGAGGCTGCGGCCGCCGGCGTCGGGAACAGGGGCCTTTCGGCGCTGGCCAGTGCAAGATACGCCACCGGAACCATCAAGGCGGACCGCGCCATCCACAAGGCCTTCAGCGGCTCGGTGGAAAGCTTCATGAAACGCCGCGGCGCCGCCACCATCATTTCCAAGGGGCGGTCGCTGAAGAAGTCGAACGCCTCGCTTTTCAACAAGATCGAGAACAATTACGGCGTGTCGCCCGGCGTGCTTCTGGCCATCTGGGGCATGGAAACCGGTTTCGGCTCCTTTATGGGCAAGCAGAACACCGTTTCCGCAATCGTCACGCTCGCTTACGATTGCCGCCGCCCCGGATTCTTCACCCCGCACGCCATCGCCGCGCTGAAGCTGGTCGACAGCGGCGCATTGAGCGCCAGTTCGGTCGGCGCCATGCATGGCGAGATCGGACACACGCAGTTCCTGCCCGGCAACGTGCTGAAATACGGCGTCGGCAGCAAGAATCTGCGCGACAAGAGCACGGCGCTGGCGTCGACCGCCAATTTCCTCAGGGGCCATGGCTGGCGGCCCGGAGTAAGCGCGTCGGGCAATATGGGTGCGATCGCCGGCTGGAACTCGGCCGGCGTCTACCAGCAGGCCATTGCCCGTATCGCCACGGCCATCGACGGGAATTGAGTTTTTCTTCTCCCCACCCCTGTCCCCTCCCCACAAGGGGGAGGGAGACGCCGGCGCCAGCGTTTCATCCAAGATTGCCAACGTCGGCGCATTGTGGCGCCGCCATAAAATCCCCCTCCCCCTTGTGGGGAGGGGTTAGGGGTGGGGGTGCGCAGCCATAGGCGATTGCATTGGATCGACGGAGAGGGAAGGGGGAAATACATCGACACTTGCACTCCCGGTGAAACCGCCCCACATTGGGGCCGTGTTCAACCAATTGAAAGGAGGTGATCCGATGTCGAGTGATTTCGTTTTCCAGAGCGTGGTCCCGGCG
>CAZBBT010000278.1:0-3051 GCA_964490065.1 uncultured Mesorhizobium sp. | reverse complement strand
TTCTGCGGCGTGTCGTGCATGTAGATGGCGAACTTGTTGGGAAACAGGATTTTCAGTTCACCCAGCGCGTTGGCTTCGCCCGGCTGCTGGCGCACATTGTAGGGCACCTTGGCGCCATAGGCCCCCCAATTGATGGATGACGAAGGAATGCGTCTGCCGCGCGCATCCGTCACCTCATAGCCCGCACGATCCAAATAGCCGGGATCGCTGCGCAGCTTGGGCAGCATCTCGTTGACGATGATCGACTGCGGCACACCCCAATAAGGGTGGAAATTCACCGTTTCGATATGGTCGTAGAAGAAGGCGGTCTGGTTCGTGGTCCTGCCGATGACCACCCGCATCTTCAGCTTCTCCTCGCCGCCGTCGATGAAGCTGGCGGTAAAGGCAGGCTGGTTGATGAAGACGCGCGGGCTACCTAGATCCGACGGCAGCCAACGCAGTTCCTCCAGTGCGTATTCGACCTTGGCGATACGATCGGCTTTCGACACACCGGCGAGGGCCGCAACCGTGCGAGGGCCGACGACACCGTCACCCTTGAGGCCCGCCTTCTTCTGCGCCGCCTCTATGACCGGCACGAGCTCCGGCACATAGGCTTCGCTGCCGACAAGCCGCGAGAGGACCTCGCCATAGGCGCCGCCCATCTCATCGTCGAGATTGCGCGCGATCAGCGTCAGCAGCTTGGGCAATTCAGGGCTGGTTTCGCCGGGCTTCAGCAACAATTTGGGATCGACGACGATCTCGTTTTCAGTGCTGGCCTTCAGCGCCTCCAGTTCGACGCGTAGCGCCTGGTATTCAGGATTCTGCGGGTGGCGCGATTCCAGATAGGCGCGTACCTCCTGCGTGTGGGAGAGCGCGCCCAGTACCGCCTGCATGTCGAGCGGCTTGGCCGGAAAATCATAATAGCCGGTGGAGATGCGGTTCGGATCGATACGGCCGTCCTGTGCATCGTGGACGTAGCGCAGCACGCGCGCCGACAACGCCATCTCGAAGCGGATCAACTCCTGTCCTCTGGCACCGGAATCAGCCGAGGCAGAAACGGCAGGCGGCACATCGACCGTATAATCGCCCGGCGTCAGACCGTAGCTGGCAGCCTCGCCCAGCACCCGAAGAGCCTGCCGGGCACGCTCATTGGGATCGGTCCCGGTGACCCAGATGAAACCAGGATTGGCCGCATACCAGGCGACGAGAGCCTTGCCGATGTCGGACTCGGCGAGCAGTTCATAATCGTCCAGGCCGGACAGCGTCTCGCTGAAACCGGTGTCTACTGGTGCAGCGGCATCGAAGGCGATATTCTGCGTCGTGGCGCCGGTGGTGGCGGGCACGGTCAGCGCAGAGAAATCGACCTTGACCAGTCGGTCCGCCTTGTAGGTGTTGTAGGTCGGGCTGGCGATCCGGGCGACCTTGGCGGCCCGCTTCTTTGGCGGCGGGGGGAATTCGCCCTTTAACGGCCGCTCTCTACGGGGCTGACCGCCGAACAGCATGTCGAAGAAGCCTTGCGCGCCCGCCTGCGGCACGCTCAGACCCAGCGCGGCAACCGCCGTCAGAGGCAACAGGAAATGCTTCGTCGTGAGAGATTTCATCGATCACCCGCTCCGGCCTGCTGCCGGATCCCGTTCCGCCACACGATCTCGCCACCGGGATGGCGGATGTATGAAGCGACTATACCGATTCATACCGATTTCGTTAAGCTTCGATGAACTCTGCAACCGACGTGCGTCGCCGGGGTCACGTTATCGTGACGCTCGATACAATGTAGTGCGCTGGTGAGAAGTGGCGGTGCCGCGCCGCTGCGGTGATCGAAACAACAAAAAAGGCGGCCGGAGCCGCCTTCAATCGCCGATTGTCTCTGGCTTCAAGCCGCTTCGGCTTCCGTTCCCTCGGCATCGAGACGAGCACGGTCGGCCGCGCCCTTGGCGGACGTGTCGCGGTCGACGAATTCGATGACCGCGAGCGGAGCATTGTCGCCCTGGCGGAAGCCCGCCTTCATGATGCGCAGGTAGCCGCCGTTGCGGGTGGCGTAGCGCGGCGCGATCGTCTCGAAGAGGCGCTTCACCACGCCTTCATTGCCGATCTGCGCGATCACCTGGCGGCGGGCGTGCAGGTCGCCGCGCTTGCCGAGCGTCACCAGCTTCTCGACGATAGGACGCAAGTCCTTCGCCTTCGGCAGTGTGGTGACGATCTGCTCATGCTCGATAAGCGAGACCGCGAGGTTGGCGAACATCGCCTTGCGGTGGCTCTGGCTGCGGGAGAAGCGGCGGCCCTGGAAACCGTGGCGCATGGGTCTTATCCTTCTTTAGCTGGTCAAGAGGCCACGGCCTCTGATGGTTTTCCACATGGCCGTCGGACCGGCGGACCGGTCCTTGGCACCATGTTCTATTCAGGTTCAGTACTGGTCTTCGTAACGCTTGGCGAGGTCTTCGATGTTCTCCGGCGGCCAGTCCGGCACTTCCATGCCGAGATGCAGGCCCATTGCGGCGAGCACTTCCTTGATCTCGTTCAGCGACTTGCGGCCGAAGTTCGGGGTACGGAGCATCTCCGCCTCGGTCTTCTGGATGAGGTCGCCGATATAGACGATGTTGTCGTTCTTCAGGCAGTTGGCCGAACGAACCGAAAGCTCCAGCTCGTCCACCTTCTTGAGCAGCGCCGGGTTGAAGGCAAGCTCGGTGACCTGCTCCTCGGCCTGGGCCTTCTGCGGCTCCTCGAAATTGACGAACAGGCCAAGCTGGTCCTGCAGGATGCGGGCGGCGAAAGCCACTGCGTCCTCGCCCGAGATCGAACCGTCGGTCTCGATGGTCATGGTCAGCTTGTCATAGTCGAGAACCTGGCCCTCGCGGGTGTTCTCGACCTTGTACGAGACCTTCTTGACCGGCGAGTAGAGCGAGTCGACCGGGATCAAGCCGATCGGCGCATCCTCGGCGCGGTTGCGCTCGGCCGGCACGTAACCCTTGCCGGTGTCGACGGTGAACTCCATGCGGATCTCGGCACCCTCGTCGAGGGTGCAGATGACGTGGTCGGGGTTGAGGATCTCGACGTCGCCCACGGTCTGGATGT
>CAZBBT010000277.1:0-3064 GCA_964490065.1 uncultured Mesorhizobium sp. | reverse complement strand
GTCGATTATTCCATCGGCAAGGGCGTCGCGCCCGGCGTCTTCGTCATCGCCGACATGTCGCATCCGCGCATTTCCGAGCGTATGGAGGATCTCAAGATGGGCCATGGCCCGTACTTCACCTTCCATCGCCCCTATCACCTGACCTCACTCGAAGTGCCCCTGACCTGCGCCCGCGTCGTGCTCTACGGCAAGGCCGACATGGTGCCGCTGTCAAAGCCCGTCGCCGAAGTCTGCGCCGTCGCCAAGAAGGATCTTAAAGCGGGCGACAAGCTCGATGCCATCGGCGAATATTGCTATCGCGCCTGGATCATGACCGCGCCGGAAGCACGGGTGGCGAAAGCCATTCCCTGCGGCATGCTCCAGGGCGGCTCTGTGACCGCGCCGATCAGGAAAGGTGAATTGATCACCTACGCCAACGCCGCCGTCGCGTCGGGCTCGAAGCTCGCCGAGCTGCGCGCCCGCCAGGACAAGCTTGTCTATGGAAACTGAATGATGCCGACCCGAAAAGCTGCTGTCGCCGAGCGCACCAACCTGCCTTTCGCCTACCGGACCTATTCGCCGGCTGAGCTGAAGGAGGTGCTGCGCAAGATGTACCTCATCCGTCGCTTCGAGGAGGGAGCGGAGGACAGCTACATGCGCGGACTGATCCACGGCACCATGCATCTCTCCATCGGCCAGGAGGCGAGCGCCGTCGGCATCTGCTTGCCGCTCGCGGAAGCCGACCAGATCACTTCGACGCATCGCGGCCATGGCCACTGCATCGCCAAGGGCGCCGACGTGAAGAAGATGTTCGCAGAGTTCTTCGGCAAGACCACCGGCTACTGCAAGGGCCGCGGCGGCTCCATGCACATCGCCGATGTCGCCAAGGGCAATCTCGGCGCCAACGGCATCGTCGCCGGCGGCATCCCGATCGCGGTGGGCGCGGCCCTTTCGGCCAAGAAGATGAAGACCGGCAAGGTCGTCGTCTCCTTCTTCGGCGACGGCGCCAACAACGAGGGCGCCTTCCACGAGGCGCTGAACATGGCGGCGATCTGGAAGCTGCCGGTGATCTTCGTATGCGAGAACAATGGCTACGGCATGTCGACCTCGACCGAGCGTTCGACCGCGGTCAAAAGCATCGCCGAGCGCGCCGCCGGCTACGCGATGCCCGGCGTCGTCGTCGACGGCAACAATTTCTCCGAAGTGGCGGAGGCTTCGCAGGCGGCGGTCGAGCGCGCGCGGCGCGGCGAGGGCCCGACTCTGATCGAGTCCAAGACCTATCGCTACCGCGGCCATTCCAAGAGCGACCGCAACCGCTATCGCACCAAGGAGGAGATCGAGGATTGGGTGACCAACCGCGATCCGATCATGCTGTTCGAGAACGAGCTGAAGGAGTTCGGCATCATCGACCAGGCCGGCATCGAGGCCGTGCGCGAGGCGGTGAAGCAGGAGATCGCCGAAGGCATCGAGTTCGCCAAGCAAAGCCCGATGCCGGATGTCGCCGACAGCGGCCGGTATGTCTACACGGAGGCCGCGTGATGGACGTCGCCGTGCGCGAACTCTCCTACGCCCAGGCGATCCAGGAGGCGATGGCGCTGGCCATGGAGGCCGACGAGCGCGTCTTCCTGATGGGCGAGGACATCGGCGTCTATGGCGGTGCCTTCCAGGTCACCGGCGATCTGGTCGAGCGCTTCGGTTCGGACCGCGTGATGGATACGCCGATTTCCGAACTCGGTGGCGCCGGCGTCGCCGTGGGTGCGGCGATGACCGGCATGCGGCCGATCTTCGAGTTCCAGTTCTCCGATTTCGCCACGCTCGCCATGGAGCAGATCGTCAACCAGGCGGCCAAGATGCGCTACATGCTGGGCGGCGAGGTGTCGGTGCCGGTCGTGATGCGCTTCCCGGCCGGTTCCGGCACGGGTGCCGCCGCCCAGCACAGCCAGAGCCTGGAGGCCTGGCTCGGCCACGTGCCTGGCCTGAAGGTGATCCAGCCGGCGACGCCGCACGACGCCAAGGGCATGCTGCTGGCGGCCGTCGCCGATCCCGACCCGGTGATGATCTTCGAGCACAAGCTGCTCTACAAGATGAAGGGGCCGGTGCCGGAAGGCCACTACACCGTGCCGATCGGCAAGGCCGAGGTGCGCCGCGAGGGCAGGGACCTGACCGTCGTTGCCACTTCGATCATGGTGCACAAGGCGCTTGAGGCCGCAGAAGCGCTGCAGAGCGAGGGCATCGACGTCGAAGTCATCGACCTGCGCACGGTGCGGCCGATGGATAAGGCAACCGTCATCGAAAGCGTCAAGAGGACCTCGCGGCTTCTGTGTGTCTACGAGGCGGTGAAGACGCTCGGCGTCGGCGCCGAGGTGTCGGCCATGATCGCCGAGAGCGAGGCATTCGACTATCTCGATGCGCCGATCGTGCGGCTCGGTGGTGCCGAGACGCCGATCCCCTACAATCCGGAACTGGAAAAGGCCACCGTGCCGCAGGTGCCGGACATCGTCGCCGCCGCGCGCGACCTGGTGAAGGGCCGCCGCTGATGCCGGTCGAGGTCATCCTGCCCAAGGTCGACATGGACATGGCGACGGGAAAAATCTCGCGCTGGTTCGTCGAGGAGGGCGCGAGCGTCAAGCAGGGCGACGTGCTGTTCGAGATCGAGACCGACAAGGCGGCGATGGAGATCGACGCGCCAGCCAGCGGTATTCTGCGCGACGTCACCGGCAAGGAAGGCGTGGATATTCCCGTCGGCTCACCGGTGGCGTGGATTTATGCGGAAGGGGAGAAGGCGCTGCCTCCGACCTCCCCCTTGAGGGGAGGTCGGACCGAAGGTCCGGGTGGGGGTATTTCGTCGAGCGCAAGCGTGTCGGAACCCCCGCCCCTAGCCCCTCCCCTCAAGGGAGAGGGGGACAGCGGCGCCGTCCGTGCCACGCCGTTGGCGCGCAGGTTGGCGCGTGAGAAGGGCTTGGATCTTGCAGCGATCGCCGGCTCCGGCCCGCATGGGCGCGTGACACGGGCGGATATAGAAACCGCCGACGGAGCACCCCCCTCTGCCCTGCCGGGCATCTCCCCCCTTGAGGGGCAGATGCCC
>CAZBBT010000276.1:0-3093 GCA_964490065.1 uncultured Mesorhizobium sp. | reverse complement strand
GTCTCGATCGCCGCGTCGAGCGGCACGAAATGCTTGCCGTCGCCCTTGATCGCCAGCGAGGCCGCCGTGACCGCCTTCACCGCGCCCAGCGCGTTGCGCTCGATGCAAGGCACCTGCACCAGCCCGGCGACAGGATCGCAGGTCATGCCGAGATGGTGTTCCAGCGCGATCTCGGCGGCGTTCTCCACCTGCTCCGGCGTGCCGCCCATCACGGCGCACAGGCCTGCCGCCGCCATGGCCGAGGCCGAACCCACCTCGCCCTGGCAGCCGACCTCGGCGCCGGAGATCGAGGCGTTGGACTTGATGATGCCGCCCACGGCAGCGGCGGTAAGGAGAAAATCGCGGATCGAGGCCTGGTCGGCCTCGGGATGGAAATGCAGCCAGTAGCGCATTACCGCCGGCACGACGCCGGCCGCGCCGTTGGTCGGCGCGGTGACGACGCGGCCGCCGGCGGCGTTCTCCTCGTTGACCGCCATGGCGTAGATCGACAGCCAGTCATTTGCCAGCAGCGGATTCGGCCGGTTCTGCTGCCATTGCTCCTGCAGCTTGTCGTGCAGTTGCCGCGCGCGCCGGCGCACCTTCAGCCCGCCCGGCATGATGCCTTCCTGGGAAAGCCCTCGGTCGATGCAGCCCTTCATCGCCGACCAGATCGCGTCGAGCCCGGCGTCCAGGTCCTCGCGCGACATCCGCGTCTCTTCGTTGACGCGCTTCATCTCGGCGATGGAAAGGCCGCTTTTCGCCGCCATGGCAAGCATTTCCGCCGCATGCTTGAAAGGATAGGGCACCTTCCTGCCCTCGGTCGTCACCGAACCGCGCGCCTTCATGCGCTGCAGTTCCTCATCCGACACCACGAAGCCGCCGCCGATGGAATAGTAGATGCGCTTCAAAAGCAGCCGGTCGGCCGCGTCGTAGGCATAAAAGGCCATGCCGTTGGCGTGGCCGGTGAGCGGCGTCTTCTTGTCCAGCACGAGGTCGGACGCCGGATCGAACCGGTAGGTGGGATGGTCCGGCGGCGAAATCTTCTTCTCGGCCGTGATTTTGGCAATCATTCCCTCGGCCTTGTCGGGATCGACTGCCTGCGGCGTCTCGCCGGCGAGGCCGAGGATAACCGCGCGGTCGGAGCCATGGCCGATGCCGGTATAGGCGAGCGAGCCGTGCAGGCTGGCGCCGATGCGCTCGACCTTGGCTCCGGCGGGGCGCGGCCAGTCGTTGCCGGCGACCTCGTCGAGGAAGCGCCGCGCCGCCGTCATCGGCCCCATCGTGTGCGAACTGGATGGTCCGATGCCGATCTTGAACAGGTCGAATACCGAAAGGAACACGTTTTCTCAGCCTCCGCGAGCCGCTGCCGGTCCACATATAGGAATTCGCGCGATCTTTCCGCTGTTTTCAGCCGCGCCGCTGAACGGAGGCCGACCTCGCCTGCTCCTGCCGCGACATCGATCCGGAACCTTGGTCGTCCGGCCCGGTTATTGGCGGGCACGAGGAGATACGATCATGGCCGGAAACGAAAACCATCGCGAGACAGGGGCGAGGAAATACCCGGCGGCATCCGGTCCCGAGCCGCAGGACGAGTTTTCGCAGGACGCCGCCGGCAATCGGCCGCCCCCGAGCGGCGTCGGCCTGACGCAGCCGCTCGAAGAGACCGGCGAGGACACGAGGCAATCCGAAAGCGTCAACCCGCCGCGGCGCCCGAATGCGCCACGTTCCGGTCGGCAATCGGGCGCCTCGGTCAAGGACCGATGACGATGAACGTCGCCAATCTTCAACTGGAAGGCCTGCTGATGGCGGTCGCTTCGCTGAACGCGCTTCTCGTTCGCGAAGGCGTGCTTTCGGCCGAGGACCTCGATTTGACGCTGCGCAAGGTCGAGGCTTCGATGACGGCGGACGAGCGGCTCTACGAGGACATGTCGCCGTCCAACCGCGACGCCGTATGCTTTCCGCTGCGCCTGCTCCTGGCGGCGAACGCCGCGCGTGCCGAGCCGCACATGCCGTCATTTTCCGAACTGGCGCGCCGGGTCGGACAGTTGAAGGAGCCCTACAACGACCAGATGTAGCTCAGCCCGGCGAGGGAAACGGCGAATCGATCCGGCCGGTCAGCCAGTAGGCGAGGAGACCGATCCACTCGCGCAGGGCGGTCGTCGTGTTGGCAAGGGCATCGGCGGTGTTGTCCGCGAACAGCGAGACCCCTTCCCTGCCCGAGGTGCGGTAGTCCGCCGGCCAGGGCACGGCCGCAAAGCCGGCTTTGTCGAACAGCGCCTTGGAACGCGGCATGTGGAAGGCCGAGGTGACCAGCAGCCAGGTTTCGCCCGGCTTCGGCGTTACCAGCGCCTTGGTGAAGACGGCGTTCTCATAGGTGTTGCGCGATTTGGCTTCCAGGATCAGCCGGTCGGAAGCGATGCCCAGCGCGGTCAGCAGGCGCGGCGCGCTGACCGCGTCGCCCTCGCCCTCCAGAACGAGCGTACCGACGCCGCCGGTCACCACGACCTTGGCGTCCGGATAGCGCCGCGCCAGCACGGCCGTCTCGACAAAGCGGTCGCCGCCGGAGTTCAACTCATAGCCGCCACGCGCCAGATTGATCGCGCCCTCCAGCCCGCCGCCGAGCACGACGATGCCGGCGACATGGTCGGGCGGCGGGACCGGTCTCTGGAAACGTTCCTCCAGCGGGTTGAGCATCAGCGCGCCGAGCGAGGTCCAGGCGGAGAGAGCGAGGACGAGGAAGGCCAAGGTCGCCCCGGCCCGCAACAGCCTGCGCCGTCCGAACCAGCCGGCAATCAGACCGGCCAGAAGGAGGAGAATGGCAAGGTTAAGCGGCTGGAGGAAGAACCAGACGATCTTGGAGAGATAGAAGAACACGGCAAGCCTCGTGAAAAGCTCTGCGTCATCCCGGCCAAGCGAGCTTGCGAGCGCGGAGCCGGGAGCCATTCCGCAACCTGGCAGACATGGAATGGGTCCCGGCTCTCGCCTCATGCCCTCCGGGCAATCGGCAGCGGCCGGGATGACGCCCGAAAGCTACCACCATTTCTCCGGCTGGAACCGTCCCGCCGCCTGCTCGATGACGTGACCGGTCTGGAACAGCGTCTCCTCGTCGAACGG
>CAZBBT010000275.1:0-3110 GCA_964490065.1 uncultured Mesorhizobium sp. | reverse complement strand
GCTTCATGTTCATGCGCTCGGGCAGGCCGCCGACATTGTGGTGCGACTTGATGGTCGACGAGGTCGCGCCGGTAAAGGAAACGCTCTCGATCACGTCGGGATAGAGCGTGCCCTGGGCCAGGAAATCGGCACCGCCGAGCTTCTTCGCCTCCTCCTCGAACACCTCGATGAACAGGCGTCCGATGGTCTTGCGCTTCTTTTCCGGGTCGCTCTCGCCTTCGAGTGCTGTAATGAACTTGTCCGAGGCGTCGACCAGGATCAGCGGCAGATTGTAGTGCTGACGGAACATCGCCACCACGTCGGCCGCCTCGTTCTTGCGCATCAGGCCGTGGTCGACCAGGATACAGGTGAGCTGGTCGCCGACGGCCTCATGGATCAGAAGTGCTGCGACGGAAGAATCGACACCGCCCGACAGCGCGCAGATGACCTTGCCCTTGCCGACCTGCTTGCGGATCGTCTCCACCGCCTGCTCGCGATAGGCGGCCATCGTCCAGTCCGAGCGCAGGCCGGCTATTGTTTGGACGAAGTTCCTGAGCAGCTTGGCGCCGTCCGGCGTGTGCACCACTTCGGGATGGAACTGCACGGCGTAGAATTTGCGCGCCTCGTCGGCGATCGCCGCGAAGGGCGCGCCTGTCGAGGTGCCGACGACATGGAAGCCGGGCGGCAGGGCGGTGACGCGGTCGCCATGGCTCATCCAGACCTGGTGGCGCGTGCCCTTGGCCCATACGCCGTCGAACAGCGCGCAATCGTCCTGGATTTGCAGGAAGGCGCGGCCGAACTCGCGATGATGTCCTGCCTCGACCTTGCCGCCGAGCTGGGCGCACATGGTCTGCTCGCCGTAGCAGATGCCCAGCACCGGAATGCCGGCCGAAAACACCGCGTCGGGCGCGCGCGGCGAACCGATGTCGACGGTGGAATGCGGGCTTCCGGAAAGGATGACGGCCTTCGGTTTGATGCGCTGGAAGGCCTCGGCTGCCGACTGGAACGGCGCGATTTCGCAGTAGACGCCAGCCTCGCGCACCCGTCTCGCGATGAGCTGGGTGACCTGGCTGCCGAAGTCGATGATGAGAACGGTGTCGGGGTGTGTCGTCATGGCGAGCCTTTAGAGAAAGAACCGATTCGGCGCAATGGGCGGCGTGGCGCCCTAAAGCCGCACCGCGCCGGCGGCGAGGCCCTGCTCGAGCAGATCGACCGCTGTCGCCAGCTTCTCGTCGATGACGTGGAGATATTCGGTCCAGTCGCCGACATGGCGCAGTTCCGCCGCGCCGTCGGAGATGCCGCGTAGCGCGACCAGCGGCACGGAAAACAACTGACAGGCGCGCAACACGGCAAAAGTCTCCATGTCGACCATATCCTCGGCGATTGCCGCGTAGGCCGCGCCCGAGATGATCGCCGCACCTGTCGACAGCGTCGCTTCGGCAATGCCGGGAATGCGCAGCGACAGCGGTATGGCGGCGGGCAAGTCGAGGAACGGCGTTCGGCCTTTATCGAAGCCGAGCGGCGAGGCGTCCATGTCGCGATAGCTGACCGAGACGGCTTGGTAGACTTCGGTCTGCTCCAGCCGTCGCGAGCCGGCGGAACCGAGCGAGACGACGAGGTCGGGCAAGGTACCCTTGGCCTCCAACCGCGCCAGTTCGGCGCCGAGCCGCACGCCGGCCTCGACCGGACCGACCCCGGTCATCAGCGGCGTGAACAGGCGCTTCAGATGCGGCCCGTACTCGGCCTCCACCGCCATGACGAACAGGACGTTCTTGCGGGCAAGCATTGTCGAAGTGGCGGTCATCGCCCCGGTCCTTCGCTACGGCTCAGGGCGTTCGTCGCTCGAAAAGCCCTTACGGGGGCTTTTCGTCCGCGATGCGGCCCGCTCCTCACCCCTCAATGCCCTCGCGACCACTGATGGCCATCATCGTGCCGGTCATGGTGGCGATGAGGCGCGCCTCGCCGTCCGAGCCATAGGCGTAAGCCTGGCCGTCGGCGACGATGATGGTGCGGCCGGGCTTGGTCACCGAACCGCGGAACAGGAACCGCTCGCCGCGGCCGGGCGACAAAAGATTGACCTTGAACTCGATGGTGAGCACGCCGGCGTTCTCCGGCATTAGCGAGAACGCCGCATAGCCGCAGGCCGAATCCAGCGCGGTGGAAATCACCCCGGCATGGAGAAAACCGTGCTGTTGGGTGAGTGCCGCCGAATAAGGCATCTCGATCTCGATGATGCCCGGCGTCACCAGTGTGAGTTCCGCGCCGATCGTCGCCATGGCCTGCTGGCGGGCGAAAGAGGCGCGCACGCGCTCCTCGTAGTTCGGGGCCGGTACGATCTTGGCTGCCATGCGCGTGCTTTCGCTGCTAACGATCGCGGTTATCGCAGAGGCCGCCTCGGCAGGCAATCGACAATTGTGCGGTGCAGCAACGCGGCGCTACCCGCTCTTTGTGGGAAGAGAAGGCGCAACCTTCTCAGCCTGTCCTGCGCAGCGCCGAAAAGAAAAATCCGTCGGTGCCGCTGCGCGCCGGCGAGAGCGAAATGCCGCGGTCCTCGTCGATGCGCGCCGCGGCGGCATGGCCGGGAAAGTGCTCGTTCCACAAGGCGGTATGGTCGATGGGCGAGAACCCATCCGCCCGTTCGCGGAACGCGTCAACCTGACCGCCGTTCTCGCCGTCGAACACCGAGCAGGTGATGTAGACCAGCAGCCCGCCCGGTTTTACATAGGCGCTGGCGGCGTCGAGGATCGCCGCCTGCTCGGCCCTGCGGGCACCGAGCTGACGCTCGGTCAGCCGCCATTTGGCGTCGGGGCGCCGTCGCCATGTGCCGGAACCGGTGCAGGGCGCATCGACCAGCACGATGTCCATGCTGTCGGCAAGCGGCGCCAGTTCGGCCGGCTTCGCCACCATCTGGATGTTGCGGCTGTCCGAGCGGCGGACGCGATCGAAGATCGGCGCCAGCCGCTGCTTTTCCGAGTCGTGCGCGAAGATCTGCCCGCGATTGTCCATTGCCGCCGACAGCGCCAGCGCCTTGCCGCCGGCGCCGGCGCAATAGTCGAGCACCTGCATGCCGGGTGCCGCGCCGGCAAGGGCGGCGACGACCTGCGAGCCTTCGTCCTGCACCTCGAACCAGC
>CAZBBT010000274.1:0-3151 GCA_964490065.1 uncultured Mesorhizobium sp. | reverse complement strand
CGTCGTCCTGGAAGGAGAACACGCCCTCGTTCGGCCGGTCCTGGTCGGGCAGGAATTTTCCGAGCGCGTCGGTGTATTCGATCAGCGGCTGGTCGGCCGGCTCAAAGCCGTAAAGCTCGTACACCGCCCTGATCCTGGCCATCATCTTTTCGACCGCACGGATGTCGTCCGCGCCGCGGTCGGCGAAGCCGCGCGGCAGGCGCGCCAGCATCTTCTGTGATTTGTCGGCCATGGTCCTCGGTTCCGCTGTGCTGTGCCGCCTTCCGGCAAAGGCCGGAAAGCGCCCGCGCGTCCTAACCGATGGCGGGTGGAGCGGCAAGGGTCCGCGCGCCGTCGCGGGCTTCGCCGCATTGCCGCCGCAAAGCGGTAAGCAGAATATGATCGGCTTGGGACGGTTCTTGCGCGCGCTTTGCTCGCAAAATCCCCTTTCCTGTTTTATAGTGACTGCCGAAATACCCGGCCGCATGGCCGGCATGCGAGAATTGAGGCCTACCGCAAGACGGAGGAGGGGCCATGTTCGCAGTCGTCGATTTCATCTCTCCGGCGAGGGGATCGGGAAGCCGGCGCGCGCCGGACCTTTTATGGGCCCTGCTCGGAGCGCTTCTTCTCTTCCTGCCGCCAGGCGCGGCCCACGCCGCGACCGCCTGGTGGCTCGACCCCACCGTCTCGGCGCTGACCTACCAGTCGGTCAAGAAGGGCACGGTGGTCGAAACCAACAAGATCAGGAACATCTCGGGCACGATCTCGCCGGACGGCGAAGCCAAGCTCGCCTTCGACCTGAATTCGGTCGATACCGGCGTCGACCTGCGCAACGTGCGCATGCGCTTCCTGTTCTTCGAAACCTTCCAGTATCCCAACGCGGAGCTCACCGCCTGGGTCGACCCCGCCGCCTTCGCGGACCTGCCGGCCAGGCGGCGCATGCTGACGAAGCTTCCCTTCAAGCTCAATCTGCACGGCGTCGAGAAGGACTACACGGCCGATGTCGTGGTCACCATGATCACGGACGGCATGGTGTCGGTCGCCTCCAATGCGCCGGTGGCCGTGAACGCCGCCGACTTCGGCCTCCTCGCCAACATCGAAAAACTGAAGGAGGCCGCCAAGGTCTCGTCGATCGTGCCGACCGCTTCGGTCTCGTTCGACTTCGTCTTCCGCGAGGGCGCCGCCCCGGCGCAGCCGGTGCAGGTGGTGGCCGCGGCCCAGCCCGCCGTAACCGGCCCGATCGCCACCGACGCCTCCAAGACCGCCTTCAGCGACGACGAGTGCCTGAACCGCTTCGAGGTGCTGTCGCGCACCGGCGCCATCTATTTCCGCACGGCCAGCGCCCGGCTCGATCCGAAGAGCCGGCCGCTCATCGACGAGGTGGTCGGCGTGATTTCCAAATGCCCCGACCTCAAGGTCGAGGTTTCTGGCCACACCGATTCCGACGGGTCGCCGACGGCCAACCAGGCGCTCTCGGAAAGGCGCGCCAACGCGGTCGCCGATGCGCTGCGCGCCGCCGGCATTCCGGCCGTGCAGCTTTCGGCAACCGGCTATGGCGAGGACCATCCGATCGCGCCCAATGACACGGCCAAGAACAAGGCGCTGAACCGGCGCATCGAGTTCTCGGCCAGCAAGCTCAACTGACGGGGCAGGGCGGTGGCGCGGGGCGATGGAAATTTCTGGCATGGCTTCGCCCGGCCCCTCGGCCTGGCCTTCATCCTGCTGCTTTTCGGGGTCGCCGCGGCGTCGGCCGAACGCCGCGTCGCGCTGGTGCTCGGCAATTCCAGCTACCAGCACGCGCCGGCGCTTACCAATCCCGTGCATGACGCCAGGGCGATGGCCGATCTTCTGGGCGGCCTCGGCTTCGAGGTCGTTTCCGGCTTCGACCAGACCAAGGTCGAGACGCACCGGACCATCGCCGAATTCGCCAAGGCGGTGCGCGGCGCCGACGTCGCGCTGTTCTACTATGCCGGCCATGGCCTGCAGGCGGCGGGCAAGAACTACCTCCTGCCGGTCGACGCGGCGCTGGAGGACGAGACCTCGCTCGATTTCGAGACCGTCCCGGTCGATTTCGTGCTGCGCCAGATGTCGCGCGAAACCGGGGTCAGGCTGGTGTTCCTCGATGCCTGCCGCGACAATCCGCTGGCCGAGGTGCTGGCCAAGACGGGCGGCGGCGAAGCCGCCAGCGGGCTGGCCGAAATCCAGATGCAGGACGGCGGCGCCGGCACGCTGGTCGCCTTCGCCACCAGCCCCAGCCAGGTCGCCTATGACGGCGCGGGCGAACACTCGCCGTTTTCCGAGGCGCTGCTGGCGCATCTCGGCGAAGCCAACACCTCCATCACCGAGGCGATGAACCGGGTCACCAGCGACGTTTTCAAGGCCACCGACGGAAGGCAGCGGCCATGGATCAACGTCTCGCTGACCACCGAGGTGGTGCTGAACAAGGTGACGCTCGCGGCGCCGCTGATCGTCGGTGAGGCGGCCGGGCCGCCGGCCGACAATGGCTCGGAAACGCGCAACGCGCCGGCGGCCGCCGCCCCGGCCGGAGAGCAGGCCACGGCCCAGGCCGCGGCGCCGCAGGCCGACGTGCCGGCGCTTCCCACCGACGCGCCGGTGTTCTTCGACATTCCGGTGAATTTCGGCGACCCCGATATCGACGGCAAAAGCATCGCGCAGTTGATCCAGGGCAAGCCGCATTTCGCCCCGATCGAGGGCCTCGACAAGTCGGTGTGGGACCGCGAATGCAGCGGCTGCCACCAATGGACCAAGGAGCGCCTGTGCGAGCAGGCCAAGAACTACGTCACCAGCGACGCCTATGTGCTGCGCCTCAAGCACCCGCTCGGCACGCGCTTCAAGGTGGCGCTCGGCCGCTGGGCCTCCAACGGCTGCCAGTGACGCCGGCTGTTTGACCGCAAATGAGGGAAAGCACCCCCTCACCGTCTCGGCTGAGTCTGTCCTCGGGCCGGCCAAAGGCCGGACTCAGGGGCGAGCCACCTCCCCCTGCCCGGGGAGAGGATGGGTCGGCCGCGGGGCTTGCGCCCATCCGCCACCCGCGAAGCGAGGGGAGGTGGCTCGGGCGAAGCCCGAGACGTAGGGGGGTGCTGGTATTACGTGAACCTAGAGCGGTTCACTGATTGGCTGAATCGTTTAGGGATTCCCGTCGGTGTTGTTT
>CAZBBT010000273.1:0-3163 GCA_964490065.1 uncultured Mesorhizobium sp. | reverse complement strand
ACCAGGCGTTGAGGCAGATGGCGACGTCGTAGGCGAGCAGGTCGTTGCAGGCGAAGTAGAAGTCGATCAGGCCGGACAGGTTCTTGCCGAGGAAGAAGACGTTGTCCGGGAACAGGTCGGCATGGATGACGCCCGAAGGCAGATCGGCCGGCCAGTCCCGTTCGAGGGCGGCGAGATCGGCCTCGACCTCGGCGGCCAGGCCCTTCTCCACCTCGTCGGCGCGGTCGCGCGCCTTTTTCCACAGCGGCCGCCAGCCGGCGACCGACAGCGCGTTCGGCCGCTTCGGCGCGAAATCCTGCCCGGCGACGTGCATCGCGGCCAGCGCCTTGCCCACCTCGCGGCAATGCTCCACCGTCGGCCGGCGCATCCACATGCCTTCGAGGAAGGTGACGATGGCGGCCGGCCGGCCGGCCAGCTCGCCGATCGCGCCGCCGTCGCGGCGCCGGACCGGCAGCGGGCAGTTGATGCCCTTTTGCGAGAGATGCTGCATCAGGCCGACGAAGAAGGGCAGGTCGTCGCGGTTCACCCGCTTCTCGTAGAGGGTGAGGATATAGGCGCCGCTGGAGGTATGGAGCAGGAAGTTCGAATTCTCCACGCCTTCGGCGATGCCCTTGTAGGAGAGCAGTTCGCCGATGGAATAGTCGCGCAGGAAAGCGCCCAGTTCGACCTCGGAAATATCGGTGTAGACCGCCACGCTCAGCGCGCTCCGTTGACGAAGGCCATGTCGGCCGCCGTCAACTCGACGTCGCGCAGCACGCGCATGACCGGGAAATCCTCCGTTTCGGTCGCGGTCACCGCCAGTTCCACCGACACGTCGAAGCGGGCGCGGAAGGCGTCGATGATCTCGTCGACGATGATTTCGGGCGCGGACGCGCCGGCCGAAAGCCCGAGCGTGGCGATGGCGCCGATGTCGTTCCACGGAATGTCGCTGGCGCGCTGCACCAGCAGCGACAGCGCCGCTCCCGCGCGCTCCGCGACCTCGACCAGACGGCGCGAATTGGAGGAGTTCGGCGCGCCGACGACGAGGAACAGGTCGGCGCCGGTGGCCGTCTCCTTCACCGCTTCCTGCCGGTTGGTGGTGGCGTAGCAGATCGATTCGGCCGCCGGCGCCTGCAATTCGGGAAAACGCTCTTCCAGCGCGCGGATGATGCCGGCGGTGTCCTCGACCGACAGCGTGGTCTGGGTCACGAAGCCCAGTGCCGCCGGATCGGCCGGGGTGAATGTCGCAGCATCCGCCTCGGTCTCGATCAGCGTCACCGCGCCTTCGGGCAGTTGCCCCATCGTGCCGATCACTTCCGGGTGGCCGGCATGGCCGATCAGAAGCACGTGGCGACCGAGCCGCTGATGGCGCATGGCCTGCTTGTGCACCTTCGACACCAGCGGGCAGGTCGCGTCGAGATAGAAGAGATTGCGCGCCTCGGCATCGGCGGGCACCGATTTCGGCACGCCATGGGCGGAGAACACGACCGGGCATTCGCGGTGCTCGGGCGGAATCTCGGAAAGCTCCTCGATGAACACCGCGCCAAGGTTCTGCAGGCCCTCGACCACGTAGCGGTTGTGGACGATCTCGTGGCGGACATAGACCGGCGCGCCGTATTTCTTCAGCGCCAGCACGACGATCTGGATGGCCCGGTCGACACCGGCGCAGAAGCCGCGCGGCTGGCACAGACGGATCGTCAGGGGCGGTTTGGTGGCGGTCTGCAACATGGGTCCCGGGCTTTTCGACAATGCAGGCCTGACGGGCAGGCCTGGCGGGCAGGCATCAGGGGCGGACATGGGGCGTGCGGCCCTGCCCTGTCAAGGGTGGCCGACTTCTTCCGCCTTCTCGGGCTTGCGGAACAGCCAGACCAGCAGCACGCCTGCAAGGGCTGCCGCAAGCCCGTACCAGGTGATGGCATATTGCAGGTGGCTGTTCGGCAGGTCGACGATGGTGACGCCGCCGATCGGCAGGCCGCCGGGATTGGGCATCTTGTCGGCATCGACGAACAGGCCGAGCACCGGCGCGTCCGCGGGCAGGCCGGAGGTCGCCGCCATGGCGCGCAGATCCTTCCAGAAGAATATGTTCTTGTCCGGCTCGTTGTCGGGCACGAAGGAAGACGGTTTTTCGGCCGGCGCGCTGCGTAAGAGGCCGGTGACCGTGACGCGCCCCTCGACCTGGCCCCCGGGGCGGGTCGCCGGGTCCTGGCGGCCGTCCGGCACGAAGCCGCGGTTGACGAAAAGCCATTCGCCATCGTCGAGCCTAAGCGGCGTATAGATATAAAAGCCCGGCTCGCCCTCATAGGTCGCCAGGAAGTGGCGCTCGAAGCGATGGTCGAAAGTGCCCTCGACCTTGACGGGGCGGTACTCCTGGCCGGCGATGTCCGGATCGGTCTTGAGCGCCGCGACGAGTTCCACCGGCGGCATGGCCATGCGCTGCTGGATGGTGGCGATCAGCCCTTCCTTCCAGTGCAGGCGCTGGACCTGCCAGGTGCCGAGGCCGATCAGGATGGCAATGCCGATCAATCCGAGGCCAACGGCGAGCGCCTTGCGCGGCCGCTTCGCGGTCCGGCCGGCGTCTTTCATTCGCCACGGTCCAGCCGGCCCTCGGCCGCGCTCTTGGCATATTGCTGGGTCACCAGCACGCCCTTGGCCAGGCGCAGCGCGGTAAGACTGAGCACGATGGCGAGCGGTATCCACAGCATGAAATGGACCCAGAGCGGCGGGCCGTAGGACACCTCCATCCAGAGTGCCGAGCCCACGACGATGAAGCCGATGATGAGAATGACGAACACGGCGGGGCCGTCGCCGGCATCGGCGAAGGAATAGTCCAGGCCGCAATTGTGGCAGCCCTTGCCGACGGTGAGGAAACCGGAAAACAGCTTGCCTTCGCCGCAGCGCGGGCAGCGCCCTTTCAGACCGGCCTGAATGGGATCGATGGGCGGCCAGATTGCCTTGTCTTCGTTCATTGCCGTCTCCTGTTTCCGAAACCCGTACCCGCACATTGGTCGTGCCGGGGCGGAAATGAAAGAGGCGGCCGCGTTCCCGCGGCCGCCCCGTCGATTGCCTTTCCGGCTTCAGCCCGCGTGTTCGATCACGGCGCCGGCGGAAGCCCAGACGTAGATGCAGGCAAACAGGAACAGCCACACCACGTCGACGAAATGCCAGTACCAGGCGGCCGCCTCGA
>CAZBBT010000272.1:0-3164 GCA_964490065.1 uncultured Mesorhizobium sp. | reverse complement strand
GTGTCGGCGTCTCCCTCCCCCTTGTGGGGAGGGGACAGGGGTGGGGGTGCGCGACCGTCGAGAATTTCATATGCGATGGCCCTACCAAGGGAAGGCGCTTTCCCCAATTTCCTCCCCTTTTATCCACACCCCCTCCACCCATGCGATAATCCTCCGCGTGAAAGGAGCGTGGCATGGACGGGCAGGCGGCAATCGAGCAGAACGTGGAGGCGCTGAAGCGCATCCTGCTTTCGCTCGTCGTCATGGCAGGGGAAGGCCTGCTGCCGCGCCATCTGCACCGCGCCATATTGCGGCTCATCAGGCCGGCGGAATCGGCGGCGCGGCGGCTCATCATCGCGGCGGCGCGCGCCGTCACGGTTCCGCCGTGGCGCGGGCCGGTGCCGAAGAAGGAGGTCGCGGGGCGGCGCAAACGCCATTTCCAGCCGAAATCGCCGCCGCGGCCGAAGCCGCGCGCCTGCCCCCGGCGGCTGGCGCTGCCTCTCACCGACCCGTTGCAGCATCCGTTGCGCCGCGCGCGGGTCCGGCCGAGGAGCATTCCCCGCCTGTGGGCTGAAGGCATGACGGTGCCGCGGGCACCGCTGCCGGCGCCGCCGGCGCCGGACGATCCGCTCGACGCCGCGCGGCTGAGGCTCAGGCTCGACGCGCTCGGGCGCGCGCTCGGCGACCTGCCGCGCCAGGCGCTGCGCTTCGCCCGCTGGCGGGCCAGACAGGCTTATTGGCGCGCGCACGGCGCGCGTTTCCGCCGGCCGCTCAGGCCGGGCCGTCCGCCCGGCGCCTTGCGGCCCGGAAACCGGCGCCGGGAACACGAGGTCCACGCCGTGCTCGCCCATGCGCATTCGCTCGGCTGGTGGGCGCTGAACGGGCGCCCGGACACGTCATGAGGATGAGTCCGAGTCGAAGCCCCGTTTCGCCGCCACCTTTCCCTTGCCTGAGGGAGAGGGCGATCGCGTATGGCGTTGCCCCCTCTCCGTCGCCGCTTCGCGGCGCCACCTCTCCCCCACTTCGTGAGGGGAGAGGATGGGTGCCGAGCCTTGCGGCCGGCGTATCCTCTCCACCCGGAACGGCGGAGAGGTGGCTCGGCGAAGCCGAGACGGAGAGGGGGAGCGCCTTATGCGAATACCTGTCCGGCCGGGAGAAGAGGAACACCGCCCCCCGTCACAGCCACTTCTTCCACTTGAAGAAGCCGACCAACCCCACCGCCACCGCCGCCATGAAGACCAGGGCGGCCGGGTAGCCGTAATAGGCGCGCAGTTCCGGCATGTTCCAGGGCGAATAGTCGGGGTCAAAGTTCATGCCCCAGACGCCGACCAGGAAGGTCAGCGGGATGAAGATCGCCGAGACGATGGTGAGCAGCGAGATGACGTCGTTGGTGCGCGCCTGGCTGAGCGACAGGTGCATCTCGATCAGGCCGGTCATGGTGTCGCGCTCGGTCTCGACCATCTGGATGAGGCGCATCGCATGGTCGAGCGTGTCGTTGAAGAACACCTTGGTCTCGGCCTGGACATAGGACGCGTCGTTGCGGATCAGGGTGGCCAGCGCGTCGCGCAGCGGCCACAGCACGCCCTTCAGCACATTGATCGAGCGCCGCATCTGCTGCAGCTCGCGCATCTGCCCTTTCCGCGGCGAGCGCAGCATCTCGTCCTCAAGCCGATCCGCCGCCTCGCCGCAGGTTTCGATCGGCGGGAAATAGCTGTCGACGATGGCGTCGATCAGCGCATAGGCGAGGTAGTCGGCGCCGCGCGTGCGCAGCCGGCTCGGGTTGGAGCCCTCGATGCGCTTGCGCACCGGGTCGAACGGATCGCCCGCGCGCTCCTGGAAGGTGATGACGAATTTCTCGCCGAAGAAGACGGCGATCTGCTCGTAGCGCTGGGTCGCCGTGTCGTCGATCATCGACAGCGTCACGAAGGCGTGGTCGTCGTAGAAGTCGACCTTGGGCCGCTGGCCGGTGTTGACGACGTCCTCCAGCGCCAGCGGGTGCAGGCCGAAGGTCCGGCCGATTTCCTCGATCAGGGCGATGTCGGCCAGGCCCGTGCAGTCCAGCCACAGCACCGGCCAGCGGTCGAGGCTTTTCACCACGTCGGCGATGCCGGCGTTCGGGACGGTCTTGAATTTCTCCGCCGACATGAGCGTCAGCGTCAGCCGGGTGGACTCGGCGGACGGATCGGCGATCAGCGTGCCCGGCGATGCGCCGACCGGCGAGCGGCGGATACGGAAGGCCCTGCGCTTCTTCTCACCCGACTTCGCCATGAACGCTCCGTCCGACTCGCCGGTCAAGTTTAGAGCAGATGCAGCCTAGCCCGCAAAGACCCGCTTCGGCTTGAACATGCCGTGCTCGATGGCGCCGATGGCGACCAGTCTTCCGCGCGCGGTGACGCAGGCCTCCTCGGCTTCGACCGGCGCATCGCGGCCGCGCACGATGACGGGATTGCCGAGCCTGATCCTGCCCGCCGCGTCGTCGCCGACCGCGACTTGCGGCAGGCAGTCGAGCGCCGCCACCGTGTCGATGAGGAGATCGTCGATGGCGGTGAAGTCTTCAGGAGGGGCCGGCGGGACAGCGCCCCCCTCTGCCCTGCCGGGCATCTCCCCCTCAAGGGGGGAGATCGGCTGAACCATCGGCGACGACGCTTCAAGTTCCGGCAGCGTCACGAAATCGTCCGGCGTGAAGGGATCGACCTCGGTCCGGCGCAGTTCCGCGATATGGCCGTAGCAGCCGAGGTCGCGGCCCATGTCGCGCGCCAGCGAGCGAACATAGGTGCCCTTGCCGCACTCGACCTCGAAGACGGTGCGGTCGCCGGAGTGCTCGAGAATATCCAATCGGCCGATCTCGACCTCGCGAGCGGGGATATCCACCGTCCCGCCCTCGCGGGCGAGGTCGTAGGCGCGCTCGCCGGCGATCTTGATGGCGGAGAACTGCGGCGGCGTCTGCATGATGACGCCGGTGTAGCTCGGCATGACGGCACGGACCTGCGCCTCCGAAGGCCGCTTGTCGGACGTCCTCGTCACCGGGCCTTCGAGGTCGTCGGTCGAGCGCTCCTCGCCCCAGGCCACCGTGAAGCGATAGACCTTGGCGCCGTCCTGCACGTAGGGCACCGTCTTGGTCGCCTCGCCCAGCGCGATCGGCAGCATGCCCGAGGCGAGCGGATCGAGCGTCCCGGCATGGCCGG
>CAZBBT010000271.1:0-3210 GCA_964490065.1 uncultured Mesorhizobium sp. | reverse complement strand
ACGTCGCGCGAGCCGAACCACAGCACCGCCACGACCGAGGAGAAGATCAGGAAGATGGCGACGAAGGTGAGCAGCGAGCGCGCCAGGATCGACGCCCGCGCCGCCGCGAAGGCTGCCTCGACGGCAGCGGAAAAGCGCCGAGTGACCAGCTTCTCGTTGGTGAAGGATTGCAGCGTGCGGATGGCGCCGATCTGCTCGCTGGCATAGGCGGTGGCGCCGGCCAGCGTGTCCTGCGCCTGGCGCGAGCGGCGGCGCACCGAACGGCCGAAGGCGATCAGCGGCAGCACGATGACGGGAATGGCGACCAGCACCAGCGACGACAGTTTCGGGCTGGTGACGACCATCATCGCCACCGCGCCGAGGCCGAGGATGACGTTGCGCAAGGCCACCGAGGCGGTGGCGCCCACCGCGGACTTGACCTGCGTGGTGTCGGCGGCGAGACGCGATACGATCTCGCCCGACTGAGCGGTATCGAAGAAGGAAGGCGACAGCGTCGTGACATGCGAAAAGACGTCGCGCCTCAGATCGGAAACGACGCGCTCGCCCAGCGTGATGACGAAGAAGTAGCGGCCGGCCGAAGCGGCGGCCAGAATCGCGGCCATCGCCACCAGCATGGCGAAATAATTGCCGATGAGGGAGGAATCGGCCGTGGAGAAGCCGTGGTCGATCATGCGCCGCACCGCGAGCGGCAGCGCCAGCGTGGTAAGCGCGGCAAGCGTCAGCGAGACGGCGGCGCCGGCGACCAACCCCCGATAATGCCCGATATAGGGAGCCAGGCGGCGCAGCGGCCTGAGCGAGCGTCCTCGCCCGTCTGCGCTGGTTTCGGCCATGATCCTTTTCCCGGCTCGTGGTTTCGAATGGGACCGAACTTCACCCCAAACGGGATTGTGATTCAATTCCGGCTGATGTATAGGCACCGCGACCGTTTCAGAAGCCGTGGCTTTCCTTAGCCGCGGCTTCGGATTTTAGAAAGAGACGCATCGACGCAGCCTTGGCTCGCGCCGTTGCCTGAGCAGGACGAGAACGATGAAGGCCGAAATCCACCCCGACTACCACACCATCAAGGTCGTCATGACCAACGGCACCGAGTACGAGACCCGCTCGACCTGGGGCAAGGAAGGCGACACGATGAACCTCGACATCGATCCCTCGACGCATCCGGCCTGGACCGGCGGCCAGCAGACGCTGCTCGACCGCGGTGGCCGCCTGTCGAAGTTCAAGAACAAGTTCGCCAATCTCGGCATCTGAGCCGAAGCGATCCGCGAAATCGAAAACCCGCCTTCGAGGCGGGTTTTTTGTTGGCCAGTCGGTCGCGACGACCGCATCACGCCTCGCTGACCAGTTCGCGCAGCGCCATCCGTTTGTAGGCCGCAACGATGCGATCTCCCTCCGCGCGCCCGACAGAGATCGCCAGCCGCATGGCCGCCTCCCCCATTTGCCAGACAAGCAGCGCCGTCGTCTCGAGCGCCGTTTCGTCGGCCTTTGGATGCAGTCGTTTCAGCACAGCCACAAGCAGCGCCGCGTTGGCACGGCTGTCCGCCAGTTCAAGATCGCGCAACGCCTTGTCGGCCTGCGTGCCCGACCAGATGTCGCGCATCACCGGCTCGGCGAGAAACAGCGCGTAATAGGTTTCGACCAGTTCGGAGAAGGCATTCTTCAGACCCTCACGGTCATGCACGCCAGCCAGCGCGGCGGCAATGCACGCCTGGCTCTCTTCGGTCTGGCGTTCCGCCAACGCGCGGATAACGGCGCTCTTGTCGGGAAAGAACTGGTAGAGCGAGCCGATCGAGACGCCTGCCCTGTCTGCGATTTCGGCCATGCGCAGGGCGTCGCTGCCCCGTTCCGCGATCAGCGAGGACGCCGCCGACAGCATCCTTTCGACGCGCTCGCGGCTTCGCTTCTGGCTGGGCACGTGCCGCCAGCGAGGGTTTTCTGGTGATGGAGCGACTTCGGTCATGCGGATGAATCCTGCTTGACAGACAAAATATGAGGGTTTATCACATTTAGCAAATGTGAGGATAACTCACATTATTTGCTGCAGGAGGCTCCCGTGCTCGCGCTCGCTTTTTCCGCCCTCACTTTCCTGGCGCTGCTCGGCAGCGGCCTCATGGCCGGGCTGTTCTTCGCCTTTTCGACCGCCGTCATGGCCGCGCTCGCGCGTTTGCCGCAAGGACAGGGCGCCGCGGCGATGAATACCGTCAACGTCGTTATCCTGAATCCGGTATTCCTGACGATCTTCACCGGCACGGCGCTGATCTGCGCCGTGCTGGCCGTGCGCGCCGTCATCGGCTGGAGCCAGCCGGGCGCGGCCTGGCTGCTGGCCGGCAGTCTCTTCTACCTGGTTGGTATCTTCGGCGTTACGGTCGTCTTCAACGTACCGCTCAACGATGCCTTGGCCGCCGCCGCGCCGGCCGGGGAGGCCCGGATGTGGACGCGCTACCTGGCCGAATGGGTGCCCTGGAACCACGTCCGCACCCTTGCCGGCCTCGCCGCGTTGTCATGCTTCGCCCTGGCGCGCTGAAGCATGCCTCCCGAAAGCGGCAACCGGTTTCGGGACAAAGACATGCGTAAAAACAAGAGCTAAAGCGCGGCGAGCGAACCCGAGAGATCGCGACGCGCGTCAGGGCCGCGCAAGGCCCCTACTCCCCCTGCTCAGTCCTTCGCGCGCTCGACATAGGAGCCGTCGGCGGTCATCACGACGATGCGCGTGCCGGCAGATATGTGCGGCGGCACCGCGGTCTTGACGCCATTGGACAGGATAGCCGGCTTGTAGGACGACGACGCCGTCTGGCCCTTGGTCACCGGCTCGGTCTCCACCACCTCGAAGACGGCGCGCTGCGGCAGCACGATGGCGATGCCGACGCCCTCGTGGACGGAAAGCGAAACCTTCATCTCCTCCTGGAGATAGGGCGCGGCGTCGCCGACCACATCCTCGGACACCGCGATCTGGTCGTAGGTCTCCGGGTTCATGAAATGGAAGCCTTCGGCGTCGTTGTAGAGGAAGGTGTGCTCGCGGTCCTCGACATGGGCGCGCTCGACCTGCTCCGTGGTGCGGTAGCGCTCCGACACCTTCACGCCGTCGGAGATGCGGCGCATGTCGAGCTGCGTCACCGGCGTGCCCTTGCCGGGATGGATGTTCTCGGCGAACAGGATGACATAGAGCTTGCCGTCCTTGTCGACGACGTTTCCCTTGCGGAGCGAGCTTGCGAT
>CAZBBT010000270.1:0-3329 GCA_964490065.1 uncultured Mesorhizobium sp. | reverse complement strand
GGACATCTCCCCCACAAGGGGGGAGATTGGCAGCTTCGGCTCGGCCGCTTAATTTCCACCGTTGTAGGTTGGCGCAAGCAAAGCGGGCGGCTGATCTCCCCCCGTGTGGGGGAGATGTCCGGCAAGACAGAGGGGGGCGACGTAGGGCGCGATACTTCCACGACAAACGTATCAGCAACCCTTGATATCGGGGGCTGACCTGGTGCCGCACTGTGAAGTTCCACCTCACTATCTGCGCATGCCTTACGTCGAAAAGGGCATGCAGGTCGGCCTGTTCGGCGGTTCGTTCAACCCGCCGCATGCCGGTCATGCTCTGGTCGCCGAGATCGCCATGCGGCGGCTGCAACTCGATCAGCTCTGGTGGATCGTCACGCCCGGCAATCCGCTGAAATCGACGCGCGAACTCGCGCCGCTCGCCGAGCGCATCCGGCTTTCCGAGAGGGTCGCCGAGGACCCGCGCTTCAAGGTCACAGCCTTCGAGGCAGCCAACCATGTCCGCTATACCGCCGACACGCTGGCGCTGGTGCGGGCGAAAAATCCCGGCGTCGATTTCGTCTGGATCATGGGCGCGGACTCGCTGCGCGATTTCCACCGCTGGCAGCGCTGGCGGCGGATCATGCTGACCTTCCCGATCGCCGTTATCGACCGGCCCGGTGCGACACTCTCCTTCCTGTCGTCGGTGGCGGCCAAGACGTTCGACTATGCGCGCGTCGACGAGCGCGATGCCCCGCTTCTGGCGCGCATGAAAGCGCCGGCCTGGACTTTCATCCATGGCCCGCGCTCCTCGCTGTCCTCGACGGCGATCCGGCTGGCCAACGGGCACTAGCGCCCTCCCCTAAGGGGGGAGGATCGCGTCGGCGCGTTTCGCCGCCTGCCGATGTCGTTTTTGCGGCGGCCTTTTTATCCCGACGCGGGCAATCTCCGCTCATGACGATCACGCGCGAAAGGCAGGCAGCCAACGATCAGCAGCACGGCAATTCGCCGGCGCCGCTGGTGGCGATTGCCTCCGTCATCGTCTCGATGGCATTGGTCGCGATCGGCAACGGGCTGATGTTCGCCTATATCCCCGTCCGGCTCGGCGCCGAAGGCATCGACCCGATCTGGGCGGGGCTGGTCGTCACCGGCCTGTCCGCCGGCGGCATCGCCGGCTGCCTGCTGACGGGCCCGCTGGTGCGGCGCGTCGGCCATGCGCGTGCCTTCATGGTGCTCTCGGCGCTGATCGCGCTTTCCAACGCGGCAATAGGCGCCGGCCCCGATCCGCTGCTGTGGATCGGGGCTCGGGCGCTTTACGGCTTCGCCATCTGCGGCCTGTTCATCGTCGCCCAGAGCTGGCTGAACGACGCCGTCGAGAACGCCATACGCGGCCGGGTCATGGCGGTGTTCTACATCGCCTATATCGCCGGGCTGGGCATCGGCTACAGCACGCTGGCCCTGATCGACATCCGCACCGCCGCCGCGCCGCTGATCGGCATCGCCTTCACGGCGCTGTCGATCCTGCCGGTTGGCCTTACCCGCCTCGCCCAGCCGCCGCCTCCGGTCGCGGCCTCCGTCGCGCTCGGCAAGGCCTGGCGCATCTCGCCGGTCGGGCTCGCCGGCATGCTGGCTGTCGGCGGCCTTTCCATGTCGATCTCCGGCTTCGCGCCGATCCACGCCACCGCCAAGGGCTACAGCCAGGCGGACGTGGCGCTGCTGATGGCTTCGATGCCGCTCGGCACCTTGATCCTGCAGTTCCCGCTCGGTTGGCTGTCCGACCGGACCGATCGCCGCATGGTGCTGGTCGGCACGGCGGCGCTTGCCGTCGCCGCCGGCCTCGCCGCGCTCGGCCTCGACGGCGGCCCACTGGCGGTGCTTATCGTCGTCTACCTTCTGTGGGACGGCGCGTCCGAAACCGTCTATTCGCTGGCCAGCGCCCATGCCGCCGACCGCGCGAGCAAGGATGAATTGCTGGCGCTGTCGTCGTCGCTGCTGTTCGCCTGGTCGCTGTCCGGCTTCGTCGTGCCGGGCATCGTCACCGGCCTGTCGGCGCACTACGGCACGCAGGCCTTCATTCACGTCTCGGTGGCCATAGCGCTCGCCTACGCCCTGTTCGTCGCCTGGCGCATGGCGACGGCGCAACCAGTTCCGGCAGCCGAAACCGGCGACTTCGCGCCGATGACGGCGCAGGCACCGCCGCCCGTCGACCTTGCCTTCACGGCGGAGGCGGACTCCCGGCCGGCCCCTTGAGGTCCGCCGTCGTCGTCTGCCTGAGCGAGCCGTCCTGGTAGGTGATGACCTGCTGCGGGAGCGGGATCGACAGGCCCTTGTCGTCGAAGGCGAGCTTGGCCGCCTTGGTCAGGTCCATCTTCACCGCCAGGAAGTCGGATGGCGCGGTCCAGTAGCGCAGCGTGATGTTGACGGCGCTGTCGGCCAGCGTATCGACGAAGCTGGCCGGCGCCGGTTCGGTCAGCACTCGCTTGTCGTTGATCGCGAGATCGACCAGCGTTTTCTGGGCAAGTGCTATGTCGTCGCCATAGTCGATGCGGACGGTGACGTCGTTGCGGCGGGTCTTGTTGCGGGTGTAGTTCTTCACCGGCTTGTTCCAAAGTTCGGAGTTCGGCGAGAGCAGGTAGATGCCGTCCACCGCGCGCAGCCTCGTGGCGAACAGTCCGATATCCTCGACCGTGCCGGCGACGGAACCGACCTCGACATATTCGCCGACGCGGAAGGGTCTGAGCACCAGAAGCATGATGCCGGCGGCGATGTTCTGCAGCGTGCCCTGCAGCGCCAGTCCGATGGCCAGCCCGATGGCACCGATCGCGGCGATGATCGAGGCGGTCTGCACGCCGAACTGGCCGAGCATCATGACGACGACCAGGATCAGGATCGCGTAGCGAGCGATCTTGGCGAAGAACTGCCTGAGCGTCGAATCGAAGCCGCGGACGCGACCGAGACCGGCAAAGATGGAACGTTCGGCAAAGCCCGCGACGAAATAGCCGGCAATGAGCAGAATGATCGCGCCGAGGGCCGAGAAGGAATAAGAGACTATCAACGTGCTCAATTGCGCAAGAGCGGCCTGGGCGGCGGTGAGTGCATTCTGAGGGTCTAAATCCATGACATCCTTCCGCTTTGCCCCGGCTCGATAACACCATCGTGTCCGCGAGGTTCCCGCGGAAACCTCCTGGGACGGGAACCTGCGCGCCTTCCGTCGGTTGTGCCTGCGATGGGCGGCACCGGAGCGGTGTCTTGAAACTGCAACCGAACTCTGCCTATCTAATGACGGTCACCTGATTTCACTGGTGATTTGGTTGTTCTTGCTGCGAAAGGAAAAACACTGAGAACAGCACTTCGGA
>CAZBBT010000269.1:0-3330 GCA_964490065.1 uncultured Mesorhizobium sp. | reverse complement strand
TTCTCGTCGAAGCGCCCGCCCTTTTCGAACGGCGTAACGAGCGCGGTGAGCGAGCCTCTCAGCATTTCTGGTCCTACTCCATGGAATCCGGCGAAGTTCCCGCCTATCTCAACTGCCGGCCTTCTAGCCCAAAGCGGGGTCGCGCACCATAGTCTCGACACCGTTGCGGGGCAAGGACGGGCGATGAGGCCAATTCGTCCGAAGGAACGCCGGTAACCCTTTGTTCACGCTCTTTTCATGCGACGCAGCTAGCCTCGTCGCGATAGAGCCGCCGGCAGAAAGTCTGGAACGGGATTGATGATGCCATGACCGCCAAACGGTCACATCGCCATATGCGGATCGGCATGCTGCTGGCATGCCTGGCTGCCGTGGCGGCGG
This sequence comes from uncultured Mesorhizobium sp., assembly GCA_964490065.1. Taxonomy (GTDB): domain Bacteria; phylum Pseudomonadota; class Alphaproteobacteria; order Rhizobiales; family Rhizobiaceae; genus Mesorhizobium. The sequence continues at coordinate 2,952 of CAZBBT010000269.1, read as the reverse complement.
CCGGAGTCTATGCGCAACCGACAGCGGCCGTCGTGGCGCCGGCGCAGCCCAGCCCCGAAACCGTGGCCATCTCCGGACTGAAGAGCGGCCTTGATGCGCTGGCGGCCGGGGAAATCGATGCCGCACGCCGCGCGCGTGACGACCTGCCGGAGAAGTCGCTCGACCGGCGCGTGCTGGCCTGGGCGATCGCGCTTTACGGCGGCGACCAGGTTCCAAGCGGCGAGATCGCCGCCACGGCCGAGATGTTGCCGGACTGGCCGGGGCTGACGACGCTGCGCCGCAACAGCGAGCGTGCGATCGCGCGCGAAAATCCCGCGCCCCAACTCGTCGTGCAAGCGTTCGACGGCAGCCAGCCGCTGACCGCCGAAGGCACCATCCTGCTCGCCCGCTCCTATGTCGCGCTTGGCAATGTCGAGGCCGCGCGATCGGTGCTTTCGTCCTTCTGGCGACGGGAGAAGCTGGATGCCAGGGACGAGACGGCGATCATTACCGAGTTCGGGAGCATCATTCCCCCCGCCGATCACCGCTTCCGCATGGAGCGCATGTTCTATGCCGACCGGGTGAATTCGGCCAACCGCGTTGCCGCTCTCGCCGGCGCGACCGAACTCGCAAATGCCTGGACCGCGGTGATCCGCAGCGACGGCAAGGCGGCGAAGCTGCTCGACGCCGTACCGGCCGCACAGCGTTCCGCCGGCTATCTCTTCGCCAGGGCCGAATATCTGCGCAAGCGGAAGAAGTTTGCCGAGGCGGCGGAAATCGTGATGAAAGCGCCTTCGGACCGGGAAGCGCTCGTCGACGGCGATGCCTGGTGGGTCGAGCGGCGCGTCCTGTCGCGTGAGTTGGTCGATGTCGGCGACGTAAAGACCGCCTACCGAATCGTTGCCGGCCATGCCGCCGAAAGCGCCGCCGATGCGGCGGATGCCGAGTTCCATGCCGGCTGGTACGCGTTGCGCGGGCTGAACGATCCAAAGAAGGCGGCACAGCATTTCCAGCGCATTGCCGTCCTTGCAAAGGGGCCGATCACACTCTCGCGCGCCTATTACTGGCTGGGTCGCGCGGCGGAAGCCGGAGCCGGCGCACCGGGCGATGCAAAAGACTGGTTCGCCAAGGCCGCGGTCTTCGGCACGACCTTCTATGGCCAGTTGGCCGGCGAGCGGATCGGTCGACAGGTGCTCGACCTGACCGATCCTGAACCCGATGCGGCCGACCGACAGGCTTTCGCCGGCCGTGAGGCTGTGAGCGCGATCCGGCGGCTGCAGGAGGCCGGTTATGAACGATATGCGGCGTCGCTCTACCTCGATCTCGCCGATCAGTTGACCAGCCCCGGGGAACTGGCACTGCTCGCCGCCATGGCCGAGCAGCAGGGCAGTCATTTCCTCGCACTCAAGATCGCCAAGATCGGCGCCGCCAACGGCGTCGATGTCGGCGCCCTGTCGCATCCGCTCGGCGTCATTCCCGAATCGGCCGATATTTCCGGCGCCGGCAAGGCGCTGGCCTATGCGATTGCGCGGCAGGAAAGCGAATTCAATGTCGGCGCCGTCTCCAGCGCAGGCGCGCTCGGCCTGCTGCAACTGATGCCCGCCACCGCGAAGCAACTGGCGAAGAAGGCGGGGCTGGATTTTTCGGAAAGCCGCCTTACCACCGACGCAGGCTACAACGCCATGCTGGGGACCGCCTATCTCGGAAAGCAACTCGACCGGTTCGACGGCTCCTACGTGCTGACCTTCGCCGGCTACAATGCCGGGCCGAGGCGCGCCGCCGAATGGATCGAAGAATACGGCGACCCGCGCGGCAAGGACATCGATGACGTGGTCGACTGGATCGAGCGGATTCCCTATACCGAAACAAGAAGCTATGTGCAGCGGGTGATGGAGAACTACGAGGTCTACCGGATGCGCATCTCCGGCAAATTCGACATCGTCGGCGATCTCGTCGACGGCCGCTCATGATCGCCGGCAAGGAATTTTCCGATTTCTTCTACGATTCTGCGGACGGCCTGCGGCTGCATGCCCGCATCTATGGCGAAACCGCATCGGGGCGCTGGCCGGTGATCTGCCTGCCAGGCCTCACACGCAACGCGCGCGACTTTCATTCCCTGGCGCTCCATCTGTCCGGGACAGCAGCCAAGCGACGACAGGTCATTGCCTTCGATTACCGGGGTCGGGGCCAATCGCAATACGATCCCGATATCGGCAATTACACGGTTCCGATCGAGGCGGGCGACATCCTGGGGGGATTGGCCGCGCTGGATATCGCCGAAGCGGCCTTCATCGGCACCTCGCGCGGCGGCCTCATCATCCATCTCTTCGGCGCCATGCGGCCGTCGGCGCTGAAGGCGATCGTCCTCAACGATATCGGCCCGGAAATCGAAGCGGCCGGGCTGGCGCATATCCGCTCCTATCTGGAGAAAGCGCCAAAGCCGAAGACATTCGAAGAAGCGGTCGAAGCGCAACGAAGCGTTCACGGCGCGGAGTTCCCGGCGCTCGAGCCGGCGGACTGGGAAAACATGGTCACCGCGCTCTACCGCGAGGAAAGCGGGAAACTCGTGCCGGATTTCGATCCGAATCTGGTGGAGACGCTGGCGGATATCGACCCGACCAGGCCGCTGCCGACGTTGTGGCCGCAGTTCGAAGCCTTGGCTCAGATACCGATCCTGGCGATTCGCGGTGAGAATTCGCGGCTCCTGTCCGCCATGACGCTGGAGGCGATGCGCAAGCGCCATCCGGATTTACGCACGGTCACCGTTCCCGGCCAGGGGCATGCGCCATTTCTCGAAACGGGAGCGCTACTCGCGACCATCGGCGATTTTCTCGATCGGACCGAACGCAACGCCGGCCTGTAGGCGGACTTCCACCTGAAGCCGGTCGTGACCGGCTCTGTCATTTCATAAAGAAAAAGCCCGGGCGCTTTCGCGCCCGGGCCCAATTTCAAGCTACATCGCAGCTTCGCTTA
>CAZBBT010000268.1:0-3351 GCA_964490065.1 uncultured Mesorhizobium sp. | reverse complement strand
TCTGGTGTGCGCTGTCGGCGATATATCGCTGCAGCAGCTTCACGCGCTCGTCGAGTCGGGTGATGAAATGGTTGATCGAGGTCACGAAGGGGGAAAGCTCGGACGGAACGAACACTTTCAGCGGCGTCAGGTCCTGCGAATCGCGCCGTCTCAGTGCGGTGCCGAGGTCGCCGACCGGCCGCAGCGAGTAGCGGACGGCGAGTGCCGTGCCGATGACGGCCACCAGGCTCATGATGCCGACCAGGATGACTGCGCGGGTCGTCAATTCGGAAGCGAGCGCCTGGCGGGCCTCGGTGGTCTGCGCCACCATGACGTAGGCCCAACCTGGCCCCAGCGGCATGCTCATGGCGCGGGCTACGGTAACGTTGCGGACCGGTACGCCGAGATAGCTGCCGTTGGAGAAGACCGGGCCGCCGCGGCTGGCGTCGAGATCGATCTTCGGTCCCAAGTCGGGATAGCCGGTCAGCGTTGCGCCGGCTGGGTCGACCACGCGATAGAAGATGCGGTCGCGCTCGGCGAGGCCCAGCAGTTCGAACGCCGAGGGCGGCAGGAGGAAGCGTAGCCTGCCGTCGGCCACGACGAGCCCCTCGCTCATCTGGAAGGCAGCGCCGAGCAGCAGCCGGTCGTAGGCCTCGTTCGCGGCCGTGCGGGCATAGAACCATGCCGCCGTGATCAGTGCCGCTGCGCCCAGCGCCAGCACGATGCCGACGCGCCGCATCAGCCGGGCGAATAGCGAATTGCTAAAGCGCATTGTCGGAGACGAGCTGATAGCCGCTGCCGCGCAGTGTGATGATGCGCGCCTGCGCCCCTTCGAGTTTCTTGCGCAGCCGGCCGACATAGAGTTCGATCGCGTTGATGCCGGCCGCGTCATCGAAACCGAAAAGCTGGTCCAGTAGCTCTTCCTTACTGAAGACTCTGCCCGGCCGTGAAGCCAGAATTTCCAGAAGCGCGATCTCGCGCCGCTTCAGTTGCACCTCGCGCCTGCCCACCGTCACGTTGCGGTTGGTGCGGTCAAGCCTGATATCGCCGCAGACGATGACGTTGGTCGGATCGCCGCCGCTGCTGCGCCTGAGGAGCACCCGCGCACGCGCCTCCAACTCCCGGAAATCGAAGGGCTTGACCAGATAGTCGTCGGCGCCGAGATCGAGCGCGCCGACCCTGTCGTCGATCTCGGAGCGGGCTGTCAGCACGAGAACCGGCACGCCGACGCGCGCGCGGCGCAGTTTCTTCAGAATGGAGAAGCCGTCCATGCCGGGCAGCATTACGTCCAGTATAACCAGATCATAGGCGGTATGGGCGAGGATGTCCGACGCCGCGGTCCCATCGGTCTCCCAGTCGACGGTATGGCCGGTCTGCTGGAAGCGCCGGCAGATGGCTTCGCCCACGTCATGAGTGTCTTCGACCAGAAGGATGCGCACGCGCGATGATTGCACGCACCCGGGGGACCGACAAGATTGGCCGCGCGTGTCGTGCGAGGAAATCGAAGAATTCCCGCGTGACAGGATTGTGACAGGAACGAGCGCTATTTTCCGCTGCGCCGGCCTGATCGAGGGAGCGATGGGCCCGGCCCGGGGGAGGAAGCCAGCACATATCGGTTGTCGCGCGGTGCCATCGCGCACGCGCCAGCCTGCAGGCTTTCCGTGAAACCGGCCGCTCCGGATTCAACGGGAGGAACCATGTCAAACAGTCTCATCAAGATCCTACTCGGTACTGCCGTGGCCGCCTTTGCCTTCGCGGCGTCCGCGAGCGCAGAGCCGGCTAAGCCCGAATGCCTCGCCGGCGCCAAGCCCGGCGGCGGCTTCGACCTCACTTGCCGCCTGGCCGCCGACGCACTGCTCAAAACCAAGCAGCTCTCGGCTCCGATGGCCGTCACCTACATGGAAGGCGGCGTCGGCGCAGTGGCCTACAACCACGTCATCTCCAAGCGCTCCAAGGACGGCAGCCTCATCACCGCGGCATCATCGGGGTCTGCGCTGCTTCTGGCACAAGGCAAGTTCGGCCACTACGACGAGAACGCCGTGCGCTGGCTGGGGGCCATCGGCGCTGACTATGGCGTCCTGGTCGTCGCGGCGGACGCGCCCTACAGAACGCTCAAGGAGCTGGTCGAAGCGTACAAGGCCAATCCCGCCGACTTCGCGGTCGCCGGTGGCGGCGCGGTGGGGTCGCAGGACTGGATGAAGGGCTCGCTGCTGGCCAAGGCGGCCGGGCAGGACCCCAAACAGATGCGCTACGTCGCGCTCGAAGGCGGCGGCGCCGTGCTGACGGCACTCGAGGGCGGCCACGTCAAGGTGGGTTCGGGCGACGCGGCCGAGATGGTCAAGCACCATGTCGCCGGAAAGATCCGCATCCTGGCCGTCATGGCACCCGAACGGCTGCCGGGCGAGCTTGCCAACGTGCCGACGGCGCGCGAGCAGGGCTTCGACATCGACTGGCCGGTCTGGCGCGGCTTCTATGTAGGCAAGGAAGTTTCCGACGCCGACTACGACTGGTGGGTACAGGCGTTCAAGAACGCCATGGCGACGCCGGAATTCGCCCAGGAGCGCGAGGCACGCGGCCTGTTCGAGTTCAAGTCGTTCGGCAAGGATTTCGACGAGCGCGTGAAGAAGGATGTCGCGCAGTTCAAGGTCCTGGCCAAGGAAGCGGGCATGTAGGCCGCGTCGCGGCCTCTTCATTCCTCACCGCGAAAAACAGCCTTCGGCGATCGGCCAGCATTTGATCGCCGGGGAGCTGCCCCAACCGGCCTGTGTTTTGCCTTGCCTGTAGGGGCAGGTGCGGACGCACCTTGTGGAGACATCCATGTCCGAGCATCATGAACCTTCGCCCCAGTCGATGCGGCTGATCGGCCGGACTACGGCAGTCTGCCTGTTCCTGTTTGCCGTTGCCTACGCGCTCGGCGCGACCGCCATCGACTATGCTTTCGCCTCCGATCCCCTGGGGCCACGGGTCTTCCCGGTCGGGCTGGCATTAATGCTGGCGCTGCTCAGCATCTGGTATTTCTTCTCGCCTGGGCCGGCCGAAGGCTATCCGACCGGCAGGCTTCTGCGGCGCGTCCTGGGAATTCCGCTGGTGATGCTCGCCGCCATCGCGCTGTTCGAACCCGCCGGCTTCCTGGCCTCCACTTTCGTCCTGACGTTCGGCACGGCGCTGATCTTCGGCGCGCCGCCGTTCAAGGCGCTGCTCGGCGCCGTCGGCCAGGCCCTGCTGTGGTGGTTCGTCTTTTCCTACGTGCTGGAAGTCTATCTGCCGGCCGGCCCGCTATTCGGCCACTAGGCCAAATCGGCCGCGCGCGCCTGGAACCTGAAAGGTCCCGAACATGAATCTCGACTATCTGTGGCACGGCTTCGCCGTCGC
>CAZBBT010000267.1:0-3364 GCA_964490065.1 uncultured Mesorhizobium sp. | reverse complement strand
CGCTGGCGATGATGCCGACGAAATTGCGCGTGCCGGCGCGGCCGTCGGCGCGGCGATAGCCCATGAAGGTCCGGGCCTTGTCGGCTTCGGTAGCGTGCTCCGCCTCGCTCGGCGGTACCACCGGCAGGCGGCCGCTCTCGAAGACAAGATTGTGCGAATGGACGTGCTCGCCGGGCTTGATGTCGCGCGTGGCGCGGCCGATCGCCTGGGCGTATTTCACCACCGCCTCGCCGGCGGGAATGGCTCGCGTCGCCACCTTGTGGCCGGGCTCGATCGTCTCGGCTACCGTGGCGCCGCCGGGCAGCTTCGTCCCCGGCTCGAGCTTCCCGTTGGCGACCGCCACATTGTCGGCCGGTGAGAGGAGAATGCTGCTGGCGACCTGCACGACGATGTCCTGGCTGCTTGGCTGGGCGGTCCGCCGACTGAAGCGGATTGACACGGGCCTGATTGCGGATAATGTCTTTTATCGGAAAAAAACAATTTGCGTCAACGGCTTTTTCGCTGAAACAGCCGCCGGGACGAGGCTCTTGATTGGGCCAGGAACATACAAGCATGGCGAAAAGCAACAATGTCTACAAGGAGGCCTACAACAGGGGACTCGGCCTGCTCGAAACGACCGGAAACCTGCCCTCCGAGCCTGAGCTTGGCGCCATTTTAGGCGTCAGCCGCACGACCGTCCGCTCGATCCTCGCGCGTATGGAGGAAACCGGGCTGATCGCCTGGAACAAGCGCGACAAGACGGTTCTCCGCGCGCCGCGCGCCGATGATTTTTTCCCGGAGAAGGAAACCGATTCGCTGTCGCAGATCATCGAGCGCTCCTTCATGCGCCGCCTTCTGGCGTCCGGCGCCGAGGCAGGCATGCAGATCAACGAACTGGAACTTGCCCGCGAGATCGGCGTCGGCACCACAAGCGTGCGCGAATTCCTCATTCGTTTTTCCCGCTTCGGCCTGATCGAGAAGCGCCCGAACAGCCATTGGGTGCTGAAGGGCTTTACGCGATCCTTCGCGCTGGAGCTCACCGAGATCCGCGAAATCTTCGAGCTGCGGTCGGCCGCCGCCTTCGTCGGCCAGCCGGACGGCAGCCCGATGTGGAGCGAGCTGGATTGCCTCGAGGCCGAGCACCATGCGCTCGCCCGCGAAATCGCCACCCGCTTCAATGAATTTTCCGAGCTGGACGAGCGCTTCCACCGGCTGATCCACCGCGCTTCGCACAACCGCTTCATCGTCGATTTCTACGACGTCATCGCCATGATCTTTCACTACCACTACCAGTGGAACAAGGCGGGCGAGCGCCAGCGCAACGAAGTCGCGGTGCAGGAGCACCTCGCCTACATCGCGGCGCTGAAATCGCGAGATCCGGCGAAAGTCGACGCCGCCTGCCGCCAGCACCTCAAGTCGGCGCGCCACACTTTGCTGATTTCCGTGCCCGAGGTTGCCTGCGGCGCCTTGCAGGGCGAAAAATAGCGCACAAACGTGCGCTGGATCAAAGTCCGCGCAGCCGGTCTCGTCTAAAACCTCTTCCAAGCAGATTGCCGCAGTACCGTTTTGGCGATTTTCCATGACGAGCCGCCGTGATACGCCTTCACGTGAAGAGGAGAGGACCGTTTTGCCTAGAACCGGGCGCAGGACAGGGAGCATGGCGGTCGCGCTTGTCGCGACCTGGCTGCTCGTGCTGCAGTCGGCGCTCGGCGCGTTCGCCTTCGGCAACGGCCCACAGGCGGCACAGCTCGACGCCTTCGGCAACGTCATCTGCACGCATGACGGCGCGGCCGAACTGCCGGCCGGCGATCCGCACCAGCAGCCCATGCCGCCCTGCTGCAGCTTCGGTTGCCTCCTGTCCGGCGCGGCCTTCAGCGCGCCGCCGTCGATTTTCACCGTATCGCACAACGTTGCGTTCGAGACTGTCGCCTTCGCGGTTTACGTACCCGCACCGGCTCCGTTCCCGCGCGAGCGCGGGACCGCTAACCCGCGCGCACCGCCGCTGGCGGCCTGACCCGGGACCGCCGGCGGAACGTTCCGCAAGCGGCTTCATCCAAAATTCAATCCTTGCGACCGGCGTTGCCGGCGCAACCGGCATACATGGAGTTCCCCATGTCGTTCTTCTCATTCCGTGCCGCCCTTGCGGCCTCCCCCCTGCGCTCCTTCGAAGAGCGGTTCGGCATCGCCGTCTTCGCGCTTTGCCTTCTGTTCGCCGGCCTGCATGGCGCGCTGGCGCACGAGTTCAAGCTCGGCGACATCGAGATCGATCATCCCTGGTCGCGCGCCACGCCTCCAGGCGCGAAGGTCGCCGGCGGCTACTTCACCATCACCAACAATGGCGGCGAGGCGGACCGGCTGGTCTCCGTTACCTCCGACATCTCGGACAAGGCCGAGGTGCATGAGATGACCGTGAAAGACGGCGTCATGACCATGCGCCCCGTCGAGGGCGGGGTGGAAATCCCGGCCGGCGGCAAGGTGGAGCTCAAGCCCGGCGGCTATCATCTGATGCTGATGGGCCTGAAGCAGCCGGCAAAGGAAGGCGAGAGCTTCCCGGCCACGCTGACCTTCGAGAAGGCCGGCAGCGTCACCGTCGAGTTTCAGGTCGAGGGCATCGGCGGCGGCATGGAGATGGATCATGACTGAGCGTCGCACGGTCCGTCCGAACCATCCCATTCTCAAGGATGCAATCATGTCGAGGCTCCTCGCCTGCGCCGCTGTGCTCCTGGCCAGTGCCAGCACGACTTTCGCCCATGTGACGCTGGAAACGCAGGAAGCAGCAGTCGGCTCGACCTACAAGGCCGTGCTGCGCGTGCCGCATGGCTGCGAGGGCAAGGCGACCGTCGCGGTGCGCGTCAGGCTGCCGGAAGGCTTCATCGCCGCCAAGCCGATGCCGAAGCCCGGCTGGGAGCTGAAGTCCGTCAAGGGCAAGTACGCCAAATCCTACACGCTCTATGGCGAAGCGGTCACCGAGGGCGTGCAGGAGATAGACTGGAGCGGCGGTAATCTGCCGGACGAGTTCTACGACGAGTTCGTCCTGCGCGGCACTTTTGCCGGCGACCTGCCGGCCGGCGAGACGCTCTACTTCCCGGTCGTGCAGGAATGCGAGGGCGGCGCGGTCGAGCGCTGGATCCAGCTCCCGCAAGCCGGGCAGAGCGAGGACGACCTCGAAACGCCCGCGCCGGGCATCAGGCTGCTGCCGAAGAAATGAGGCGGCAACCGCGACCAAGCCTATCTACATGACGACCAACCTACCTTCCTGCGGCGTTGTACCCCCACCCCTAACCCCTCCCCCCAAGGGGGAGGGGGACTTTGCAGTCGTGCCACAACGCACCGACGCTGTTGAATTTCGGCCGGGCAGCGGTGTCGGCGTCTCCCTCCCCCCTGT
>CAZBBT010000266.1:0-3370 GCA_964490065.1 uncultured Mesorhizobium sp. | reverse complement strand
ACGACGTCGCAGAAATGCGTGCGCGCCGGCGGCAAGCACAACGACCTCGACAATGTCGGCTACACCGCCCGCCATCTCACCTATTTCGAGATGCTCGGCAATTTCTCCTTCGGCGACTATTTCAAGGAGCGCGCCATCGAACTGGCCTGGAACCTGATCACCAGGGATTTCGGCCTGCCGAAGGACAAGCTCCTGGTCACCGTCTACCACACCGACGACGAGGCGGCTTCGCTTTGGAGGAAGATCGCCGGCTTCTCGGAAGACCGCATCATCCGCATTCCCACCTCGGACAATTTCTGGGCGATGGGCGACACCGGCCCGTGCGGCCCGTGCTCCGAGATTTTCATCGACCGCGGCGAGCACATCTGGGGCGGTCCGCCCGGCAGCCCCGAGGAGGACGGCGACCGCTTCCTCGAGTTCTGGAACCTCGTCTTCATGCAGTACGAGCAGGTGACGAAGGACCAGCGCACCGACCTGCCGCGCCCGTCCATCGACACCGGCATGGGGCTGGAGCGCATGGCGTCCATCCTGCAGGGCGTCGAAAGCGTCTTCGAGACGGACCTGTTCCGGCATCTGATCGAGGCCACCGCTTCGGCGCTGGGCCATGGCCCCAATGAGGACAACAAGGCCTCCTTCCGCGTCATCGCCGATCACCTGCGCTCGTCCGCCTTCCTCATTGCCGATGGCGTGCTGCCGTCCAACGAGGGCAGGGGCTATGTGCTGCGCCGCATCATGCGCCGCGCCATGCGCCACGGACAGTTGCTGGGCGCTGCCGAGCCGCTGATGTGGAAGCTGGTGCCGGCGCTGGTGCGCGAGATGGGCCAGGCCTATCCCGAACTGGTACGCGGCGAGGCGCTCGTCACCGAAACGCTGAAGCTGGAGGAAACCCGCTTCCGCAAGACGCTGGCGCGCGGGCTCACCTTGCTGGAAGAAGCGGCCGGGGGGCTTTCCGCTGGCGACATGCTGGACGGCGAAACAGCCTTCAAGCTCTACGACACCTACGGCTTCCCGCTGGACCTGACGCAGGACGCGCTGCGCCAGCGCAACATCTCCGTCAACCTGGACGGCTTCAACGGCGCCATGCAGCGCCAGCGCGCCGAGGCGCGAGCCAACTGGGCGGGGTCGGGCGAGGCGGCGACGGAGACGATCTGGTTTGCGCTGCGCGAGAAGCTCGGCGCCACCGAGTTCCTCGGCTACGACACCGAGAAGGCCGAGGGTATCGTGCTGTCGCTGGTCAAGGACGGCAAGGAAATCGAGACGGCGAATGCCGGCGACACGGTCGCCGTCGTCGTCAACCAGACGCCGTTCTACGGCGAGTCCGGCGGCCAGATGGGCGACACCGGCACCATTTCCGGAGAGGGTTTCTCGATCGAGGTGACCGATACGCAGAAGAAGGCGGACGGCTTGTTCGTGCATCTCGGCAAGGTCGCCAAGGGTACGGTGAAGACCGGCGCCGCGGTGGAACTCGCGGTCGATCACGCTCGCCGTTCGAAGCTGCGCGCCAACCATTCCGCCACGCACCTGATCCATGAGGCGCTGCGCGAGGTGCTGGGCACGCATGTCGCGCAGAAGGGCTCGCTCGTCGCGCCAGACCGGCTGCGCTTCGACATCTCGCATAACAAGCCGATCTCGCCGGACGAACTGGAGCAGGTCGAGCAGATGGCGAACGAGATCGTCGTCCAGAACGGCCCGGTCACGACGCGGCTGATGTCGGTCGACGATGCGCGCGCCGAAGGTGCCATGGCGCTGTTCGGCGAGAAATACGGCGACGAGGTCCGTGTCGTGTCGATGGGCACGGCACTGCACGGCGAGAAGGCCAACCGGCCCTATTCGATCGAACTGTGCGGCGGCACGCATGTGTCGGCGACCGGCGACATCGGCTTGGTACGCATCCTTTCCGACAGCCCTGTCGCGGCCGGCGTGCGCCGCATCGAGGCGCTGACCGGCGAGGCAGCCCGGAAGCACCTCGATGAGCAGGACAAGCGATTGAAGCAGGTCGCGGCAGCGCTGAAGATTGCGCCGAGCGAGGTTTCCGCGCGCGTCGAGGCGCTGGTCGAGGAGCGCCGCAAGCTGGAGAAGGAGCTTTCCGAGGCACGCAAGAAACTGGCGCTGGGCGGCGGCTCGTCCGCGGACGCGGCCACCCAGAACGAGACCATTGCCGGCGTCGGCTTCCTCGGCAAGGCGGTCAGCGGCGTGTCGCCGAAGGATCTCAAACCGCTGGCCGACGCCGGCAAGAAGTCGCTCGGCTCGGGCATCGTCGTGTTCGTCGGCGCGGGCGAGGACAACAAGGCGAGCGTCGTGGTCGGCGTCACCGACGATCTGACCAGCCGCTTCAGCGCGGTCGATCTCGTGCGCGTGGCGTCCGCGGCACTCGGCGGGCAGGGCGGCGGCGGCCGTCCGGACATGGCGCAGGCGGGTGGCCCTGATGCTTCCAAGGCCGAGGCGGCGATCGCTGCCGTGAAGGCTGCGCTGGAAGCGGCCTGAAGCAGCGTTCGGAAGCGGAACCGCCAGCGCGGACTATTGCTTGACGGCAGGTCCGATCCTGTCGATGCGGTTCGTCCAGATCGCGCCATCGAACCGCTTTGGCAGGGCGGGCAGGGCTTCGATGTCGTCTATGCCCGATGAAAAGCCGCTGCCGTCATAGGCGCCGAGCAGAACGACCGTGCTGTTTACCGCCTTGAGCCGCGCCGCCAGCCTGTCGGGAGAGCCCCAGACAAAGGGGGCGATGTTCGCGGGCAGCATGAACAGCGTGTCGCGGCAGTCGCGCGGCAAATATCCGCTCCAGCCCAGCACCCAATAACGCAGCAGGCAGCGCTTCACGCCGTCGGTGTCCAGCACGCCGGCATCCGGCAGCGCTGCCGCATAGGAGTCCATCGCTCCGCCGCCGCCATAGACGGTAATCAGTTTCCGGCGCGCGTCCGGCAGTGCGCCGACGACGGCAGCCAGCCGTTTGCCTTCCTCTTCGTCGTTGCTCTTCACGTTGATGAGGAAACGCTCGTCGGGAAAGGTGGCCAGAATCTCGTCCAGGCTTGGCATCAGGCCCACCCCTTTGCCACGGAACGGGAACGTCTTGCCGCCATCGGCAGTGTAGCCATAGCCGATGTCCAGCGCCTTTAGCGTCGCCAGATCGTGCTCGCGCGTGACGCCATGGCCGTCGGTCCGACAGTCCAGCGTCCAGTCATGGAAGACGACGAAACGGCCGTCCGTCGTGGGGTGTATGTCGAACTCCACGACATCGGCGCCGGCAATGAAGGCGGCGCGGAAGCCCGCAATGGTGTTTTCGAGATAGGCGTGCTCTGGCGGAAAGATGCGTGTCGCCGTGCAGGTCTCGCCGGTCAATCCCTCGCGATGGAAGGTCTGGCCGAGGCCG
>CAZBBT010000265.1:0-3385 GCA_964490065.1 uncultured Mesorhizobium sp. | reverse complement strand
CTTTCCACAGCTTTCACGTTTCGTTGACAAGCCGCGGGGAAGTGGCTAGAAGCCCGCCCGCATGAGGCGGGCCGCGGCCCGCGGCGCACGATCCGTCCAGATGCCGGCCGCGGAGCGGACGGACGAGCGGAGGCGGACAGCGAGCAATCAGCCGGGAAGAATGGGCGTAAAATCGGCGCGAAAACCGCCCTGCGGCTTGTGCGGGCGGACCACGGGTATAAACTCCCGGCAGTGTGAAGCCTGGGCAGGAAAGGTCAGTTTCGAATGACGCTGCGCATATCGGGAAAGCACATGGATGTGGGCGATGCCTTCCGCATCCGCATCAACGATCGTATCGGCGAATCGATCGGGAAATATTTCGACCGCGGCTTTTCGGGACATGTCACCATCATCAAGGCGGGGTCGCGCTATACGGCCGACTGCATGATCCGTCTCGATTCGGGCGCGTCGCTGCAGGCGACGGGCGAGGCGCAGGAGCCGACGCTGGCCTTCGAGACCGCCGCCGACCGGCTCGAGACCCGCCTGCGGCGCTACAAGCGCCGGCTGAAATCGCACAGCACCGGTGTCAGCAACGGCGAGGCCGTCGACATGGCCTATGCCGTGATGGCACCGCTGGCCGACGATGACGAGGAGATTGCGGAGGATTTCGCGCCGGCCATCGTCGCCGAATCCACCGTGGCGCTGAAGACCATGTCGGTCGCTTCCGCCGTCATCGAGCTGGACACCGGGGACACCCCTGTCTTCGTCTTCCGCAACGCCGGAAATGAACACCTGAACATCGTCTATCGACGGCCGGACGGCAACATCGGCTGGATCGACCCCTCGACCGCCAAGGTCGCGCAGGGATAAGGGCCGGCCGCCGTCAATTGGGGTTGGCGTCGGCAGGCGAGAAAAGGGATTTTCAGCATGGATCTCAGTGATCTGATCGACGTTTCGGCGATCATGCCGGCGTTGAAGGCCAACTCCAAGAAACAGCTCCTGCAATTGCTGGCCGAGCGGGCGGCGGCGATTTCAGGCATTGCGGAGCGGGAGGTGTTCGACACCATCCTGCAGCGCGAAAGGCTGGGATCGACGGGGGTGGGCAACGGCATCGCCATTCCGCATGGCAAGCTGGCAGGCGTGAAGCGCATAACCGGCGTCTTCGCCAGGCTGGAGACGCCGATCGACTTCGAGGCGCTCGACGACCAGCCGGTCGACCTCGTCTTCCTGCTGCTCGCGCCCGAGGGCGCCGGCGCCGATCATCTCAAGGCGCTGTCGCGCATCGCGCGCGTGCTGCGCGACGGCGATACGGTCGCCAAGGTAAGGGGCACGCGCGACGCCGCGGCGATCCACGCGCTGCTGTCGCAGACACCCGCCTCGCACGCGGCCTGACGCGTCTATCTTCGATCTTTTCGGATGAAAGCCTTGATGGGCCGCCGCTGGCGGCCCGTTTCGTTTCGGAAGACCCGTCGCCCGGTGGAGGGCTACTCAGTGGATGGCGACGGTGACGAGATCGTTCTCGATCGCGCCGGCCAGCGCGCGGTCGCGCGCATCCGACAGCAGGATCGGCTGGCCGTCGGCGCCGAACAGCGCCCACAGTTCCAGGCCGGGCGCTATCTCCGAGAGGCCTGGGAAGCGGCCGCGCAGATCGTCGCTCGAAACCTTCCTCAAATAAGCCACCGACCCTTCGCCGAGATGGGCAAGCTCGCCGCTGGTCATGATGGTTCTTTCGTCGGTTCTGGTCATTTCAGCCTCCTTTCAGCGGATCGCCCGACAGGGCCGTTTCCGCGTGAGAGCCATCGGCAAAGGTCAGTCTTTCACCGATATGTTTATTTTCCGTACCAGCCGTTCGGCCTCGGGCCGATCGAGATCGATCGACAGCAGCCCGTTCTTCAGTTCCGCGCCGACCACCCGCATCCCGTCGGCCAGCACGAAGCAGCGCTGGAACTGGCGCGCGGCGATGCCGCGGTGCAGATAGTCGCGCTCCGTGTCGTCGGTCTGGCGGCCGCGCACCACCAACTGGTTCTCCTCGGTGGTGACGTCGAGGTCGTCCTCGGCGAATCCCGCCACGGCAAGCGTTATCCTCAACCGTTCGGCGCTGCCCTGGTTCCCGGGCAGGCGTTCGATGTTGTAGGGCGGATAGCTGTCGCCGGACTTGGCCAGACGCTCCAGCGTCTTTTCCATCGTGTCGAAGCCCAGCAGAAGCGGGCTGGAAAACGGCGTCATGCGAGACATGTTACAGCGTCCTCTTGAGAGCGACATAAACCGGAAAAACCCGACTGGCATTTTTCCCGTTGGTCTTGATATGGTCCGCCGCGCGGACGAGTTCAAGCCTTGATGCGATACCCCGTCGCGTCACTCGCCGCTCGCCCAAAAAGACTTGCCAAAACAAGGAACTACGAATGCCTTCCCCCCGCAGGATCATCATCGACACGGACCCCGGCCAGGACGACGCGGTCGCCATATTGCTGGCGCTCGGCAGCCCCGAGCTTGAAATCGTCGGCATCACCGCCGTCGCCGGCAACGTGCCGCTGAAACTGACCGAAAAGAACGCCCGCAAGATCTGCGAGCTTGCCGACCGTCCCGACATCAAGGTCTTTTCCGGCGCCATCCGCCCGCTGGTGCGCCCGCTGGTTACCGCCGAGGAAGTCCACGGCAAGACCGGCCTGAACGGCCCGGACCTGCCCGAGCCGACGATGAAGCTGCAGGACGGGCATGCGGTCGATTTCATCGTCGAGACGCTGATGAAGGAGGAAAGCGGCACCATCACGCTCTGCCCGCTCGGGCCGCTCACCAACATAGCGCTGGCGCTGATCCGCGAGCCGCGCATCGCCCCGCGCATCAAGGAGATCGTGCTGATGGGCGGCGGCTTCTTCGAGGGCGGCAACGTCACGCCCACCGCCGAGTTCAACATCTATGTCGACCCGCAGGCCGCCGACGTTGTGTTCCGCGCCGGCATCCCGATCGTCATGATGCCGCTCGACGTCACCCACAAGGCACTGACCCAGGCCCACCGCATCCAGGCGATCCGCGAGCTCGGCAGCCGCGTGGCGATCGCCACCGCCGAGATGCTGGAATTCTTCGAGCGCTACGACGAGGAGAAATACGGCTCCGACGGCGGCCCGCTGCACGACCCATGCGTCATCGCCTATCTGCTGAAACCGGACCTGTTCAAGGGGCGCCATTGCAACGTCACGGTCGAGATCGCCTCCGAGCTCACCATGGGCATGACGGTGATCGACTGGTGGGGCGTCACGAAGCGAGAAAAGAACGCGTTGGTGATGCGCGACATCGACGCCGACGGCTTCTTCGCCCTGCTGACGGAAAGGCTGGGGCGGTTGTAGCGCCCATCCCTCCCCCTTGAGGGGCCTGTTGCACAATTTCGGCATTGTGATTCACTGCGGTT
>CAZBBT010000264.1:0-3396 GCA_964490065.1 uncultured Mesorhizobium sp. | reverse complement strand
AGCCGAACAGCACCGTGTACCATTCGGGCACGCGCCCGACGACGACGCAGGCGAAATCGCCAGGCTTCGCTCCGAGCGCGAGCAAGGCGTTGGCGAAGCGGCCGGACTGCTCCGAAAAGTAGGAGAAGGGAAGTTCGCGCACCGTCTCGCCGTCGCGCGAGACGGCGATGACCGCGGTATGGTCGTCGCGCGCTGCCCAGTCGTCGATCACGTCGAAGGCGAAGTTGTAGTCTTCCGGGATTGAAAGCCGGAAATTCTTCCGCGCGTGTCCATAGGTCCGATCGACCGCCGAAAAATCCATGCGTCCCTCCCTCGGCGCGGCGGCTTGCCTGCGCCGGCTGCCTTTCTAGCGCGGGGAACCTTATGCAGCCATCGAACCAAAGGCTAGTGGCGCGGCATCCAGCGCCGCCTGCTCCCCGAGGCGCCAGCAGCCGAGAACGTTGTAGCGGGTGAGCCAGAGTTCGCTGTGGATGAGGAAGAAACGCCGGACGGGGATGTGGACGGGCTCGATCGGCTGCATGGGGACAGGATCGGGGCTGTAGAACAGGGTCATATGCGGCATCTTCAGAGGCGACGCCTTCAAACCGATCCTGGTCACTTCCGCCAGCAGGGCATCGGCCAGGCCGATCAATTCCCTGCTGTCGCACAAGAGCACGGTGGGCCGCTTGCCTGGCCTGCCGCCGGGAAGGGTTGCGACCCGATCCAGCGCGATCTCGAAAGCCGGCACCGAGATGCGTTCGGCCGCCCTTGCGACCGCGAACGGGATTCGGCTCGGAATACGCTTGAAATCGCCATATGCGGAAACCGATACGTGCAGGCGTTCGGCCGGGACAGGCGAATACCGCAGGCCATGTTGGCGGATGATGTTCTTCCGGATCACATCGATGGCGGCGCCTTTGCCGCCCGCATCGATGCAGGCAAATGCACGCTCGGGCCGCTTCGGCCGCCGTGGCTCGGGACCAAGACCAAAATCGAGGCAAGACTGGTCGGACACGAGCGCTACTCCTGACGATCGCCGTTGGTATCCCACCGGATGCAAATTAGAACAAAACACGAACAGACTGCAAGCCGGAGATTGGGCGCCGGACGCCGAGATCCATGGGCAGCCATTCCGGAGGTCGAATCGGCGTGTCGGTCAGGCCACCATGATGCTCCACAAGGCTAAGATCGAAGCACGCCCCGTTGGCCGCCGAGCGACCGCGCCATTTGCTGCGGGGTGATGCCCATCAGCCGGCGGCTTTCGCGCACGAGATGCGCCTGGTCGGCATAGCCCGCCTCCGCCGCCAGAATTGCCGTCGACGCACCGGCCTGTCGCGCAAGACGGCGATATCGCTGGAAGCGCAGGATGCGGTCGAGCGTTTTCGGGCCGTAGCCGAAGCTCTCGTCGAAGCGCCGCCGCAGCGTGCGCTCGCTCACCGCCAGGCCACGGCAAAGCCAGGGCACCAGCGGAGCTTCTGGTGGCGGTCCGCGCTCTATCAGCCTGAATGCCGCCTGCATCGTCTGGTCTGGGCCCTGCCGATCCAGCGAATAGCGGCCAATGGCATGCTCCAGCGAGGCGACCAGTTCGGCAAGCGGGCCGGGGCGGCCAGGCGAAATCAACCCGACTTTCGCGCCGGCGACATCGGAAAGCGCCACCCTAGCGCCGAGGATTTCATTTGCCGGCGTCCCCAACCAGGCTGCCGCGGCGCCAGGCTGGAAGCGAAATCCGATGACCGTGGCGCCGGCCGCCAATTGCTCGACCTGTTGCTCCTTGTCCGGACCGGCAACCCGGAATCGCCCGTCGATCCACTGCAGGTCGATGGTGCCGTCCGGCGAAACGGCCACCGCCGCCGGTGCGGTTCCGGGTATCCGGTGCACCCAGGTCGCGGCGAACGTATGCGAAAGGAACGATGCAGCCGGCCTCTCGACATAGCTTCCGATCGATTGTGAAAGCACTGCTTCCATGACTGGGCTCCGTCTCGAAAGCTAGCATCTCTTCGGCGGGCTTCAAGAAACCGGCTCGTGTGAGATTGGCCGAAATGTTCAATCGGCCACACCCTTCCGCTGCGAAAATCACCTCCGAAGCCAGGCGAGACGCCTTGGCTGCCAGGAAGGAGGTTTGCCATGAAACCCAGGATCACCGTCATCACCATAGGCGTCGACGATCTCGAACGATCGCTAAAATTCTATCGCGACGGGCTAGGCCTGAAGACCGATGGTATCATCGGCACAGAAGTCGAGCACGGTGCGGTCGTCTTCATCGACCTCGAGAACGGATCGAAGCTGGCGCTGTGGAATCGAGACAGCATCGCCCACGATTCGGGGCTGCCACGCGGGCCGCGAAGCGCGACCGAATGCACGCTCGGCCACAATCTTGCCAGCGAGGCGGAGGTCGACGAGGTCATGCGCCAGGCCGCCGCCGCCGGAGCGACGGTGGTGAAGCCGGCAGCCAGGACCTTCTGGGGCGGCTACGCCGGATACTTCCAGGATCCGGACGGCCATCCGTGGGAAGTGCTTTACAATCCGGGATTCATCCCCGCCGATTGAACCGCCGGACCGCTGGCCGCCAAAAGCAAAAAGCCCGGCGCGAGGCCGGGCTTCTGTCTGGTTGCGGGAGTAGGATTTGAACCTACGACCTTCAGGTTATGAGCCTGACGAGCTACCGGGCTGCTCCATCCCGCGTCAACTTCTCGACTTGCGTCGGCCGGGCAGCCCGGACTTTCCTGTTTGTCCGTCCTCGAAGCGTTGCTTCCGCGGGCGGACGGGATGCTGCTCCATCCCGCATCAACCGGTATAATGTAAGCACTCGCCTACACGAATTCCACTGTCCTGCCAAAACAAAAGGCCGCTTGCGCGGCCCGAAAACCCGTTTGGCGGGCCTGCATCGAAAGAGAAGATTTGAACATGCGCTTTGTAGACCTGGCAGCGACCTACTCTCCCGCGTCTTGAGACGAAGTACCATCGGCGCTGGGGCGTTTCACGGCCGTGTTCGGAATGGGAACGGGTGCAGCCGCCCCGCCATAACCACCAGGTCGGCGAAGCGCATGTTTATTCGAGAAGCTGTCTAGCTGTGCCGTCACCGCCTTTAGCGATGGGCATGAGGAATGAGAACGATCAAGCCGATCGAACTATTAGTACCGGTAAGCTTCACGCCTTGCAGCGCTTCCACACCCGGCCTATCAACGTGGTCGTCTTCCACGGTTCTCAGGGAATACTCGTTTCAAGGTGGGTTTCCCGCTTAGATGCCTTCAGCGGTTATCCCGTCCGGATATAGCTACCCTGCAATGCGGCTGGCGCCACAACAGGTCCACCAGAGATCCGTCCATCCCGGTCCTCTCGTACTAGGGACAGATCCTTTCAATATTCCTACACCCACGGCAGATAGGGACCGAACTGTCTCACGACGTTCTGAACCCA
>CAZBBT010000263.1:0-3406 GCA_964490065.1 uncultured Mesorhizobium sp. | reverse complement strand
TTCGCCTGCGTCGTCGTCGGGCGCGTGCCCGAATGGTACACGGTGCTGTTCGGCTGCATGAAGGCCGGCGTGGTGTCGATGCCGGGCACCAATCTGCTCACCGCGCACGACATCGAATACCGCGTCAACCATTCGAAGGCGTCGCTGGCCATCGTCACGCCGGAGCATTGCGACAAGGTCGATTCGATCCGCGCGTCATGTCCCAGCCTGAAGCATTTCATCGTCGTCGGCGGCCAACGCGAAAACTGGCTCTCGCTGGAGGCGCTGGTCGAGGCGGCGTCTCCTAAGCCGGATCGGACGGCGTTTCCGCCGACCCGCGCCGACGACATGATGATGGCCTATTTCACCTCCGGCACCACCTCGATGCCGAAGATGGTGCCGCGCGATCATGGCTATGCGCTGGCGCATGCCGCCACCGGGCTCTTCTGGCAGGATCTGAAGCGCGACGACGTTCACTGGTCGCTGACCGATACCGGCTGGGCGAAGGCCGCCTGGGGCATTCTCTTCCCGCAGATGCTGCTGGGCACGCCGACGGTGCTCTATGACGGGCCGGCCGCCTTCAATGCGGACATGCACCTCAATCTTATCGGTAAGCTTAAGGTTACGACATTTTGCGCGCCGCCGACGGTCTACCGGTTGTTCGCCCAGCAGGATCTTGCGCAATACGACCTTTCCAGCCTGCGCCGCTCGCTCGGGGCCGGCGAGCCGCTCAATCCGGAAGTCATGCGCATCTGGAAGGAGGCGACCGGCACGCTGATCGCCGACGGCTATGGCCAGACCGAGACGATCAACATCGTCGCCAACTTCCCGTCCGAGGAGGTCCGCCCGGGCTCGATGGGCAAGCCGGTGCCGGGCTTCGACGTCGACGTGGTCGATGACGACGGCAACCGCCAGCCGGACGAGGAAGTCGGCCACATCGCGGTGAAGATCACCGATCCCTGGCCGAACGGCCTGTTCCATGGTTACTACGAGGCCGGCGGCAGGCTCGACACGAAGGCGTTCCGCAGCGGCTGGTACTACACCGGCGATACCGCGCGGCGCGATCATGACGGTTATCTCTGGTTCGTCGGCCGCTCGGACGACCTGATCTCGTCTGCCGGCTACCGCATCAGCCCGTTCGAGGTGGAAAGCGCGCTGATCGAGCACAAGGCCGTCGCCGAGAGCGCCGTCATCGGCAAGGCGGACGAGACGCGCGGCCAGATCGTCAAGGCCTACATCATCCTGGCCAAGGGCTTCGCGCCGTCCGACGAACTGGCGAAGGACATCCAGGATTTCTGCCGCAATCTCACGGCGCCCTACAAATATCCGCGCGAGATCGAATTCGTCGACGCGCTGCCTAAGACGATCTCCGGCAAGATAAGGCGTGTGGAGTTGCGACAGGACAGCGGCGGAAGGTAATATTTTCCTACACCGCGCCGTAACTGCGGGCCTCAACGTCGTCATCGAAACTGGTAAGACCAGATTTGAGAGAACGTCCGAAGACGCGTCGGCTTTGCGCGCCACCAGTCGCAAATTCTCGTTTTCTGGCTGGACCAGATGGGTTGATATGGGGCAGACTGGGAGTGGTGAGGCCGCCTTCAGCCCACCGGCAAACCAGCAGGGAGAAGTCCGATGAACATCGCCCCCGGCAGGACGACCGCGACGCCGTTCGACCAGGCGCGCGTCGACAGGCTGATGGACGAAGCCGGCATCGACGTGCTGTTCGCGACGTCCAAGCACAACACGCAGTACCTGCTCGGCGGCTACAAGTTCATCTTCTTCTCGGCCATGGACGCGATCGGCCACAGCCGGTATTTGCCGATCGTCGTCTACGAAAAGGGCGGACCGGAGCACGCCGCCTATGTCGGCAACCGCATGGAGGGCGGCGAGCACCAGAACCATCCGTTCTGGACGCCGACGCTGCACCTTTCGAACTGGGGCACGCTGGACGCGGCGAACTTCGCGGTCGAGCATCTGAGAAAGATCGGCAAGGCCGATGCCAGGATCGGCATCGAGCCACCGTTCCTGCCGTCGGATGCCTATACGCTGCTGCAGCGCACGCTGCCCGAAGCGAAACTGGTCGATGCCACCGACATGCTGGAACAGATGCGCGCGCTCAAGACGCCGCACGAGCTCGACCTGCTGAAAAAGGCCTCCGAGATCATCACCGATTCCATGCTGGCGACCATTGCCTGGGCGCGGGAAGGCTCGACCAAGGCGGAAATCATCGAGCAGTTGCGGCGCGAGGAGACCAATCGCGGCGCGCATTTCGAATACTGCCTGCTGACGCTCGGCCCCAGTCACAATCGCGCCGCATCCGACCAGGCCTGGAAGAAGGGCGAGGTGCTGTCGATCGATTCCGGCGGCAACTATCACGGCTATATAGGCGACCTCTGCCGCATGGGCGTGCTGGGCGAGCCGGACGCCGAGCTCGAGGACCTGCTGGCGGAAATCGACGCGGTGCAGCAGGCGGCGTTCTCGAAGGTGAAGGCGGGCGTGCTGGGCGGCGACATGATCGCCCACGCGACAAGCGTGCTGAAGAAATCGAAGGTCGCGCCTTACACGGATTTCTTCGCGCACGGCATGGGGCTCATCACGCACGAGGCGCCGTTCCTGATGACCGACCATCCGGTGACCTATGAAGGCACCTATGCGTCAAAGCCGCTGGAGGCCGACATGGTGCTGTCGGTCGAGACCACCATGCTTCATCCGACGCGCGGCTTCGTCAAGCTGGAGGATACGGTGGCGGTGACGGATACCGGCTATGCGATGTTCGGCGACAGGGGCCGGGGCTGGAACCGGGGCGGCATCTAGCACATTCGCACGATTGACGCCTCAAACTGCGGACGCAATAACCGGACCAGTGGGTGGCGACAGGAGAGGAGGGCTCCGCCTTGGTTGGTCGTTACGTCCTGCTTGCGCTCTGCGCATTCGTTCTATCCGGCTGCGGCATTTCTCAGGCGAAATACGATGCCAGCCGCGAGGCGCTGCGGGGAAGTTCGTCCCTGCGCAGCGATTTCGTGCGCAATTGCACGCGCAACATATCCAGGAAGCCGTACCGGACCCGGCAGAACATAGCCAAGGTCATGAACACGTCGGTGCGCAGCGTGCCGCGGCTCTACTGCTCGCGCCTGACGCGCGGTATCACCTCGGGCCGGCTGAAGCATTCCGACATCAGCGCCGCCTCGCGCGGACAGGTCACGCCGCGCATCATCCGCGTGCTGCAGGGACGGTAGGCGCGGGCTTTCCCCCTATAGTCGCTTATGAAGATCGCCCCCCTCTCCGTCGCGCTGCGCGCGCCACCTCTCCCCCGATCGACGGGGGAGAGGATACGCCGGCCGCAAGCTTGGCGCTCATCCTCTCCCCTCACGAAGTGGGGGAGAGCGACTGTCTTGGAATTCAAGCGGTTTGCCATGGTTTTTGATCA
>CAZBBT010000262.1:0-3408 GCA_964490065.1 uncultured Mesorhizobium sp. | reverse complement strand
ACCCCCGAACCTTTCTCAAGGCCAACGTCTCACATCTAACTGAACCCGGTCAGCGGGCATTGAGCCCGGTTCTGTATCTCGGCCATGTCAATCTGCCTCACGATAAAATCGTATTGCCGGACGAAAACAACCGTTACGTGCCGAGCAGGGATTCGTTAACCATTGCGCTCCTATTGCGCGTTCCGCAGCGTAAGGAGGAGGCGGGGATGACGGCCAAGGAACAGTTTGAATGTCTGATGGAGCCTACGGGAACCTGGATGGTTTGGGATGTCGCCGAGGCTCGGCCGGCACAGTATATGCGTAATAGCCTCGTGGGCCTGCCGCGTCACAAGGCACTGCTTCTATGCAGACTGTTGAACGCGATGGCTGCTGACGAGCGTTTCCAGTCGCTGGCGTCTTGAGTTGCGGCGTCAACCCGAGGTTTCCTCGAAGACTAGTTCGAATGGCCCGCCCAACAGGAAAGTCTCGACCCCCCGCTCGAACGGAGTGGGGTCCAGGCCCTTTTCGACTAACCAGCTATCCGAATAGTAGGTGTTGGTGTAGCGCTCGCCGGAATCGCAGATCAGCGTGACGAGCGAGCCGGTTTCACCCGCTGCCCGCATCCTTGCCGCGTGATGGCAGATGGCGACGAAATTGGTGCCGGTCGAGCCGCCGACACGGCGTCCGAGTTTTCGCGACAACACCCGCATCGCCGCCAGCGAGACGGCGTCTGGAATGCGCAGCATGTGGTCGATCACGCCCGGCACGAAGGATGGCTCCACCCGCGGTCGGCCGATGCCCTCGATTCGCGACGGCTCCTCGCAGCGGCAGTCGTGGCTGCCGGTGGCGAAACCGTCATAGAAGGCCGAGCGCTCGACATCGGCTACCGAAAGCCGTGTGGCATGGCGCTTGTAGCGGATGTAACGGCCGATCGTGGCCGTCGTGCCGCCGGTGCCTGCGCTCATCACGATCCATGTCGGGCAGGGGAAGCGCTCGCTTCGCATCTGCTCGAAGATCGATTCGGCGATGTTGTTGTTGCCGCGCCAGTCGGTTGCCCGTTCGGCGTGCGTGAACTGATCCATGAAATGGCCGTCGAGCCGCTCGGCCAGTTCAGCCGACTCCTGGTAGATGCGGCGCCCGTCGTCGATGAAATGGCAGTTGCCGCCATAGTGCTCGATCGCTGCGATCTTCTCGGCCGAAGTGGTGCGCGGCATCACCGCGTAGAACGGCACGCCGATCATACGGGCAAAATAGGCTTCCGAAACGGCCGTCGAGCCGGACGAAGCCTCGATCACCGGCGTGCCTTCGCGGATATGGCCGTTGCACAGCGCATAAAGGAACAAAGAACGCGCCAGCCGGTGCTTGAGGCTGCCGGTCGGATGCGTGGACTCGTCCTTCAAGTATATGTCTATGCCGGGCAGGGCAGGGAGGTCCAGCTTCCATAGATGCGTGTCGGCGGAGCGGCGCTGGTCGGCTTCGATCGCTGCGACAGCACGATCGGCCCAGTCACGCGAGCCGGCGCGGGAGTGCGAAGAAGCGGTCGCCGCCGAGTGCTCGTTCAAAACGGTTCCTCGAAGGTCACGATCGAGACCTCGCCCTCTAAAGCGCCCTGATAGGCTGAAAGGTGGGGTTCGTCGTCAGGTTCACCCTCCATTTCGCCGATCTGATCGAGTTCGGCTTCTGCATAGCCTTCCGCCGCGAGCGACTCCAGGGCGCGGCGCACCGCCGAATCGTCGTCCGGCGCGGTAAGCATGACGTGGACGCCTTCCGGCTTGTCGCCCTTCCGCTTCCAGACCCTGCCCGTGATGATGATGACGGGTCGCTCAACACCGTCTTCTGCATTGTCGTTCACCGGGTGATTCCTTCGCGCCAGGGGAGAAAATTTTGACATGCCGCCTTTTCGCACGATCGCAGCAGCGGTGACAGGGAAAATCGGGTCACTTTCTTCTTCGCACTTGCGAAACGGCGAAAGAATATTACATGCGTACCGCGCATGCCTGCCAAGCGTGCGTTTCATCGCAATATTTGCCACGGCGGGCTTGACGCTTTCGGGGGTTGCGGGTAGAAGCCGCCACGTCTGAGCCGATGTGAGGCTTGCAGTCCGAGGCGTCGCGCCTTGGAGTTTGCCTCAAACAGGGTTCGTTTTACGAGCGAATAGACATTCCGGCATGCATGAAGCGTTTGGCGCTTCCTCTGCTTTTTGTTCGGGCAGGACCGCGAAAGAGCGGTTACGGCCCGAATTTGCGTATGGAAGCATCGCTTAAAACGGGCCTCAAAAAGGCTCCCGACACGAGATCGAGATTAAGAAGGAAGGTTTAATGCCTACCGTTAACCAGCTGATCCGCAAGCCGCGCCAGGCGCCGGCGACGCGCAACAAGGTTCCGGCCATGCAGCAGAACCCGCAGAAGCGGGGTGTGTGCACGCGCGTCTATACGACGACGCCGAAGAAGCCGAACTCGGCCCTGCGCAAGGTCGCCAAGATCCGCCTCACCAACGGCTTCGAAGTGATCGGCTACATTCCGGGCGAAGGCCATAACCTTCAGGAGCACTCGGTGGTGATGATCCGCGGCGGTCGCGTCAAGGACCTTCCGGGCGTGCGCTACCACATTATTCGTGGCGTTCTCGACACCCAGGGCGTCAAAAACCGCAAGCAGCGCCGTTCGAAATACGGTGCCAAGCGTCCGAAGTAAGGGTTTTCCCCGGCTTCGGCGCTTTTTTAATTCCACGCCGGGCCAGAGAGAAGAAGAGAGACAAACGATATGTCCCGTCGTCACAGTGCAGACAAGCGTGAGATCAATCCCGATCCCAAGTTCGGTGATCTGGTCGTCACCAAGTTCATGAACGCCGTCATGTACGACGGCAAGAAGTCGGTCGCCGAGACCATCGTCTATGGCGCGCTCGACCAGGTGCAGGCCAAGACCAAGCAGGAGCCGGTCGCTGTCTTCCATCAGGCGCTCGACAATGTCGCGCCGCATGTGGAAGTGCGCTCGCGCCGCGTCGGCGGCGCCACCTACCAGGTTCCGGTCGACGTCCGCCCCGAGCGTCGCCAGGCGCTGGCGATCCGCTGGTTGATCACGGCTGCGCGCAACCGCAACGAGACCACGATGGTCGAGCGTCTCTCCGGCGAACTGATGGATGCGGCCAACAACCGCGGCACCGCCGTCAAGAAGCGTGAAGACACCCACAAGATGGCCGAGGCCAACCGCGCCTTCGCGCATTACCGCTGGTAAAGCGCAGGCGAGACGAAAGAGGCATCCACCATGGCCCGCGAATATAAAATCGAAGACTACCGCAACTTCGGCATCATGGCGCATATCGACGCCGGCAAGACGACGACGACCGAGCGCGTCCTCTATTACACCGGAAAGTCGCACAAGATCGGCGAAGTCCATGACGGCGCCGCGACCATGGACTGGATGGAGCAGGAGC
>CAZBBT010000261.1:0-3411 GCA_964490065.1 uncultured Mesorhizobium sp. | reverse complement strand
CCCTACACCTCGACCATCATCTTCCTGGTGCGCAAGGGCAATCCCAAGGGCATCCGCGACTGGAACGACCTGCTCAAGGAGGGCGTGCAGGTCATCACGCCGAACCCGAAGACTTCCGGCGGGGCGCGCTGGAACTATCTCGCCGCCTGGGCCTATGCCAACGCGCAGGACGGCAATGACGAGGCCAAGACAAGGGAGTTCATCGGCAATCTCTATTCGCACGTCCCGGTGCTCGATACCGGCGCGCGCGGCTCGACCGTGACCTTCGCCCAGAAGGGATTGGGCGACGTGCTGCTTGCGTGGGAGAACGAAGCGTTCCTCGCGCTCGATGAATTCGGCGCGGAGAATTTCGACATCGTCTATCCGTCCAGCTCGATCCTCGCCGAACCGCCGGTGGCCGTCGTCGACGGCAATGTCGACGCCAAGGGAACCCGCAAGGTGGCCGAGGAATATCTGAAATACCTCTATTCCAAGGAGGCGCAGGCGATCATCGCCAGGAACCATTACCGCCCCTACAAGCCGGACTCGGTCGATCCTGCCGACCTGAAATGGCAGAAGGAACTCAAGCTCGTCACCATCGACGATCCGCAGTTCGGCGGCTGGAAAAAGGCGCAACCTTACCATTTCGGTGACGGCGGCGTCTTCGACCAGGTCTACAGGCCGGCCCAGTAGACCGGCCCAGTAGGGTAGCGCCAGGATTGCCGCCTCCATTCATCGGATCAAGCAGAAGGGACGATCTGCAAGCATGACCGCAACGCCCACGCAGGCGGGGTGGCGACTGAAGCAGCCGAGCGTCATTCCGGGTTTCGGACTGACGCTCGGTTTCTCGCTTGTCTACCTCGCGCTCATCATCCTCATCCCGCTGTCCGGGCTCGCCTGGCGCTCGGCCGCGTTGGGATGGGCCGATTTCTGGCGCATCGTGTTCGATCCGCGCACGGTCAAGGCACTGGAGATCAGCTTCGGGACGGCGCTGATCGCCGCGGCGGTCAATGTCGTGTTCGGCACCATCGTCGCCTGGGTGCTGGTGCGCTACGACTTTCCCGGCCGCCGCATCGTCGACGCCATGGTCGACCTGCCCTTTGCGCTGCCGACGGCGGTAGCCGGCATCGCGCTGACCTCGCTCTATGCGCCGAACGGCTGGCTGGGGTCGCCTTTGATGACGCTCGGCATCAAGGTTGCCTACACGCCGCTCGGCATCGTGGTGGCGCTTGTCTTCATCGGCCTGCCATTCCTGGTGCGCACCGTCCAGCCGATCATCGAGGAGATCGACAAGGAGGTCGAGGAAGCAGCCGCGACGCTGGGCGCCAGCCGCTTCCAGACGATTGCCCGCGTGCTCTTTCCCGGCCTGACCCCGGCCATATTGACCGGCTTCGCGCTGGCCTTCGCCCGTGGCGTCGGCGAATACGGCTCGGTCATCTTCATCGCCGGCAATCTGCCGAGGATTTCGGAGATCGCGCCACTGCTCATCGTCATAAGGCTGGAGGAATACAACTACGCCGCCGCGACAGCGATCGCCGCGGTGATGCTGGCGCTGTCCTTCGTCATGCTCCTGGTGATCAATCTCCTCCAGTCGTGGAGTCGCAGACGCTATGGCTGATCCCGTCATCACCATCGACGATCCCGAGCACGAAGTCCTGTCGGCGGCTGTCACCGAAAGTCGCGCGACGCGCGCGGTGCTGATGGCGATCGCCTTCGCGTTCCTTGCCATTTTCCTGGTGCTGCCGCTGGTCGTCGTCTTCCAGCAGGCCTTCGCCAAGGGGGCAGCCGCCTATCTTGCCTCGCTCAACGACCACGACACCGCCGCCGCGATCAGGCTCACCTTGCTGGTGGCGGCGATCTCGGTGCCGCTGAACCTCGTCTTCGGCGTGGCCGCCGCTTGGGCGATCGCCAAGTTCGAGTTCAAGGGCAAGGCATTCCTGACCACGCTGATCGACCTGCCGTTCTCGGTCTCGCCGGTGATTTCCGGCCTGGTCTATGTGCTTCTGTTCGGCGCGCAGAGCGCGCTGGGCCCCTGGCTCAAGGCGCACGGCGTCGAGATACTCTTCGCGGTACCCGGCATCGTGCTCGCCACCGTCTTCGTCACCTTTCCCTTCGTGGCGCGCGAGCTGATCCCGCTGATGCAGGAACAGGGCACCGGCGACGAGGAGGCCGCACTTTCGCTTGGGGCGGACGGTTGGCAGACCTTCCGGCACGTCACCTTGCCCAATATCAAATGGGGACTGCTCTACGGCGTGCTTCTGTGCAACGCCCGCGCCATGGGCGAGTTCGGCGCCGTGTCGGTCGTTTCCGGCCACATAAGGGGCCAGACCAATACCATGCCGCTGCATGTCGAGATCCTCTACAATGAATACAACGCCGTCGGCGCCTTTGCCGTCGCGTCGCTGCTGGCGGGCCTGGCACTCGTCACGCTGGTGCTGAAGACCGCGCTCGAAATGCGTTACGGCGCCGAGATCGCCGCGACGCGCGGCCATTGAACAGGAAAATCGGATGGAAGTTCGCGTTGCCAATGTGCGCAAGGAATTCGACCGGTTTCCGGCGCTGCACGACGTGTCGCTCGACATCAAATCGGGCGAGCTGATCGCGTTGCTGGGGCCGTCCGGCTCCGGCAAGACGACGTTGCTGAGGCTGATCGCCGGGCTGGAGCGTCCGACGCGCGGAAAGATCTTCTTCGGTGACGAGGATGCCTCGCTGAAATCGATCCAGGAACGCAATGTCGGCTTCGTGTTCCAGCACTACGCGCTGTTCCGCCACATGACGGTGGCCAACAATGTCGGTTTCGGCCTCAAGGTTCGCCGTGGGGCAGATCGTCCCTCGGATGCGGAAATCCGCCGCCGTGCGCTCGAATTGCTCGACCTCGTGCAACTGACGGGGCTGGAAAAGCGCTATCCGTCGCAGCTTTCCGGCGGCCAGCGGCAGCGCGTGGCGCTGGCGCGCGCCATGGCGATCGAACCGAAGGTGCTGCTTCTCGACGAGCCGTTCGGCGCGCTCGATGCCCAGGTGCGTCGCGAGCTGCGCCGCTGGCTGCGCGATATCCACGACGCGACGGGCCACACCACGGTATTCGTCACCCACGACCAGGAAGAGGCGCTGGAACTGGCGGATCGCGTCGTGGTGATGAGCCAGGGCAGCATCGAACAGGTGGGCAGCGCCGACGAAGTCTACGACACGCCCAACTCCCCCTTCGTCTACGGATTCATCGGCGATTCCAGTTCGCTGCCGGCCAAGGTCGAGGACGGCCAGGTCTGGATCGCGGACCGGCCGATCGGGCTGGCGGCGCCGGACGGCTTCAAGCGGGGGCCGGCCACTCTGTTCTTCCGGCCGCACGATGTCGAACTGCTCGACGGCTGCGGCGGCTAGTCGAGAGGGAGTGGAGAGACGGCGCGCTGCGCATCGCCAAGGGTCTCGTGCCCG
>CAZBBT010000260.1:0-3440 GCA_964490065.1 uncultured Mesorhizobium sp. | reverse complement strand
AAACCCCCGAACCTTTCTCAAGGCCAACGTCTCACATCTAACTGAACCCGGTCACCCGGGCTCAGAGGCAGCCGGCTATCGGCAGGCCGGCAGTCGGAAAGGAAAAATGACATCCGCTCGAATGCAATACCTTCGTCCCGACCGATTACCACTGCCTCTGTATTGTGCACTGCAGCACAGGATTGCCTGTTTCAAGGCAAAATTTTCCGTGACAATTCGACCGGGCTTGGTCTAGTGTTTTTTGATAACTGAGAGAGTGGAACCACAATCCGCTCTCCTACGCGGTCAAAGTCTTGGGAGGATGCGATCTAGGCGCGGTTACTCGCTGCCGCCGGACACCGGAAACGGATCGGACGCGTTAAACTGCAAGGCCTCGCGCCTTGCATTTTTTTTGATTGGGTAGACTATTGGAGCGCTGGTTTCAGGAAAGCGCCGATGGATATTCGCTCGAAGCTGCAAGCTCTATGCGAAGCGTTCAACGCGCACGACCTTGATCGCGTCATGGCCTTCTTTTCCGACGATTGCATTTTGGAAATGCCGAGAGGAGACCAGCCTTGGGGATCCCGCTTCGAAGGCAGGCAGGCGGTACGGGACGCGCTGGCAACGCGCTTTAAAGGTTTGCCCGACGTGCACTACGGCAACGCCGAGCACTTTGTGGATTCGACGACAGGTACCGGCGCGTCGAAATGGACCCTCACCGGCACCACGCAGCAGGGAACGAAAAAGAAGTGCGGGGATGCGACTTCTATACGTTCCGTGACGGCAAGGTGACCACCAAGGACTCGTACTGGAAAATCGTCGAGTAAGGGCCTGATATTTCAGGCAGGCCGCTCAGTCGGGACGATGCGCGGCAGATCGTCGATGCTGAAACCCCACACTTCGAACACGCCGTAGATGGCGCCGATGAAGATCAGCGTAATCAGCGTCGTCCACAGCGCCGCACGCAGCATGTGCGGCCCGCGCGGCGCGCTGGCGACTGTGCCCAGCGTCACCTCCTCGTCATCCTGCTGGGTCTTCAGGCCGAAAGGCAGGACGAGGAAGAGGAAAAACCACCAGGCGATGAAGAAGGAGGCGACGTAGAAGAGCCAGTTCATGCCTGCTCCAGTTCAACCAGTGTTCCGGAAAAATCCTTCGGATGCAGGAACAGCACCGGTTTGCCGTGCGCGCCGGTCTTCGGCTCGCCATCGCCCAGCACGCGGGTGCCAGTGGCCTTCAGCCTGTCACGAGCGGCGATGATGTCGTCCACCTCGTAGCAGACATGGTGCATGCCGCCGGACGGGTTCTTTTCCAGGAACGCGGCAATGGGCGAGTTGACGCCGAGCGGTTCAAGCAGTTCCACCTTGGCGTTGCCGAGATCGATGAACACCACCGTCACGCCATGCTCCGGCAGAGCCTGCGGCGCGGTTACTTTCGCGCCCAGCATGTCGCGATAGGTCGCGGTCGCGGTGGCGAGGTCCGGAACGGCAATGGCGACATGATTGAGGCGGCCAAGCATGAGTGGCTCCGTGAGCAACGGCAGTAAGGCAATATGGCATTACGGCAATAGGAAGATCAGAGATCAATCCGCGAAGCGCGAACCTTAAAGCTTACTACCCTACTGTCCTATTGCCTTACTGCCCTGGTTCCTCACCTCGTCACGAACACCGTCACCAGCGGCTTCTTGCCCCACGCCTCGTTGGCGGCGGCGCGCACCGCGCGGCGGACGGATTCCTGCACGAGGTCCAAGTCTTTTCGGCGCTGGCGGGGGATGGAGTCCACCGCGCCGATTGCCGCATCGAGCATCAGTTCTTCCAGCGCCTCGCCGCCGGCATCCGTTTCCGCCACGCCGATGGCGACGAGATCGGGATCGCCGGCCAGTTCGTAGCGGTCGTCCAGCACGACGTTGACCGCGACGTGGCCGGCGAAGGAGAGTTTGCGTCGATCGCGTATGCCCATCGCCTCGTCGGTGCCGACGAGCCTGCCGTCCTTGTAGACGCGCCCGAACGGCACCTGGTCGATGATGGTGGCCGGGCCGGGCGCGAGTCTCAGCATGTCGCCGTCGCGCACCTGCGCCACCTGGCCGATACCGGAGGTCGCCATCAGCGAGCCCTGCGCCACCAGATGCGCCGCCTCGCCATGCACCGGCACGCCGATCTTCGGCCGCACCCACTGGTACATCTGCTTCAACTCATTGCGGCGCGGATGACCCGAAACATGCACCAGCGCGTCGCCGTCCTCGATGATCTTCATGCCGAGGTCGATCAGCCGATTCTTGATCTCCAGGATCGCCTTTTCGTTACCGGGAATGGTGCGCGAGGAGAAGATGACGGTATCGCCAGCCGTCAGCGCCACGCTCTTCATCTCATCACGCGACAGTTTTGCGAGTGCGGCTAGCGGCTCGCCCTGACTGCCGGTGCAGATGACGACGAGATTGTCGCGCGGGATGAAACCGTAGTCTTCCTCGGCGATGAATTCCGGCAGCCCGTCCATGTAGCCGAGTTCGCTCGCCACATCGACGACGCGCTTCAGCGAGCGGCCGAGCAGCAGGCATTGCCGGCCGGCATCGCGCGCGGCCTCGGCGATCGAGCGGATGCGTCCGACGTTCGAGGAGAAGGTGGTGACGGCCACCCTGCCCTCGGCCTTGCTGATGATCTCTTTCAGGCTGGCGCCCACGGCCTGTTCGGTGGGCGACTCCCCTTCCCTCAGTGCATTGGTGGAATCGCAGATCAGTGCCAGTACGCCCGTGTCGCCATAAGCACGGAACCGCGCCTCGTCGGTCTTGGGGCCGATGGCGGGCGCGAGGTCGATCTTCCAGTCGCCTGTGTGGATGACGGTGCCTGCCGGCGTGGTGATCGCCAGCGCGAAAGGCTCGGGGATGGAATGCGCCACCGGGATCGGCTCGATCTCGAACGGCCCAACGGTGAACTTTTCGCCGGCGCGGAAAAGCGTGACCGGGATCTTTGGAGCGCCCTGCTCACCCTGGCGTTTGGCCTCCAGCATGCCGGCGGTGAATGCGCTGGCCCAGACGGGCACCTTCAACTTCGGCCAGATGTCGTGCAGCGCGCCGTAATGGTCTTCGTGAGCGTGAGTAATGACGATGCCGCGCAGCCGATCCAGCCGTTCATCGATGAAGCGCGTATCCGGCAGGATCAGGTCGACGCCCGGATGAGCCGGATCGGGAAAGGTGACGCCGACATCGACCACCAGCCACTCGCGGTTGCCGGCCGGGCCGTAGCCGTAGAGGGCGAAGTTCATACCGATCTCGCCGACGCCGCCGAGCGGCACGAAGACGAGTTCGGCGTTTGCGTCGTTCGCCATGAAAGGTCCTTTCGTTCAAGTCGCGCCGGCCGAAGCCACCGCTCCGAAGTGCACATCGCCGGCGGTAATCGTCAGTACGGCACCGCTGCTGTCGCGGACCACGAAACGGCAGTCCTCGTCAATGGTCTCGAAGGTGCCGCGCA
>CAZBBT010000259.1:0-3464 GCA_964490065.1 uncultured Mesorhizobium sp. | reverse complement strand
CGGCATCGACCCGACCGAACTCGGCCAGGCGCCGTTCGCGCTGGCCGTTTCGGGCGCGGTGCAGGGCTGGACGCACGACATCGGCATCGACGTCAACCGCGGCGCCCGCTTCTATGTGCTGCCCTGCATCGCCGGCCATGTCGGTGCGGACGCCGCCGGCGCCACGCTCTCGGAAGGGCCTTACCGGCAGGACAAGATGATGCTGCTGGTCGATGTCGGCACGAACGCCGAGATCGTGCTCGGCAAGCGCGGCCATGTCGTCGCCGCCTCATCGCCCACCGGCCCGGCCTTCGAGGGCGCGGAGATCTCGTCCGGCCAGCGAGCGGCGCCGGGCGCCATCGAGCGCGTGCGCATCGACCCCGAGACGTTCGAGCCGAAATACCGGGTGATCGGCGTCGAAAAATGGTCGGACGAGGAAGGTTTCGAGGCAGCGGCGAAGGTCACGGGCGTGACCGGCATCTGCGGCTCGGCCATCATCGAGGTCGTGGCGGAGATGTACCTCTCCGGCCTGATCTCGGAAGACGGCGTGATCGACGGCGCGCTGGCCGACCGCACGCCGCGCATCTTCCAGAACGGGCGTACCTTCTCCTACCTGTTGCGGGAAAGCCAGGAAGGCGGTCCGCGCATCACCGTCACGCAGAACGACATCCGCGCCATCCAGCTCGCCAAGGCGGCGCTCTACGCCGGCACCAAGCTCTTGATGGAGAAGCAGGGCATCGACCACGTCGACACCATCCGCTTCGCCGGCGCCTTCGGCTCCTTCATCGATCCGAAATACGCCATGGTGCTCGGCCTGATCCCCGATTGCGAACTGACCGAGGTGAAGGCCGTCGGCAATGCGGCCGGCACCGGCGCGCTGATGGCGCTGCTCAACCGCGACCATCGCCGCGAGATCGAGCGCGAGGTCTCCAATATCGACAAGATCGAGACTGCCCTGGAGCCGGATTTCCAGCGCCTGTTCATCAACGCCATGGCGCTGCCCAACAAGGTCGATGCCTTCCCCAGACTGGCGGAGCAGGTCAAGCTGCCGCCGAGAAAGGCCGACAGCGAGGATGCCGGAGAAGGCGATGCCGCCACGCCGCGACGCCGGTCGCGCGAGGAACGGGCAGCGAGACGCGGGCGAAGCTGAAGTCCTTATCTTCGACCCTCAGCGCCGCCCGTCATCTGCCTGCCGGCATCTTCTCCCCGTGAACGGCAGGACAATCGCATATGGCATTTTACCCCCACCCCTAACCCCTCCCCGCAAGGGGGAGGGGGACTTTGCGGCAACGCTACAATGCGCCAACTGTGACGATTTCCGCCGAAAAAGTCGATGTCGGCGTCTCCCTCCCCCTTGCGGGGAGGGAACGAGGGTGGGGGGCAACGCCATAGGGTGCCAGCTCTGCCCTCAGCGGAGTTATTGCTGCCTCGCAGCCTCCAGAACCACGCGCTGCGCCCTGAAGGCGCTCCATTGCTGGTCGATCAGCACGCCGATCAGGATCACGCCGCCCATCACCGCGAAGTTGAGCGAGGACGGGATGCCGAGCAGGTTGACCAGGTTCTGCAACTCCTGCAGCAGGACCGTGCCCAGCACCGCGCCGACCAGCGAGCCCTCGCCGCCGCGCAGCGAGAAGCCGCCCAGCACCGCTGCCGCGATGGCGTAAAGCTCGTAGAAATTGCCGTGGCTGGCCGGCGAGATCGAGCGCGTATACATCGCGAAATAGACCGCCGACAGTGCGGTGAGCACGCCGCATATGACATAGGCGGCCATGACGACGCGACCGGTATGAATACCGGAATATTTCGCCGCCTCCTCGTTCTTGCCGATGGCGTAAAGGTAGCGGCCGAACACCGAGCGGTGCAGCACCACCCACATGACCGCGGCGATCACGATCAGCGCGATGAAGCTGTTCGGAACGCCGTGGAAGCGCCCGGCGGTCAAAAATTCCAGCGACGGAAAATTCTGCCCGAAGGCGAAGCCGGCGGTGCCGTCCTTGGTGTAGAAGCGCGCCACGCCGCGATAGATCAGCAGGCCGCACAGCGTCACAACGAAGGGCTGGAGCTTCAGCCGCGCGATCAGCCAGCCGTGCGCGAGGCCGATGAGACCGCCGAGCGCGATGATGAGCGGCAGCGCCACCGGCCAGGCAATGCCGCGATTGGCGATCAGGTCGACGAACAGCACGCCCAGCAGCGCCACCAGCGAACCAACCGAAAGCTCGATGCCGCCGGTGATGATGACGAAGGCCTGACCGATCGCGAGGATGCCGAACAGGCCAATCAGGTTGGACGTGTTGGCGAGATTGATCGGCAGCAGAAAGCGCGGATTGATGAGCGCCACGACAAGGCCGACCACCAGGATCAGGATCAGCAGCCCGAGATCCTTCTTGCTCATTGCACCGGCCTCCCTGCCGCTTCCGATCCCTTAGCCGCCGCATCGCTCGAGACTGCCAGCCCGTGGACGGGCGCTGCCGCCCCGCGCGCCGGCTTGCCGACAGCGAGCAACAGGACGTTCTCCTGGCTGAACCGGTCCTTCTCCAGATAGCCGGAAATGCGCCCCTCATGCATGACGGCGATGCGGTCGGACGCGCCGATGACCTCTTCCATGTCGCTGGAGATCATCAGCACCGCCACGCCGGCATCGGCGAGCCCGCGCATCAGCGTATAGATTTCGGCCTTGGCGCCGATGTCGATGCCGCGCGTCGGCTCGTCGAGGATCATCACCCTGGGCTTCATCGCCAGCCATTTGGCGAGCACCACCTTCTGCTGGTTGCCGCCGGACAGCGTACCGGTGCGGGTCGCCACCGACGGCGCCTTGATGCCGAGGTTCTTCTT
Source organism: uncultured Mesorhizobium sp. (assembly GCA_964490065.1). Classification (GTDB taxonomy): domain Bacteria; phylum Pseudomonadota; class Alphaproteobacteria; order Rhizobiales; family Rhizobiaceae; genus Mesorhizobium. Next base: position 653 of record CAZBBT010000259.1, on the reverse strand, counting down.
CTGCCCCTCCGCCGTTTCCGTCTCGCTGCGGACGGAAACCAGATAGCGGCGCGCGTGCGCGTTGAGGTCGGGGAGGGAAATGTTCTGCGCGATCGGCAGGTCGAGCAGCACGCCGGTGAGCTTGCGGTCCTCCGGCACGAGAAAGATGCCGCTGCGCACGGCATCCATCGCCGAGGTCAAGGCAAGCGCCCTGCCCTCCAGCGCAATCGATCCGCCGAGGCTCCGGTCGATGCCGAACAGCACGCGCGCAAGTTCGGTGCGGCCCGAGCCGACCAAGCCGGCGAGGCCGAGGATTTCGCCGCGCCTGAGCTCGAGGTCCACGACGCGATGCGGAAAGGTCGGCGTGCGGATGCCGCGCGCCGAGAGCACGACCGGGCCGGGTTCGCGCGCCGGCGCCAGCGCGTCGCGCGCCTTGAGCGCCCGGCCGATCATGAGCCTCACCATCTCGTCATGAGCGATCTCGTGCTTGGCCAGCGTTCCGACCAGCGCGCCGTCGCGCATGACCAGCACGCGGTCCGCCGCGCGCTCGATCTCGTGCAGCCGGTGCGAGATGAAGATGACGGAAATGCCCTGCGCCTTCAGCGCGGCGATGACGTCGAGCAGCCTGTCGGTCTCGGCGACCGGCAGGCTGGAGGTCGGCTCGTCGAGGATGA
>CAZBBT010000258.1:1540-3468 GCA_964490065.1 uncultured Mesorhizobium sp. | reverse complement strand
CGTTCCGCAGCCGCTACCGGCTGGAACTCAGCCATGAGGATATCGAGAAGCGGCTCGCCCAGGTGGTCGATGCCGGCGTCATCCCGCTTTCGGTCGGCGGCGACCATTCGATCACCCACCCGATCCTGAAGGCCGTTGGCAGGCAACGCCCGATCGGCATGATCCATATCGACGCCCATTGCGATACGGGCGGGGCCTTCGACCAGACCAAGTTCCATCATGGCGGGCCGTTCCGCAACGCCGTGCTCGACGGTGTGCTGGACCCCACCCGCACCATCCAGATCGGCATTCGTGGCTCGTCGGAATATCTGTGGGAGTTCTCCTACGTGTCCGGCATGACCGTCATCCATGCCGAAGAGATCAATGGCCTCGGCATCCCCGCGATCATCGAGAAGGCGAGAAAGATCGTCGGCGACGGGCCGACCTATCTCTCCTTCGACATCGACAGCCTCGATCCGGCTTTCGCGCCGGGCACCGGCACGCCGGAAGTGGGCGGGCTGACCACGCGCGAAGCGCTGGAACTGCTGCGCGGGCTGAAGGGACTGAATCTCGTCGGCGGAGATGTCGTGGAGGTGGCGCCGCAATATGACGCGACCACCAACACCGCGCATGCCGGCGCCCAGGTTCTGTTCGAGATCCTGAGCCTGATGGTGTTCAGTCCGGCGATGAAGAAAGAGCGCTGAAGCCGAGCGCAATGGCCGGCGAAAGAGTGTAGGCTGGCCGCGACGACAAAATGGCAGACAAGGGAACCCGGCAACGACCGGCATCGACAAGGAGAACAGCAATGACAGAATTCATGCAGCGCAAACTCAGTCGCCGCGCCGCGCTCGGCACCGGCATCGCCGCCGCCGGCGTGCTCGCCATGCCGGCGGTGCTGCGCGCCCAGGACAAGTCGCTCAAGGTCGGCGTCTATGGCGGCTACTTCAAGAAGTCGTTCGACACCCACATCTTCCCCGAATTCACCAAGGCGACCGGCATCGCTGTGGAATCGGTGGCCGAACCGACCGGCGAAGCCTGGCTGGTGCAGCTCGAACAAGCCGCCAAGGCCGGACAGGCGCCGGCCGACCTCTCGATGATGTCGCAGACGACAACGCTGAAGGGCCAGGCAACGGAACTGTGGACGCCGCTCGACACCTCGAAGTTCAAGCGCTATGGTGATCTTCTGCCGCGCTTCATCAATAAATATCCAGACGGCCGCGTGGCCGGCATCGGTGCCGTGGCGTGGTGGATCACGCTGGTTTCCAACACCGACGTGTTCAAGGAGGCGCCGACCTCATGGGCGGCGCTCTGGGAGAAGGACAAGGAAGACAAGCTCGGGCTGCTGGCGCTTGCCTCCAACTCATTCCTGCTGGAGGTGACGGCGAAAACCTTCCTTGGCGGCACAGACGCGCTGAGCACCGACGAGGGGCTGGACAAGGCCTTCACCAAGCTCGCCGAAGTGAAGCCGAACGTGCGGCTCTGGTATCGCGACGAGGCACAGTTCGAACAGGCGCTGAAGTCGGGCGAGATCCCGATGGGGCAGTATTATCATGACGTGACCGGCCTCGCGATCGCGGACGGATTCCATGTCCGCTCGACCTTCCCGAAGGAGGGCGGCATCCAGGATTCCGGCAACTGGTGCCTGTCGCGCGCGTCCAAGAAGGTCGATGAGGCGCACGCTTTCATCGACTATATGAGCCAGCCCGCGATCCAGGGCCTGATGTCGCGCAAGGTCGGCACCCAGCCGACGCTGAAGAAAGAGGTGCTCGATCTCAAGCCGGAGGAATTCGCGGCGGTGTCGTCGGACATCGAGCCGATCATCCCGCGCTACGACCTCTATACCTCCAAGGCCGACGAGATCAACCAGAAGTGGACCGAGCTTATCGTCGGGTGAGGCACCTCTTCCTTCTCCCCGTTCGCGGGGAGAAGGTGGCCCGAAGGGCCGGATG